>JAWWBR010000060.1:0-19849 GCA_033720855.1 Alphaproteobacteria bacterium
CATCCGCCCGCTGTATACCATCCGCGACCAGACAGGCCTTGCCCGTATCTTGGCCCAGCGCACCACGGCCTTCGCATCCGAAGCGGAACGATTGGGGACCGTCCCGCGCCAGTTGGCGTCCCTGGGGGGCGGTCAAACGGCGGCCGCGGGCGGTCCCCGGCCGCGGCCCTGGCAGCTCTGGTTCAGCGCGTCCTATGGCAATTTCGACAACGACCATACGGCAACCGATCATTCCGGCGATCTTTTCACCGGGACCGTCGGCCTCGACCGGAAGTTCGGCAAGGGCCATACCGTGGGGGTCAGTCTCGCCCGGGACCGGATGGATCTGGCGACCCGGTTCAATTTCGGGGATTACGAATCCGACAGCGTGACGATCGCGCCCTACGGTGCCGTGCAGCTGACCGATTGGCTCGAGCTCAGCGCCATGGTCGCCTACACCCATCTCGACATTGAACAGTCGCGCCAGTTGGTGGTCGGCCTGGGCGATATCGAATCCTCGACCGAAAGCCGGCGCTGGCTCGGCCAGGTCAGCGCCACGGCCACGACGGTGCTGCGCTCCTGGTACCTGAGCGGCCGGCTCGGGGTGGTGTACAGCGACGAGAAGATCGACGGCTTCACCGAGAGCAACGGCAATGTCGTGGAGGAGCGGAACATTCACCTCGGCCAGCTGCAGGCTGAAGGGCGCGTCGGCAAGTTCTTCGATGGCGGCGTGGTGACCGTGGGGGCGACCTATATCTATGATGTCAATCCGATGGATTTCTCCGTCGGGTTCGGACAGCCCGAGCCCGACGACGACCGCGACGGTGCCATGGCGAATGCAGGCCTGACCTTCTTTCACGGCCCCGGGGTGATGACGAATTTCGCCGTCAGCCACGAGTTCTCCCGCAATTACGTCTCCAATACCTTCGCAACCGCGACCCTGATCCTGCGGTTCTGATCGCGAAGCGCCAACGGTCTCGAGCGCGTTCTGCGCCGCCGAGTTTTCGGCAGCGCCGTCTTGCCGCTACTGCCCGAAGCATCGGGGCCGCCGCCTCGGCAGGAATGGTAATGTGGGTTATGCGTCTCCTTCGCGCCGCGCCGCCGGGACGAGCGCATGCCACGCCGATGTTCACGTGTGGCACTTGGCCCGCGGATGCGTGTAGAGTCCGGGGGCAGAGAGGGAGTGAGAGACCATGGCCAAGCTGAGACACATCGCGATGTCGGTTCCCGATCCCGATGCCATCGCCGATTTCTACTGCCAGGCGTTCGACATGGAGCGCGTCGGCACCACCGATTCGCCGCTGGCGAAGGGGGTTTACGTGTCCGACGGGGTGATCACGGTGGCGCTGTTGAAGTACAAGTCCGATGAATGGGCGGGCTACGTGGAAGGGGAGGACGAACGGGGCAAGGATTTCGTCGGCCTGCACCATATCGGCTTCCAGGTCGACGAGCTGCGCGAGGCCGAATCCAAGATCGAGGCGGCCGGCGGCAAGTACTTCATGGGCCGGCCCACGGACGATGCGCCCACCACCTTCTACGAGGAGAAGTTCCGCGATCCCAACGGCGTGATCATCGATGTCACCCACCTGGGCTGGGGCAATCGCGGCAAGAAATAGCGCCGGCGCCGCTACCGGCGGGCCCGGCGCACGGCCAAACCCGAGGACGGAACGAGCACCATGGTCAGGTACAAATACAATTCCGCCGACAATCATCTCGACCAGCGCTGGATCCCGCGCGATCTCTGGCAGGATCGGGTGGCGCCCAAGTTCAAGGACGCCGCGCCCAAGGTCGTCGAGGTCGACGGCCAAGAACTCTGGAGCTTCGAGGGCAAGGTCATCGGCGGGCGCGACGGCGGCACCGCCGACGGCAAGGACAACGCCGACCTGTTGCAGCGGATCTTCGGCGCCTCGGGCGCGCGCCTGCCCGAGGGCGCCCTGCCGCCCTCGGATCCCGCGCTGCTCCTTGAGCACATGGATTACGGCAACGTCTACGGCTATGTCGGGTTCGGCCAGACCCGCAAATGGGACATCGACGACCCGGATCTGTGCCACGAGGTCTACCGCGTCTACAACGACTGGGTCATGGAGCTGAACGCCCATGATCCCGACCGGCTGATGATCCTGCCGCTGTTGCCGGCGTTCGACCCGGCGTCGGTTCCGGGCGAGATCCGCCGGCTCGCCGCCATGGGGTGCAAGGCGGCCGAATTCGTGCCCTTCGATGCCCCCGAGCCGCTGTTTCACGAGATCTGGGAGCCCGCCTGGGAGGCCTTCGCCGAGACCGGTGTCGTGTTCGCCGCCCATATCGGCGGCAGCGCCGACAGCACCATCCCGCCGGTGGACCGCGGCGAGCGCATGGCGTACTTCTCCTGCGCGCCGTTTTCCCTCGCCCGCCCCATCGCCGACATCACCTATTGCGGGGCGCTGATGCGCCACCCGGGCCTGAAGGTCCTGTTCGCCGAATGCCGTGCCGGCTGGGTCCCGTTCCTCGCCCACTGGATGGACCGCCAGGCCGAGGAACGGCCGGGCCTGTTCAAGGACACCGGGCTCGATGAGCTGCCGAGCGAATACCTGCGGCGCCAGGCGCTGGTGACCTTCGAGGAGGATCACATCGCCGCCCAGATGATCACCCACGAGGACAACATCCTCCGCGATATCCTGGTCTGGGGCGCCGACTACCCCCATCCCCAGGGCACCTGGCCGGACCCGTCGCCGATCTTCTACGAGATGTTCAAGGGTCTCGATCCGGCGCTGCGCCACGAGGTCGTCTACGAACGCATGCGCCGGTTCTTCGGTCTCGAGGGCCCGGGGGCGGAGAACGTCGTCACGCCGGAGGAGATCGCCGAGGACGGCGCCGGCCGCGCGCGCGCCCATGCGAGCTTCGAGTAGGGCCCGAGGCGATCATGACGCCATGGGGTCCCATGGGGGCGGTTGACGGCCATGAGCGGCGATAGCACCGTTGCCGAGGCGCTGGTCGACGCCCTCAGGGCGGTCGGCGTGCGCTACGTGTTCGGGGTGCCGTCCGGCGGCTGGGTCGATTACATGGAGGCCCTGCGCCGGGCAGACGGCATCGACTTCGTGCTCGCAACCCACGAGGGCGCCGCCGCCGTGATGGCCGATGTCTGCGGCCGGCTGGGGGACGCGCCGGGCGCCTGTTTCGGCACCCTGGGGCCGGGCGCGACCAACCTCGCCACCGGCATCGGCGGCGCGCTGCTCGACCGCTCGCCGGTGATCGCCTTCACCGACGAGATTCCTGCGCCCCTGCGCGGGCGGACGACCCAGATGGGCATCGATCACCAGGCGCTGTTTCGCCCGCTGACCAAAAAGACCACGCGCCTCACGCCCGACGGCGTGCGCGCCCAGCTGTTCGACGCCGCCCGCCTCGCCCTCGAAGAGCGGCCCGGACCGGTCCATATCGGCCTGCCGCTCGGCCTGTCGGCGGCGCCGGCGGCGCCCGATGACGAGGGCGCGTTCTCGCCCCCGCCGCCACCCCCCGCCGCCGATGCGGCGCTGCTCGCCCAAGCGGCCGACCTTTTTGCCCAGGCGGAAAGGCCGATCCTGGCGCTTGGCCTCGGCGCCGTTCGCGCCGGCGCCCGTGACCGTATCCAAGCCTTCGCCCACGCCCATCAGGTTCCCGTGGTCCTGACGCCGATGGCCAAGGGCATGTTCGTTGAGGACGATCCGGCGTATGCCGGCGTCCTCTTCCACGCCCTGAGCGACATGGTCGGCGAGACCCATCGCCAGGCCGACCTTATTCTCGCCATCGGCTACGACCCGGTGGAGTTCAACTTCGAATCCTGGCTGCCGCCCGGGGTGCCGGTGGTCAGCATCGATACCGTCCCCGCCGATCTCGACCAGGCCGCCAACACCCTGGCGGTGGACGCGGTCGGCGACATCGGGGCGGCCATCGACGCGCTGGCCGCCGTGCCCGCCGGGCCCAAGGGATGGAAGCTCGGCGCCATGGCCCAGCGCCGGGCGGAGATGTTCGAACGCCTCAGGCCCATGGGCGGCGGCTTCGGGCCCAAGGCGGCGCTCGAGGTATTGCGCGAGGTCCTGCCGGCGGACGGCATCATGACCTGCGACGTCGGCGCCCACACCCACCTGATCGGCCAGCAATGGCCGACGCCCGAACCGGGGCTGCAGATCATGACCAACGGATGGTCCGCCATGGGCTTCGGCATCCCGTCGGCGATCGCCGCCAAGCTGATGAACCCGGCCCGCCGGGTCTGCACGGTGGTCGGCGACGGCGGCTTCCTGATGACCGCGGGCGAGATCGCCACGGCCCAGCGTTGCCGGCTCAATACCGTCATCGTGCTGTTGACCGACAACGAGCTCGCCCTGATCCGGATCAAGCAGGAGAAGAAGGGCGATCCCGTCTACGGCACCCCGGTGCGTGGCGCCGGGACGCTCGGCGGCGACGCCGTTTTCGGCGCCCCGCTGCTGACGGCGCGGGACGGGGAGAGCTTCCGCGATCACCTCTCGGCCGCCTTCGGGATGGACGGGCCGGTGGTGGTCGAGGCCATTGTCGATCCACGGGAATACGACGACGTGGTGCTGCGCCCGGACCGCCCGTGATGGGCGACGGTGGGCGCGCTTCGCTACGCGGCGGACGCGTTTTCCTCTAGAATGACGGCACGAGACGCAGCCGCTTCCGGGCTTCGGCCCGGCGCGCCATCGGCGGGTCGGGCGCCGGCGGATAAGATCGGGTGCGAAGGGGTTGGAGAGACGATGTTCCAGACCATCGACATTACGCCATTGACGGGGGCGATCGGCGCGGAGGTGGGCAATGTCGATTTTTCCAGGCCCTTGAGCGAGCGGCAGCTCGACGAGATCGACCGCGCCTTCATGGACTATTTGGTGATCGTCTTCCGGGATCAGGACCTGACACCGCAAAAACAGGTGGAGGTGGCGAGGCACTTCGGCACGCCGGCGATCTATCCCTTTCTCAAGGGGCACGACGAGGCGCCCGAGGTCAGCATCATCGCCAAGGGGGAGGCCGACACGGTCAATTTCGGCGGCAGGTGGCATTCGGATACGTCCTACAAGCCGTGCCCGGATATGGCGACCTTGCTCTATGCCGTCGATGTGCCCGATGCCGGCGGCGATACGTTGTTCGCCAACCTGTACTTGGCCTACGAGTCCCTTTCCGACGGCATGAAAGACATGCTCGATGGCCTGACGGCGATCTACAGTTCCGAGAAAGGGTACGCGGGCAAACGCGCCGAGACGATGAAAAGCATTCGGGGCATGACCGATGCCGTCGCGCCCGAGGTCGAAACCTTCGAGTCCGAACACCCGGTGGTGCGGACCCATCCCGTGACCGGCCGAAAGGCGCTTTACGTCAGCCGCTCGCACACCCTGCGGTTCAGGAATATGACCGTGGAAGAGAGCGAGCCGCTGATCAATTACCTGAGCGATTTCGCGGTGCGCCCCGAATTCACCTGCCGGCTGCGCTGGCAGCGGGGGACCTTGGCCGTCTGGGATAACCGCTGCACCAACCATTTCGCCGTCAACGACTACTTCGGGAAGGCCAGGCGAATGCACCGGGTTACGCTGCAGGGCGACCGGCCGCGGTGATCGCGAGACGCCTCGGCCTCGACGGCGGGTGCGATCCGTGGCGGTCTCCGGAAATCATGCCGCCGCCGGGCCGAACGATGCCCGGCTAGATGACGCCGGGCGGGAGAAACAGGCAGAGCGGGTCGGGTTCGGCGTTGGATTCGAGGAAACAGATCCAGGTGTTGTCGTCCTGGGAGGCATGGACGGCCGGAAAATCATAGCGGAGCCAATACCCTTTGACCTGAACGTCGTAGCCGCGGTCGGGGCGGCGAACGATTTTCGGAAATCCCAGGGCGGCCCAGGTGTGGCAATCGTTTTCGCCGCAGCAACTCTCGAAAGGGTCCCCTGTGGTGTACTTGCTGCGCCAGTCATCGGCTGACGAAGGGTCGGACATGGCCGAGGACGCCAAAGCGAAAGAGACTATGAGGAACAATGCGCGCATCTGATTCCCCCACCCCTGTCGTGGCTGCGTCGTGTTTCCGTCATATTTTTTCCGCGTTGGTTCCAGTGTAACCGCGGGATTAATGAAATATCCATCGCCTTGGGGCATCTCTCCACCCGTATCGTCCCTCGCATGCCGCTTCGGGTCGGAGGCGGACCCGAGGTTTACGTTCCCCCGTCGCCGCAAGCCGACATTAGCCTTCCGGGGCAAGCGGCCCGTTAATCGGGGACGCCGGCTTTGCGCAGGCCATCCAACAGGTGCTCATTGGGGCCGGGATCCTGATAAAGCCGCCACCACGGGCACAGGGTGATGTCACTTATCCGAATGCCGCGGTATCCTTCGAGATCATCCAGCACGGCCCTGGCTTCCTCCGCCCGACCAAGATGGCCGAGCGCCGAAGCCAAAATCAAACCCTCGTCGAGATAGGTCCTCCCGGCCTGAACATTTTGCCGCGCTTGATCCGCCGCGTCTCCATGCCGGTGGGTGTCCAGATACGCGCGCGCGAGATTGGCGCGGTACAAGGACGCGCGCGGATTGCTGCGACCGAGATTGAAGCCCTTCTCGATGCTGGCTACGCCTTCCTCGGGACGGCCCGCAATGATCAGCGCGGCGCCAAGTCGATCATGGCAATTCGGATCTATGGGATTGAGGTCGACGGCCAGTTCCGCCTCCTCGACAGCCTCCGCCAGGCGCCCGTTCCAAAGATAAGCGAAACAAAGATTATAGTGCGCATCGGCTCTCGCTCGGTCGAGCGCGACCGCCCGTTGTGCGGCATCCAGAAAAAGTTTCTTGGCGGCTTCGAAATCGGCAGGAGACCCGGCGACGAGCTCGCGCTGACAGGTGTGGGCGATACCGCACCATGCATCGACGAGGTCGGGATCGCGTTCCAGGGCTTTTTCGAAGAGTTCTTTTGCGCCCGACAAACCAGAGCTTGATAAATCGTTCATCATGAACTTGCCGCGCTGGCAATAGTCCCAGGCATCCAGGTTCTCCGAGCGCTTGGAGGCCGAGCGTTCAGACTCGGCTTTCACCAGTTCCGGCGCGATGACCGCGGCGATTTCGGTGGTGATCTCGTCCTGTAGCTCGAAAATGCCCTCCAGGTCCCGGTCGTAGCGCGCGGCCCAGACGTGGTGCCCGGTTTCGGCATTGATCAGCTGCGCCGTCACCCGCACCCGGTTGCCCGCCTTGCGCACGCTGCCCTCGATGACGTAGCGCGCCCCCAATTCCTCGCCCACCTGCCGCACGTCCGGTGCCTGGCCCTTATAGGCGAATGTCGAGTTGCGGGCGATGACAGGGAAAAACCGCCAGGAGGAGAGCGCCGTAATGATGTCCTCGGTCAGACCGTCGGCGAAATATTCCTGTTCGGGATCGGCGCTCAGGTTTTCGAAAGGCAGGACCGCCACGGCCGGGCGGTGCAGCAGGGCGCTTGCCGTTCCCGTGCCTTCCGGACCAAGCCCCCGGTAGGCCGGGCTGATGGCGTAGGCGTGCACTGGCTCGGCGATGTTCTTGAGTGACTGGTCGCCGAGATCCTCGAAATCGACGTCGAGCTTGCCGCGCACGCTCGCCCGCACCATCGCCGAGATGCAGATCCTGCCGGGTTCCGCCAATGCCTCCAGACGTGCGGCAATGTTGACGCCATCGCCATAGATCTCTTCGCCGTCGACGATGACATCACCCAGGTTGATCCCCATGCGGAACCGAATGCGGCGGTTTTCGGGAAGCGCTTCGTTGCGCTTGGCGAGGGCTTGTTGAGCGCCGATGGCGTATTCGAGCGCGCCGACGGCACTCGGGAACTCGATCAGCAGTCCATCCCCTGCCGTGTTGACGATACGCCCGCCGTGTTCGTCGAGCTTGGGATCGAGAATTTCCCCTCGCAGGGCTTTGAGCAGGGCGAGCGTGCCGCCTTCATCCTCGCCCATCAGGCGCGAATACCCTGCCACGTCGGCGGCCAGGATCGCCGCCAGCCTGCGTTGAGGTTTTTCGTCGGCCATGATGCCCTCGGCGCCTCCCCGCTGCACCGCAGGCGGAAAGTGTACGAGCGAAGGTCAGGCAAGTCTATCGGGCCGCCATGCCGCTTCGGGTCAGAGGCGGCCTTGAGACAGGCGGCTATCCCGAAGCGCGACGGATGGTCACCGCCTCGGGTCGTAGTCGAACAGCTTCTTTGGGTTATCGACCAGAATTTTCCTTCGATCCGCCTCGTCGGGAGCGAACTCGAGCAGCATGTCGAGCAGGTCCCCGTCATTGGGCATGTGGCGCGGCTCGAAGACGAAGGAATGGGGCCAGTCGGTTCCCCACAGGATCTTGTCGGGCGCCCGGGCGATCAGGATGCGGGCCAACTCGACCATTTTCTCGAAGGGCACGCCCCGTTCCAGGTAGCGGTTGGCGCCATGGATCTTGAGATAGACATTGGATTCGCCGATCAGGTCAAGGATTGTCAGGAAAGCCGGCTGGTCGAAGCCCTTCATCGGGTCGACCCGGCCCCAGGTGTCGATGATCACCGGCAGCGGCACCTTGCGGATCATGTCGGCGTTCTCATGGATGACATCGTCGTTGATCTGCATGTCGACGATCCAGGATCTGCTCTCGATGGTGGCTATGGTCCTCTGGAACAGCTCGCCATTGAACGCGTTGCCGTGTTCTCGCGCGACCGGGAATCGCAGGGCGCGAATGCCCGCGTCGTGCAGCCGTTTGACGCGTTCGGCCGTCAGCTCCGGATCGACCCGGATCATCCCCCACAGGCGGCCGTCCGATTTCGCCACCGCGTCGACCGTCACCCGGGTGTCGGTTCCGTGAACCGCCGGCTGAACGATCACGCCGCGCTCCAACCCAAGGGCGGAATTGATCAGGAGATAATGTTCGATGGGCGCCGCGGGCGGGGTATAGGCCCGGGCTTCCACATAGGGAAAGATATGGGGCGGGCCGTAAACATGGAAATGCGTGTCCCAGCTGCCGGGCGGCGCCACCAGCTTGGGGACCCGCGGATTGGGGTCCGGCGGAAAGGTTACCCTGTCTCTCGGTTCCGTTGTCACGCCTACATGATAGGTAATTTAACTTCGCTTTGGGCCAAAAGAAGACATGGCGCAAGCGTCCGCTTGGAGCTAAAAGCTGGCACAGGCTTGATATCTGAGATTGGCCAAAAAATGCCCTGGCGCCCAAAGGAAAAATCGGGCTATCCGTTCGCTATCCCGTAAATCCATTTTGCGTGGCGTTCGAATGTTGGGGAAAAGGCTCCGTGGCGGCGGAATAAGGTTTCGGTTCCAGGCGCGACGGGCGATATTGAAGCTGATGGCTAGGAAATTAGCAGGGATAAAATCTTCGATTGGTCGTCTCGCCGTGCGGCTCGGCGTGGATAGGATGCTCCCGCCCGATGATCATGTGCTGTTCACCCATGATTTGGAGTTTCACGAGATTTACGAGCACGCGTTACGCCTATCGGGCAGCTATGACGCGAAGAGACGGCGGCCCCGGAATTACAACACGATCAGTCTGTTGGGGCTGACAAGGAATCTCGATGGCGAAGTCGCCGAGGCGGGCTGTTACAAAGGGATGTCCTCCCTTCTGATTTGTCGCTACCTGCAGAAACAGGACCCGAATTTCACTGGGAAGGGATTCACCGTTTTCGATTCTTTCGAGGGGTTGAGCGCGCCACTGGCTCAAGATGGCGGTATCGGCCAGCATGAAGGGCAGTATGCGTCAACCATGGAACACGTCGCGGCAACTTTATCCGAGTTCCCTGAAGTCACCTTTCGAAGAGGTTGGATTCCCGATTGTTTTCCCGAAGACAAGGATATCAGATACCGGTTCGTGCACGTCGACGTGGATCTTTACCAGCCCATCCTGGACAGTCTCGAATACTTTTGGCCGAGGATGACCCGTGGGGGGATTATTGTGTTGGACGACTATGGCTCGATGCTATTCCCTGGCGCCAAGACCGCTGTCGATGAATTCTGCGAACGGGAAGCGGTTCCGGTGGCACACTTATCGACGATGAATGCATTCATCATCAAACCTTAACCTCTCTTTTCCAGCTCCAGCGCACCGCGTGCCAGCAATCACGGGGCACCAACGCTCGCCCATCCCGAGATTCGCCCTCACGCCGAGCGTTCCCTCGGATTCCGCCTGTCTGTCTCTGCTTAGGGCGATTGTTGGAGGTCGGGGTGACGGCCGACATCGGGTGTGGCGCCATCGAAGGAATGCGGCGGGTGACCAAACACAAGTGCCAAGCTTCGCAAATTGCCTGGCGAAATTCTGATGGGCTCAGGCAAGATCACATTTATACTGGTGGATGCATGGGAGGCGGGGGAATCGAATGACCTTCACGGCGTCGAGGCGACGATGCCCGCTTTCGCCGGAAACGCGCGTGCGAAATAGACGTCTTGAGAACCTGCTACGCCGAGCGATCTTACGAAGGCCTCGATTATTCGATCTGGTACAGTGCCGACATGAACGCGATCCAGGACAGCTCCGCAAAATCTTTCGGGCCATTTCCTGCCGAACTCTTAGCCTTATAATTATGGGCGGGATTGGTGCTGTCATTGCGGCGGTCCCTGGGATGGGCATATAGGAGTCCGGGACGGAATTTGGATCCGTCACTCTCGAATGAAGGTTAAAGGCACTTGGACTTAACTCTCTGGGCTCAACTCGTTGGATTCATCATCTTGCTCGGGTTGTCGGCATTCTTTTCCAGTTCCGAAACAAGCCTTTTCTCGCTCGACCGAACGCAGCTCGCGCAGATGAAGCGCGATATGAATCCCAAGGCCGGGTTGATCGAACGCCTGCTCAGCGAACCGCGCCGTCTCATCGTCACCATCCTCATCGGCAACGAAATGGTCAATGTCGCCGCGTCCGCCATATCCGCGGCGGTCGTGATCGGGCTCCTGGGCGCCGATCTCAAATGGGTCAATATCTTCGTGATGGTCCCGCTGTTGCTGCTCTTCGGGGAGATCACGCCGAAGACCCTCGCGATTCGGAAAAACGTCGCTTTCGCCAGCCTGCAGTGCACCTGGCTGGACCGTTTTGCGCGGGCGATCGGGCCGCTGCGTTGGCTGATCCGGAGGATTTCGGATTTTTTCATCACCCTGATCGTCGGCGAAGAGAGAACCGCCGCCAACATCGCAACGGAAGACATGGTCCGGACACTGGCCGCCGAAGCCGCGGGCGAAGGCACCCTCGATCCCAGGGAAGCGCAATACATCCATCAAATCTTCGATTTCGGCGAGAAGACCGCGAGAGACATCGCAACCCCGCGGTCGCAGATCGTCATGCTCCCGGTCAACACGCCGCTGCTCGAGGCCGCGCGCGAGTTCGGCCGCACCCATCACACCAAGGTGCCGGTCCACGAAGTCGGCGACAGCGACACGATCCTTGGGGTTCTGTTCACCCGGGACTTGCTGGGACAGGACCTTCGCTCGGGCGACGATTCGGTGGGTCTGCGCGGATTGCTGCGCAAGGCGCTGTTCGTGCCGGAATCGCGGAAAGCCTCCGACCTGTTCCTTCTTTTTCGCCGCCGCAAACTCTCCCTCGCGCTCACCGTCGACGAATACGGCGGCGTGACCGGCCTGGTCACCATGGAGGACCTTCTCGAATGCATATTTGGCGACATCGAGAGCAGGTCCGAACAGCTGAAGAGAGAAACCGCCGGTTTCGAGAGGCTCGACGCGAACCGGTATCGCATCGATGCCTCGATGACGATCAAGCAGTTCAACTCACTGGTCGGCGACTATCTCGATGACGACGGCGCGGAGACCGTCGGCGGCGTTCTTCTCGGCCAGTTCGGCGAGATTCCCCAAGAAGGGCGGGTCGCGCGAATCGGCGATTTGCGGTTCACGGTGCAATCGATCGTCGGCCACCGCATGGGCGCACTTCTGATCGAGGTCGCGCCCAGGGATGCGCCGGCCGCCTCCGAGGAGGAGGAGGACCACCAGGCGGAGACTTCGGGCACGGAAGCCTCCGACGATGCCGACCGGCGGGACGGGGACGAGGAGAGCCGCTGAACATGGATATCCTCGCCACCGTCCTGATCATTGCCGCGTGCCTGGCGGCCGAGGCTTTCTTCTCCGGATCCGAGATCGCCATCGTGAGCGCAGACAAGCTGAAGCTTCGCCACGCCGCCGCCAACGGCTCTCGCGGTGCCAGTCTCGCCTTGTCGATGCTGGAGAGGCCGGAGTGGCTGTTATCGACGACGCTGGTCGGAACCAACATTTGCATCGTCACCAACACGACGGTCGCGACGGGGGCGGCGATCTATTGGCTGGGGCAGGGATACGGCTGGGTCGCCGTGGCCGTCGTCACGCCGTTGATCTGGATCTTCGGCGAGATCGTTCCGAAAAGCGTGTTCCAGCAGCGGGCCGATACGATCACCCCCATCGCCGTGTTCGCCCTGCGCATCGCCCATTTCCTGTTCTGGCCGATCCTATGGGTCTTCGCCTTCTTGACGCGCGCCCTCAGCTGGGTCGCCGGCGACGGCGATGCGAAGAACCCCTTCACCATGCGCGAGGAGATCCGAACCCTGGTCGAAATGTCCTCGCCCGGGGGCGATATCCTTCCCGAAGAGCGCTCGATGATCCGCCGCGTATTCCGATTCAGCGAAGTGACCGCGGGTGAGATCATGGTGCCGTTGATCGACGTGGTCGGTATCGACAGGAAGGCCAGCAGCCAAGAGGCGATTCAGGTGGCCGTGGACTCGGCCCATAAGAGATTGCCGGTTTTCGATCAGCGCGTCGATAAGATCGTCGGCACACTGGACGTGTTGGACCTGCTCTCGGAGGACCCGGAGGCGCCCGTCGCCCCCTTTGTCCGGCCGGTCCGATGCTTTGCCGCGTCGAAGAGCATCGAAGAGCTTTTTATGGAATTCGCCCATAGCGATATGATCGCCGTGGTGGTCGACGAGTTCGGCGGCGCCGAAGGCATCGTGACCCTGGAGGATATCCTCGAGGAGGTCGTCGGGGAACTGGAGGACGAGTTTGACGAGGCCGTCGTCGCCGAGTCGATGATCCGCCATGCCGGCAAAAACCGTTACCTGGTATCCGCCCGCGCCCCCGTGGACGACGTGAACGAGGCCGTGGGCACGTCGTTGCCCGAGGGCGATTATGAGACCCTGGGCGGGTTCCTGATCAGCCTCACCGGCGAAATACCGGTGCAGGGCCAGGTGATCGAATACGAGGGTTTTACCTTTACGATCCTCCGGGCCACCGAGCAGGCGGTGCAAGAGGTGAGAATCGTCGTCCCGTCCGTTTGATGCGGCCCGTCGCGAGGTTCGATCGGCGCGCGGGCCATTGGCCTCATCCGTTCGCGACTGTCCTCCGGAGGAATGGTCGGCACAGGATCAAAAAAACCCGCGCCCGCCCGGTCGCAACGAGGGCCCGGCTGGGAGGCGGCGGAAAGACCGGAAGACAGGGGTTATGAGCACGAAGGACAGCACCAGCGTTCAGGTTCGCCTTGATGTCCCTTACGGCGGCGGGCCTCTAGAGGATCTTTGCCTCGATATCTACCTGCCTGCCGGCGCCGGCCCGCACCCGGCGCTCCTCTGTCTCCACGGCGGCGCCTGGCACCATGGCTCGCACCGGCAGTACCAGAGCTGGGGGCCCTGGCTGGCCGAAAGGGGCTTCGGCGTGGTCGCCGTGGACTACCGGCTCACCCGCGACGTCAGCCCGGCCTGGCCCGGCGTGTGGGAAGACGTCTGCCTATCGCTCGACTGGCTGATCGCCAACGCATCGTCTCTCGGCATCGATACCGCGCGCATCGGCGCCATTGGCGATTCCGCCGGCGCCCACATGGCGGCGATGCTCTCCCTCGCTGAACGCACGGCGCCCCACATCCGCGCCGTGGTCGGCGTCTACGGCGTTTACGACCTGCCCGCGTGGTGGCGGGTGACGACGCCGCCCCATCGCAGCGAGGATCCGGTCCGCGCGCTCATGGGCGGGGCGTATGAGGAGATGAAAGCGGCCTACGAGGACTTCTCTCCGATGCATCGATTGCGGGAGCTGGCCGGCCCGCCCGCGGCCAAATACCTGCTCGTCTACGGCGATCAGGATCCGCGCGTGCCGCACATCCAGTCGGAGCGGTTTCTTGCCGCCCTCAGGGACAAGGGCGCTTCGGTCGAGGCGATCCCGATCCCCGGGGCGGGGCATTCCTGGTTCACCTTCGTCGAGGGCGACCCGACGCGCCGGCGCGTGGACGAGGCGCCCAATGCCACGCTCGCCCCAAGGATTCTGGAGTTTCTCAGGCAAACGGTGTCGTCGTAGCGGCGGACGGGGCCCGCGAGCCCCGGAAAGCGACGCTCGACATTCACCGGAGAACGCGCTTGAGGAAATCGAGGGTCTTGGCCCAAGAGTCCTTTTCGGCGTCCTCGCGGTACTGGGCTTCGCTCAGGAAATTCTGGAACGCGTGCCCGGCACCGTCATAGCGGTGGAATTGATGCTCGATGCCGAGCCGCGTCAGTTCGGCATCGATCTTGTCCACATCGTCGGGCGAGGGGTTCTGATCGTCGTTTCCGAAGAAGCCGATGACCGGGCCCTTGATGCCCGAAAGAAGCTCGAACGGCGTCTGTTCGCCCTCGCCCCAGGTCTTGAACATGTTGCCCGAGTAATAGACCACCGCCGCCTGGAAGGCGGGATTGACGGCGGCGCCGAGGAACGAGATCCGCCCGCCCATGCAGTGCCCGGCGATGGCCATCCTGCCGTTGCATTCGGCCTTGCCGGCGAGGTGGTCCACGGTCGCCGCGATGTCCTCGACGATATGCTTGTCGTTGAGCAGCGGCAGCGGATTCTCGGTATCGGCCGGCATGCGGTGGAAAAGATCGGGTGCGGCGGCGATGAAACCCTCGTCAGCCAGGCGGCTGGCACGGTCCTTGGTGAAGTCGTCGATGCCGCCGCGATGAAACGCCAGGACAACGGCGGGAAACGGTCCCCCGCCTTGCGGCATCTCGACGTGGATGTTCATGGGCACGCCGCCCGAGGGGATGGATTCCATGGTTGCCATGTTGCGCTTCTCCCGACTGGATCGTTGCCGCGAAGTCTAATCTCGCAGCAATGAGGGGTCAAAACCGGGAAATGCCTCCCCCGCGGTGATGAAGCCGGGCGATGAGAGGCCCGCTTGGGCGAGACGGCGCGCCCGGGGGAACACGCCGAACCGGACGGGTTTTTGGGGTTAACCCGTTGTCCGCTTGTAGCCAGAAGGAGACATTGGGTTAAGTCTGTTTACGGCATACAAATTATTGCAATAAATTAGCGCGGCGGAGCGTATCGGGAATGCTTCGGTCCAGCAGCGACCGCAATCTGTCCCCTAGCTCTTTTGTGAAATCGGACGGGGATTCGTGGTATTTCGCCGGCACTCTCACGGTCGGTGCTATGACCCTGTGTCCGCCTTTGAAGCTAAAGTCGAATAATTTTGGTTTGTCCAATTCATCCGCGTCTTCACGCCCAACCAACGAGAAATTCTTGCCATCAATCACCGCGATACTATAAGCCGCGTGGAACAGGTAATCGGACTCCTTCCACACCCGCCTCATTCTGAGGACACCAATCCCAGTAACAGACTCATAGGTATTCCCTATAGGGCCCCAGTCCGGAATGACGAATATGTAGGCATCCAGCTTTTCATGTCCCATCACCCGGCGGACGACATCCGGTGCCAAGGGATGTTCGTTGACCAAAGAGCCTCTGTCTCCAGGCCAGAATTTCGGCTGGCCCATAAATGGATTCCGGTATCGGGACAAATCGACGACGGTGTACCTCTTCGACAGCGCCTTTTTGATCTTGCGTATGAAAATGTCGTCGGCGCCGATATCGAGCTTCGTAGAGTTCTCGTGGGTCCCGAAAACGGTTACGCCCATGACCTTCAAATCAAAATCTTCTCCCATCGTAGACATGAGACCGACACGTTGATATTGCGCGGCCTGTTCGGGCGACATACTCGGGATTGCACAAGCGGTCAGGGATATGCAGGCGGCTACAGCCACCAGACGTACGATACGTGTAGAAATACTCCGTGAGGCCGCTTCACGGATATGGCGCTGTACTGCCACGCAATCCATGGTTTCCCCCAATTTATAGCCTGCAGCTTAGATCAGTACCGTAACTCACTACTGGCGTAATGGTAGAAATCTTAATTGGGGTTCAGGAGGGAGAGCAAGCCATGCATAAATGCCGATGTTCCCGTATGAATCGTAAGCGGACATGGGATTAGCATCCGCCGTTTGCCAAATGCAGCCGAACCGTTCATACCCCCTTTCGGAAAATTCGAATGAAGCTTGCTATTACTTATTTTGATCCGGAACTTCCTGAGTTTGGCGGTGAAGACCCGCTCATCGTGGAGTTGGTGAGGGAGATGCCGGGTAGCGACCGCACCGACTATTGGCTTGCCAAGCTCCCAAGTCCGATTCGCTGGACGTGGAAGAAGTTCACGTGTGAAGTGACACATATTGTCGTCGTGGCCAAGTGGGAAGGCACAAAAGTGATGCCGGGGGTTAGCGATCTTCCGGTCGAAATCGCTTTCGTAACTGATCAGCGAGTTCTCTCAAGTGATGCATTGGATTTTGGCAAGTGCATGCACATAGCCGACGCGCTTGCATGGGATTTCGAGGCGGGTAACAAGCCAAGTGGAAGAATATTGCGAGGTTTTATCCGCCCTGCATGGGGCCGGTTAGGTAAGGCTAAATCCAAGGATAGCGGTCCCTGAGTACCTGCCCGCCCCTGTAGGAGATTTCCTCGACACTCGATCCTAGTGCCCGCTTTGGGTCAAAAGCGGTCATCGGGTTAAGCGGCAACCACCCGCCCAGCCTCGTAAGGCCGGGGCGCCAAGCCGCGGCGGCTGCGCGCCGGGGCCACCTCGCGCTTCATGCAGTCCTACGCGGTGGGCAGGTGAATAAAAAGAAGGGTCGGCCCATCGGGCCGACCCTTCCCGTATGATTGGACTGTTCGCCCTTACTTCTTTTTCTTGGCGCGCTTGAGCTTGCCGTAATACGAACCGGGCGGTGTGATCGCGGCACGCACCTTTTCACGCAGCGCGGGCTTGATATCGACGATCTCGGTGATCAGCTTTTGCAGCGCGACACCATCCGTCGGGTCCACCTCGATGCGCGAGCGCTTGGCGTCCTTCAGGAACGCCTTGTCCTTCATGGTCGCGTTGAACGCGGCGCGCAGTGCCTTGACCCGGTCGGCCGGCACGCCCTGGGCGACCGCGAATGGGAAGCCCGTCATGAACGACTTGGTCACATAGGTGAGAATTTCGGTCTGTTCGGGCGTTTTGCCGAGATCCTTCAGCAACGGCACGACACCGGGCAGCTTCGGGTCCGACTTGAAACCTACCTGAACCATCGGCCGGACCAGCTTGTCCCGGACGAGTCGTGGCGCGCTCGCCACCCAGCTCGACCACGGATTGGAGCCGCGGCCCACAAGCTCACCCCTCTCCATGGCGGCATCGATCTCGCTACCGCTTTGGTACCCTGTGATGATCTTGAGCTTGGCGCCGAGCACGTTGTTGAGGACCGCCGGCAAGATCACCGACGGCGAGCCCGCACCGGTGGCGCCGATGGTGATTGTGTTCTTCGTCAGGTCGTCAAAGGTTTTGGCCGACGAGGTGTGCCAGACGGCGAGCACCCGGTTCGAGGTCGATATCACCCCGATCCAGCTGAACGCCTTCATATCGGCCTTGAGCTTGTCGGTGATCTGGAGACCCTGAAACATCGGGATAGCGCCGCTGACGATCGTCAGCACCGAGCCGTCGCGCGGCGCCACCTGGGCAACGTAGTTGGCGGCCTTGATGCCGCCGCCGCCCGTCATGTTGATGTTGATCGCACGCGGCTTGCCGGGGATATAGCGCGTCATGTGACGCATCAGCATGCGTGCATTAAGGTCGTAGCCGCCCCCCGCCTTGGTGCGGATGATCATCTTGATCTGCTTGCCTTTGTAGAATTTTGCGACCGGGTCGGCCAAAGCGGGGGTTGCCTGCAGGCCGGCGAAAATCGCCAGCCCCAGGGCCGGTATGGTCATGATTACTTTTCTCATAGCATTTTCTCCCAGTTAGCGCGGCATGCTCGTTCTGAGATGGCCAGGCTCGTTATGTGATGGCTGCGTCGCGGTTTCCTGCCATTAGCACACTGCTAGTGGGCCGCGTGCGAAAGATTCTCAACTCCTACCGATGTTTATGGAAATAATTTGTATCCTGTCCGAGCCGGCGGGGGAAGCACAATGGGCACCTGTGGGCGAAGCTCGAGAAGGAGGCCCTGCGCTCGTATATGTTTGGCCGATTCCTCGATGGCGAAAGGTCGGTGTGTCAAATCATAGCCACCCGCCCGGACCCCGACCCGTACGCCGAATAACGTGATCTTCCTGTGCATCTATTGTCCCCCAGATTGCACACGGGTCATGGCACAGGCGATTGAGGATGATTGTGGGAAATGCCACGTTGCGACGAAAAGCTTTTGTCCGCTTCGGGTCACAAGCGGTCATCGGGGCAACCGTAAACCTCCCACCCCCAGCCTCGAAAGGCCGGGGCGCCAGGCGCCAAGCCGCGGCGGCTGTGCGCGCGCCTTCGTTGACCGATCCAAACGCCGCGGTCTAACGTGAGGGGCGTTTCCGGGCGGCTCCCTTGTCCCCGGGTCAACGCCGTCATTTCGCAAACAGGGTCTTGCCATGGCCGAAACCCAGGCACCATCCCAGGATCAGGACGGCGACGGCAGCCAAAACGGGCCCTCGCCCCTGGCCGTCGGCATCGTCGGCCTGGGCGCCATCGGCGGCGACCTGGCGCTGAGGTTATCGGGGGACCGGACCCTCGGCGCCGAGCTCGTGGGCGTTGCCGCGCGCGACAAGGGCAAGGCGCGGGCCCGGCTGCAAGACGCCGTCATCAACGTCCCCGTCCTCGACGTGGCTGCGCTCGCCGCGGCGGCGGATCTCGTCGTGGAATGCGCGCCGGCGGCGGCGTTTGCCGGAATCGCGCGCCCCGTCCTCGCCGCCGGCAAGCGGCTGATGGTGCTGAGCTGCGGGGCGCTGCTCGACAATCCCGAACTGGTCGACCTCGCGCGCGAGACGGGCGGGCGGATCATCGTCCCCTCGGGCGCGATCCTCGGCCTCGATGCCGTTTCGGCCGCCGCCGAAGGGGAGATCGCCTCGGTCCGGATGATCACGCGAAAGCCGGTGGAGGGGTTGATCGGCGCGCCGTACCTCACCGAACACGGCATCGACATCTCCGGCATCGGCGAACCGATGCGGCTCTTCGAAGGGACCGCGCGCGAGGCGGCGAAGGGGTTTCCGGCCAACCTCAACGTCGCCGTGGCGCTCTCCCTCGCCGGGATCGGGCCGGACCGGACGATCCTCGAGATCTGGGCCGACCCGGCGCTCACGCGCAACACCCATAGGATCGTCGTCGAGAGCGATTCGGCGCGCCTCGAGATGACGATCGAGAACATTCCCTCGGAGAACCCCAGGACCGGGCGCATCACCGCGCTCAGCGTCATCGCCGCCATCCGCAAGCTGACCGCGCCTCTCAGCATCGGCACCTGAGCCACATTGGGGTGTCGGCGGCGCGCGGAGACATCGGACACCGAACGCCTGGGGAAAAGGAAACCGTGCGATAGTGTGCCATGGCCATCGGTTCCGCACTCCGCTGCCGGCAATGCGGCTCCAGGACATTCAACCACCGGCACCCGACGGGACGCCCGAGATGTGCCGTCTGCGGCACCTTTGCCTTCGGTCCCGAGGTGGCGCGATGGCGAGGGCGCTGGAAACGGCGCATCGTTTTCTCGGTGTTGGCGCTTGCCATAGCCCTGGCAGGGGTGTGGATGCTGCGCGAGGCGGGCGTGTTGACGGCATGCCCGCACCCGGCGCTTGATTTTGTCTGCGACCTCGCCGGGCTCGGGGCCGGCCCGTGAAGGGGCGCC
>JAWWBR010000061.1:0-19848 GCA_033720855.1 Alphaproteobacteria bacterium
CTCGAGCATCTCCTGCCCTATCCGTTCGAGCGGCTCACGGCGTTGCTCGACGGCATCGCGCCCCCCGAGGGCGTTACCCCGATTTCGCTGTCTCTCGGCGAGCCCCGGCATGCGCCCCCCGACTTCGTCGCGGAGATCCTCGAA
Source organism: Alphaproteobacteria bacterium (assembly GCA_033720855.1). Classification (GTDB taxonomy): domain Bacteria; phylum Pseudomonadota; class Alphaproteobacteria; order SMXQ01; family SMXQ01; genus SMXQ01. Next base: position 145 of record JAWWBR010000061.1, read on the forward strand.
TCCGGGGCCGCGGACTGGGGCCGCTATCCGCCGTTGCGCGGCACCGAACAGTTCCGTCAGGCGGTGGCGGACTGGCTCGCCGGCCGTTACGCCCTGCCCCCGGATTTCATCGACGCCGACGACAACGTTCTGCCGGTTGCCGGCACCCGAGAGGCGATCTTCATGTTCGCCCTGGCGACGGTTCCCGGCGACGGCGGGGACAGCGGGGCGCCTCCGCTGGTCCTGGTGCCCAACCCGCTCTATCACGTTTATGCCGGGGCCGCGGTGATGGCCGGGGCCGAGCCGATGTACGTCGCTGCGGGAGCCGAGGACGGTTTTTTGCCGGACTTCGCGGCGCTGGACGCGGCGGCGTTGGACCGCACCGCGCTCGCCTATCTGTGTTCACCGGCAAATCCCCAGGGCGCGGCGGCAGGCGCCGACGATCTGCGCGTCCTCATCGAGCTCGCCATGGCCCATGATTTCGTCCTTGCGGTCGATGAATGCTATTCGGAGATTTATTACGCGGACCCCCCGCCGGGCACCCTTGCCGCAGCCGCCGGCCTCGGCGCCCGGGCCGCTGAGGCGCTCGAGCACGTGGTGGTTTTCAATTCCCTCTCCAAGCGGTCGAGCGTGCCGGGGCTCCGCTCGGGCTTCGTGGCCGGGGGGAGGGGATTGATCGCCGCCTTTGCCAAACTGCGCAATTTCGCGAGCGTTCAGTCGCCCTTGCCCGTGATCGCGGCCGCCGCGCGCCTGTGGCGCGACGAGGACCATGTCGACCGGTCGCGACGGCGCTACCGGGAGAGGCTCGAGGTCGCCGCGGAGGCGCTCGACGGCCATTATGGATTCTACCGGCCCGACGGCGGTTTTTTCCTGTGGCTCGATGTCGGCGACGGCGAAGAGGCGGCACGCCGGTTGTGGCGGGAAGCGGGGGTGCGGGTCTTGCCGGGCAGCTATCTCTGTCCGCCCGGCGACGAGCTCTCGCGCCCCGGCGCCGGGTTTATTCGCCTTGCCTTGGTCCACGAGCCCGATACCATTGGCGAGGCTCTTCACCGCGCGCGGCGGGTATTGAATTAACGGGATCAGCGATCCATGGCGCGAACCTCGACCGATACCGGCAAAACACCGTTCCTCCCCCGCGGCGTCGGCGAATTCCTGCGTCGGCGCGCGATCGAGTTGTGGGGGCTTTTCACCCTGCTTCTCGGGGCCGCGCTTCTTGCCGCCGTTTTCAGTTATTCGGCCGGCGACCCCTCCCTCAACAAAGCCGTCGACGGCCCCGTCGCCAACTGGATGGGAAGAGCGGGCGCGGCGATCGCCGACCTCGGACTTCAGTCCATCGGCAGCGCCGCAATTTTACCGGGACTGGTGCTGCTGTCCTGGGGCTATCGAACCATGGCCGGCAGGGGTGTCGGCACCCTGTGGCTCAGATTGACGCTTTTGCCCATCGCCCTGTTGCTGGTCGCGACCGGGGCCGCCGGTATCGCCCCGCCCGAGGGATGGGTGTTGCGCTCCGGCCTCGGCGGCTATCTCGGGCATTTCACGCTGAGCCATGTCGGCAACCTCGTCGGCGCCGCCGGCATCAGCCCCCCGATCCTCATGGTCAGCCTGCCCATCCTCGGCCTAGGCTTCGCCATTTTCTTCTACGTGCTCGGCTTCTCGCTTTCGGAATGGCGGCGCGGCGGCCGTTTCGCCTGGCGCGGCGCCAAGGCCGGCGGACGCATGGCCGGCCGCGGCGCGGCAGCCGGTCTCAGCGCCGGACGCGGGCTCCGGGCGACGGTACAGCGCGGCCTGATGGCGCGCAGGGCGCGCATCGAGCCGCGCATGCCCGTCCCCAGCGCGAGCCACCCCGATCGCCCCGAACCGGAGCCGTCCGGGGGCCCCGGCGACGGCCCCGCACCCTCGACCGCGGCCGAGGATTTGGTGGCGCCGCGGCCGTCGCCCAGCCGGCCCCGGCGCCGGGCCGCGGCGCCGCGCCAGACCACCCTCAACCTCGTTCGCGACGGGGATTATGAGCTTCCCTCTCTCGACCTCCTCGAACTGCCCGACGACGGCCTGACCGGCCAGGAGCAGAGCAGGGAGTCGCTCGAAGCCAACGCACAGCTGCTGAAAGGCGTGCTCGAGGATTTCGGCGTCCAGGGGGAAATACTCAAAGTGCGGCCCGGCCCGGTCGTCACGCTCTACGAATTGGAGCCGGCGCCGGGGATCAAATCGGCACGGGTGATCGGGCTGGCCGACGATATCGCCAGGTCGATGAGTGCGGTAAGCGTCCGCATTGCGGTCGTGCCGGGCCGCAACGTCATCGGCATAGAGCTGCCCAATGCACGGCGCGAAACCGTTTACCTGCGGGAGCTTCTGGCATCGGACGGTTACGAGCGCACGGCATCGAAACTGACCCTGGTGCTGGGGAAGGACATCGGCGGCGCGCCGGTGATGGCCGACCTCGCGCGCATGCCGCACCTTTTGATCGCCGGCACCACGGGCTCCGGCAAGTCGGTGGCGATCAACACCATGATCCTGTCCCTGCTCTACCGGCTGACCCCCGAGGAGTGCCGCTTCATCATGATCGATCCGAAGATGCTCGAACTGTCGGTCTATGACGACATTCCCCACCTCCTGGCCCCCGTCGTGACCGAGCCAGGCAAGGCGGTCGTCGCCCTGCGCTGGACCGTCAAGGAAATGGAAAACCGCTATCGCGCCATGTCGGAACTGGGCGTGCGCAACATCGCGAGCTTCAACCAGCGCCTGGCGGAAATCCGCCGCAAGGGTGAGCCCCTGACGCGACCGGTGCAGACGGGCTACGACCCGGAAACCGGCAAGCCCATCATGGAAGAGCAGGAGCTCGACCTCAAGCCGCTGCCGCTGATCGTCGTCGTGGTCGACGAGATGGCGGATTTGATGCTCGTCGCCGGCAAGGAAATCGAGGGGGCGGTACAGCGCCTGAGCCAGATGGCACGGGCGGCGGGGATCCACATCATCATGGCCACCCAACGGCCGTCCGTCGATGTCATCACCGGGACGATTAAGGCCAATTTCCCCACCCGTATCAGCTTCCAGGTGACGTCCAAGGTCGATAGCCGCACGATCCTCGGCGAAGCCGGCGCCGAACAGCTTTTGGGACAAGGCGATATGCTCTACATGGCGGGCGGGGGGCGAATCATGCGCGTCCATGGGCCCTTTGTCTCGGACACCGAGGTCGAGAAGGTGGTCTCGGCACTCAAGGCCCAAGGGGAACCCGACTATGAGGACGCGGTGACCGAGGACGAGGTGGCGGATTTCGAGGCCGCGGGCGCGGACTCCGGCGATGCCCTTTACGATCAGGCGGTGGCCCTGGTGCTGCGCGAGCGGCGGGCATCGACCAGCTTCATCCAGCGCCACCTCCAGATCGGCTACAACCGCGCCGCGCGCATCATGGATCAGATGGAGGCCGAAGGCGTGGTGAGCCCCGCCAACCATGCCGGGAAGCGGGAAGTGCTCCCCGGCTCGGGCGCGTGACGCCGCCATAATTCGGCCCCGCCTCGGCCCTAGACTTCGCTCATGATTGCCTTCAACCGCCGCTTAACGCCAGCAAGCCTCTTCCGCGTGCTCTTGGTCGTGGCGCTCGCCTGCGGCTTCACGGAGCCCCTCGGCGCTCAAGACCGGGAGGGCCGCCAGCGCCTGATCAGTGAGCTGGAAACCTACCTCAATTCCATACGCACGCTGCGCGCACGCTTCCTTCAAATCGGGCCGTCGGGCGATATCGCCCGCGGCCGCGTGCTGATCTCCCGGCCCGGAAATCTCCGCATCGACTACGACCCGCCGAGCCCGATCGTGATCGCCACCCAGGGGTCCTGGCTGATGCTGTACGACAAGGACCTCGAGGCGCCGAGCTACACCTCGCTCGACGACAGCCTCGCCGGGTTCCTGGTGCGGGATAAGATCCGCCTTTCCGGTGACGTCGTGGTGCGCCGTCTTGAGCGGAACAAAGGGGTGATCCGCGTGACCATCGTGCAAAAGGAGTCTCCCGACAGCGGTTCCTTGACCCTGGTCTTCAACGAATCCCCCTTGGCCCTGCGGCAATGGTCGATCACCGACGGGCGCGGCGGTGAAACCCGGGTGGCGCTGGAAAACGCGCGATTCAACGACAAAATCGACGCCGCGGAGTTCGATTTCACGATCCCCGAACGGGAGGATGATCGTGAATGAAGCGGGCAAGCCCTCCGCGGCGGAAATAGAATCCTTAAGACTCAACCACTTGTAACAAAAGGCGCAATTTGCGCCGGCCGCCCATTGATATCGGGGCCGAGAATTCCCATCTACTAGCCTAAAGCGGGACCGTTAGGTCCCGCCAGGGCGGCCTTGCCCCCTAGGGCCGCCCCTGGCTTCGAGGCCAGCGGCGCCCGGTCAACCCCCTCTGACCGGGCGCCCCCTTTTTCAGGCCGAGGTATCGGCATTTCCCGCGACGTCGATTGCTGATATTTTGCGCGGCCACGGCGCCGATCGGGTCCGTCTCGGGCCGCGATCGGGGAGGGGGCAAGCGCCCCGGCCACGCTGCGCCGTCTCACTTTGGCCCACTGCGGCCCGCCGCCAGAGGAGGAAGGACTTGCGCGTCGCGACCTGGAACATCAACTCGGTTCGCCTCCGTCTCGATCTTGTCGACCGCCTGAGCGCGCAAGCCCGCCCCGATATCCTGTGCCTGCAGGAAACCAAGGCCGCGGACACCGATTTCCCCTTCGATGCCTTGCGTAAGATGGGCTGGCCGCATATCCACGCCGTCGGCATGAAGGGGTATAACGGCGTCGCGATCCTCTCCAAGCGGCCTTTCGTCCGCAAGGAGACGCGGGAGTGGTGCGGCAGATCGGACGCCCGTCACGCCATCGTCACGCTCCGCGGTGGCGTCGAGCTGCATAATTTCTATGTGCCGGCGGGCGGCGATGTGCCTGACCCGACCGCGAACGAGAAATTCGCCCATAAGCTTCGTTTCCTTGACGAGATCACCACCTGGTTCACCGCACGAAAGCGCCCGGACAACCGGTTGATCCTTGTCGGCGACCTCAACATCGCGCCGCTTGAATCCGACGTCTGGTCCCACAAGCAGTTGTTGCGCGTAGTCAGTCACACGCCGGTCGAGGTCGAGCGCCTGGCCCGGCTCCAGGCGTCCCATGACTGGGTGGACGCGGTGCGGCACTTTTCGCCGCCCGACGAGAAGCTCTATTCGTGGTGGAGCTACCGCGCCCGCGACTGGGCGGCTGCGGACAAGGGCCGGCGCCTAGACCATGTCTGGGTCACGCCGCACCTCGCACCGCGGCTCAAATCGGCGGAAATCCTCCGTGATGCCCGCGGCTGGGATCAGCCCTCGGATCATGTTCCGGTCATCGTGACGTTGCGCTGAAAGAAGATGTCCCGCCGCCGGTCATGCCGGACCTGGCGGGCCTAGGAGGCGAGCCTGTAGCCGCCCTTTTCGGTGATCAGGATTTGCGCCTTCGACGGATCCTTTTCGATCTTCTGGCGCAGGCGATAGATATGCGTTTCCAGCGTATGGGTCGTGACTTCGGCGTTGTAGCCCCAAACCTCATGGAGCAGCTTTTCCCGGCTGACCGCGGCATCTCCGGTACGATAGAGATATTTCAGGATCGCGGTTTCCTTTTCGGTAAGGCGAACCTTCTTGTCGTTCTCGTCGACCAAAACTTTTTGTGCCGGCTGGAACGTGTACGGGCCAATGGTGAATACCGCTTCTTCGCTGAGCTCATGCTGGCGCAATTGGGCCCGCAGCCGGGCCATCAACACCGCCAGCTTGAACGGCTTGGTGACATAATCGTTGGCCCCGGAATCGAGACCGAGAATGGTATCGGCCTCGGAATCGGCGCCCGTCAGCATGACGATCGGCGCCTTGACACCGTTGCGCCGCATCAGGCGGCACAGGTCCCGGCCGTCCATGTCGGGCAAGCCGACATCGAGCAGAAGGGCATCGAAATACTGTTCCTTGACCAGGCCCAGTCCCTCGGCGGCGGTATTGACGACGACGGTCTCGAATTCCTCGTGGAGTTGAAGTTGCTCGGCGAGAGAGCTCGCAAGCTCGTTATCGTCGTCAACCAAGAGGATTCGCTTTTCGGACATCTTTCCGGCCTATCTCGCCCGTGTGCGCTCCGGCACCGTCGCCGCCCGCGGCGTAGCCGCCCGGCACGTCGCGGGCCGGATCATAGCGCATGCGGATCGAAGCCGAAACCCGGACCGGCAGAGGGATTGCGACCCTCGCCTTTTGACCGGCCCCGTGATACACAATTCCCACCGTTTGTTGACCATGCGGCCCCGTTGACCGCCGACGAAATGACTCAAACCGATCGGGAAAATACAGAGGCTCTGGCCGGAGCGGACGCCCGCGAATCCCTGGTCGCTGTGGACCGCGCCGTCGCGGAGATCCGCCGCGGCGGTTTCGTCGTGCTTATCGGCGCCGGCAATACCGCTGTGGTCATGCAGGCCGCCGAGGCAACGACGCCGCAGAGCCTGGACCGGCTTGCCGAACTGGCGGGGCGGTATCCCAACCTGGTTTTGACCGCTCACCGTGCCGCCGCACTGGGCCTGCCCGCGCCTAAGGAGGGCCCGGTCGTGCTCGAGCTGGGCGAAGGCTCCGCGGCCCAGGAGATTCGCGACATCGCCGATCCGGCGGCATCGGTTTCCTTCCGCCTGCCGCCGCTTCACGAAGACGGGTCGCTCTCCGAACGGGATTGTTTCGCCGCCGCCGCCCATCTGACGAAGCTGGCCCGCCTGCTCCCCGCGGCCCTGGTCGCGGTGGTGCCGGGAACCGCCGCTCAAGCGAAGGATTTCGCGGCGCGCCACGATCTTTTGCTCCTCGCCTCGGCCGAGGTCGCCGCCTATGACCTCGGCGCGGCACGCTCGCTCCGGCCGGTCAGCCAAGCCCGGGTCCCTCTCGCCGGAGCCGAGGACGCTCGCATCATCGCCTACCGGCCGGCCGATGGCGGCATCGAGCATCTCGCCATCATCATCGGCTCCCCCAAGAGCGACGGGCCGGTGCTGACGCGACTTCACTCGGAATGTTTCACCGGCGACCTGCTGGGCAGCCTGCGCTGCGATTGCGGCGACCAATTGCGCGGCGCCATCGAAGAGATTTCCAAGGCCGGGGCCGGGATCCTGATCTACCTTGCCCAGGAAGGCCGCGGCATCGGCCTCGTCAATAAGCTGCGGGCCTATAATCTTCAAGACGAAGGCCTCGACACCCTCGATGCCAACCGGCAGCTGGGCTTCGATGCCGACGAGAGGATTTACCTGCCGGCGGCCGAGATCCTGCGCGATCTCGGCTTCCATAGGGTCCGCTTGATGACCAATAATCCGGAGAAAGTCGCCGCCCTCACGCGCTGCGGCATCGAGGTGACGGAACGGGTGGCCCACGTGTTTCCGTCCAACGTGCACAACGAAGCCTACCTCGAGGCCAAGAGATCCAAGAGCGGACACCTGTTTTAAGGGCACCCGGCAAAGCTGACCCCGTCGGCCGCCCTACAAAGCGGCACAATTTGCCCATTTGAACCCCGTGCGTCCTTTTAAATCTCTGTTTTTTCGAGATGTTTTCTGTGGCATCGGACTTGCGTCCCTAAAGCGCCGGAGCCATAGGAAAGGTCGCACATGCCCGCATCCGTCGCCCTCGTTCAGCCCGATCGGCCCACGGCCGACCGCGCGCCCACGCCCCTAAATCCGGAAACAGCGCGGGGGGAAGGGTTCGCGCCCTTCGGTCGGGACGGGCTGACCTTCGATGACATTCTGGACATCGTCAATCCGCTCCATCACCTTCCCGTTGTCGGTGCGCTGTACCGCGCCGTCACCGGGGATACAATCAGTCCTGCCGCGAAGATCGCCGGCGGCGCGGTATTCGGCGGCGCCCTCGGATTCGCCGCCTCCCTTGCCGATACCGTGCTTGAGGAGGCCAGCGGCAAGGATGCGGCCGGTCACGTCCTGGCGGCCCTTAACGAAGTCGGAGCGCCTGCAACCGATGGCGCCGATGACGGAGGCGCCGGTCACTCCCCGTCATGGCGCGAAACCGCCTCCCTTCGCCACGACAGGCATGAGCACGACGATTTGGAGGATCCGACGGGTGCCCACGGCACCTCCGTGGCGGCGGCCACCGGTGGCGACCGAGGCAGCGGGCAACTGGATGAGACCGCAGTGGTCCTGCGGTATTGGGCCAAGGACATCGACGAGCCGTGGGAAGCCCCGGCATATATGCAGGATGGCAGCAACCTGGCCGAGGCTAATGGGCAACCGGATCCCATGGCGACGGTTTCTTCCGTTGCCGCTAAGTCCGGCGAACCCGCACCCGCCGCGGCGGCGCTCACCATGTCCGCGACAAAGGGACCTGCGGGGAGAGGGACCACGCTACCACCGCCCCGTGCCCTCGCCGCCAATCCGGCCATGGTGACGGCTTTTCAACGGGGGCAATCCCCCGATTTCCGACCCGGCGGAACGATCGATTCCGAAGCCTGGATCTCGCTGATGAACGCCGCCGGCGGCCGGCATTCCGGCACGGCGTCGCCGACCGGTTCGCGGGGCCTCGCCGCGGCCACGGTCGCCAAGGCGCTGGCGACCTATGGCGAGGCCATGTCCCAGCCGTCGGGCACGGCAAAAGGGGGCGACCCACGTTAGGGACGCGGTGAACGGCGAGCGGTTTCCCCACGGCGACTCCGAACCAGCCCGCGCCCCGGGGCGCAGCCGATCCAACGCCTCATCGCAACCTTTTTCAGCCTGCGAACACCCCCATCCCGGCGACCCCGTCCAAGCTGTCCGGTCTTGCCTTCGGTTCAAATGGCGGGCGAAATGCTCTATTGATACCGGGCCATGAACGAAGGTTTCGATGCGCATAGACGTCGCGCCGGTTGATGCGTCACCCGATGCCAGCCGCGCGGTCCTGAGTTGCCCCCTCGGGTCATTTGCCTGTGCCGTGGGCAGATCCGGCATTCGCACAGACAAGCGCGAAGGGGACGGCGCCACTCCGGCGGGCCGGTTTCCGTTGCGCCGGGTGCTCTATCGGCCGGACCGGCTGGCGCCGCCTGACACCGCCCTTCCCGTCGGGGCGCTGGGCCGTCGCGACGGCTGGTGCGACGACCCCGGCGATCCCGAATACAACCGGCAAGTGACGCTTCCCCACCAAGGTTCAGCCGAAGCCCTGTGGCGGGAGGACCACCTTTACGATCTCATCATCGTCGTCGGACACAACGATTCGCCGGCCCTACCGGGCGCGGGCAGTGCCATCTTCATCCACGTCGCGGCGCCGGATTTGGCCGCAACGGAAGGATGCATTGCCCTTGAGCTCGGCGAACTGATGCGGGTTGTCGCCGCAACCGCGCCGGGCGACAGCGTCGATATTCGGGGGCAGAGTGCCTAGACGTGCAGTTACCCCTCCCTTGCGCCGAAAATTGCCGTACCCACGCGCACGTGGGTGGCGCCGAACGCCACCGCGGTCTCGAAGTCGGCGCTCATGCCCATGCTGAGGCCGGTGAGGCCGTTCCGCTCCGCGATCTTGCCGAGCAGCGCGAAATGCAGGGCCGGCTCCTCATCCACGGGCGGGATACACATGAGGCCGCGTGCGGGGATCCCGTATTCCGTCGCCATGGCCGCGATCAGGGCATCGGCCTCGGCGGGTGCGACGCCCGCCTTTTGCGGCTCCTCGCCGGTATTGACCTGGACGAAAAAGCGGATCTCCCGGGCGGCCAGTTCGGGCCTGCGGTCGAGCTCCGCCCGCAATTTGGCGGCGAGGCGAGCCCGGTCGACGGTTTCGATAACGTCGAACAACGCAAGGGCGTCCGCCGCCTTGTTGGTCTGAAGGGGCCCGATGAGATGGAGACACACATCCGGATAGGCATCCTTCAGCGCCGGCCACTTGGCGATCGCCTCCTGGACCCTATTCTCCCCGAACACCCGCTGCCCGGCCTCGAGGGCGGCAGTGATGGCATCGACGCCATGACCCTTGCTGACGGCAACCAGGGTGACACTGTCCGGCGCGCGCCCCGCCGTTCGCGCCGCAGTCTCGATGCGCGCGCGCACGTCGGCCAGCCGTGCCGCCATGTCCGCGATGTCCGCCGGCGCCGGAGACTCGCTCATATCCGAAACCATCTATCGTGAAAGGTCTGACGTGACCTTAACAAACGAAGCGGTGAAGCTCAATTCGGCCTGGCGGCGGCGTCATCCGGGCCGCCGATCCCTGCCGCCGATCTTCTTGGTGACCGATCCCCATCGCCTGCCCGACCCGCGCCCTTTCCTCCGCAACCTGCCGCGCGGCGGCGGCGTTATCTACCGGTCTTACAACGGCGGCGGCGATCGGGCGACACGCCTGGATTTCGCCCGACGCTTGCTTCGCGCCTGCCATGAGCGCGGGCTGCTGCTGCTGATCGCGGGCGACGATCGCCTCGCCGCCGCGGTGGGCGCCGACGGCATCCACCTCGCCGAGTGGCGCCTTAGGCGGGGCGCCTGGAAGAGGGCGCCGATCCATCGCCGCGGCGGCTTGGTGACCGCCGCCTGCCATGGGCGCGCCGCCCTCGCCCGGGCCGATAGCCTGGGAATCGACGCCGCCCTGTTGGCGCCGGTATTCGTGACGGAAAGCCATCCCCGGGCACGGCCACTCGGCGCCCGGCGCTTTTCGGCGCTTGTCCGGGTCAGCCGGCTTCCGGTTTTTGCCCTGGGCGGCGTAGGTCCCCGGACCGTAGCCCGGATACGGTATTCCGGGGCCGCCGGCATCGCCGGGATCGGTGGCATCGTCGAGAGCCAAGCCTGAATCAGGGCACTATGGGCACCCGGGGCACGGCTGTTGACTGGCGAGATCGCTCCCCGGTCTGGGGCGCGCGGCTGGGTTCCGATCACGCCGGGATGTACCAATGTTGCCGAGGACCGTGCGGCGTTTTTTGATATAATTTGCGACGGCCCGATCGATATTTAACAGGGGCCAAGGATGGGGAGGCCGCTGTTGGGCTGCATCGTTTACGGGATCGGCAGTTCTTACCTGCTTGAAGTCGTCGAAATTCTGCGCCGCGCGGGTATGGAGACCGTGGCCTATGTCAACAACCGACCGGGCAGCGAAGACCCCGCCGAGGTCTCGCCGGTGGTCACGCCCGCCGAAATCGACCCCGATTGGCTGCGCTTGCCGGTGGTCCTACCCTTGATCACGGGGGGCTACCGGAAGCGCCTGGAGCAGGAGACCCGGGCGCTCGGCTTTGCAGACTTTCCCATCGTCGTCGATCCATCCTCCGTTGTCGCCCAAATCGGCGAGTACGGCGACGGATTGCTGGTCAACGCCGGGTCCGTGATCGGCGCAGGATGCCGGATCGGCCGTTTGGTCCTGGTCAATCGCAATGCCTCCATCGGCCATGACGTCATCGCCGACGACTTCGCGACCATCGGACCGGGCGCCAATATCGGTGGAACCTGTCACCTCAAGGCGGGGTGCTTTATCGGCATCGGCGCGACCATCGGACCGGGCGTGGTGGTGGGTCGGAATGCGATCGTCGGCGCGGGCGCCGTGGTCGTGAAGGATGTCGCGGACGGCGCCACCGTCGTCGGCAATCCGGCCAAAGCAATCAAGACCGGTGGCAAGGGCTATAATGACGCTCCCGTCTGAACCGGGTGCCCCCGCTCCGGAGCGTTGCGTCACAAGGCGTCGTGCCCGGCCCCCCGCGATACAACCGAGGAACCGCCTTCATGACCCTGAAACGCCTTAAGCCCGGTCGCGCGCAGCTGTTCGATACCCGCACCTTCACCGACAGTCGCGGAGCCCTTTCCGTCATCGAGGAGGGTGTTGATCTCCCCTTCGTGCCCCGACGCCTTTACTATCTTCACGGCTCCGCCGCCGGCCAGGACCGAGCCCACCATGCCCACCGCACCGAACGCCAGTGTCTGATCGCCATGGCCGGCGCCGTCGAAATCGACGTCGACGACGGCCGCGAGCGGCGCACCTTTCTGCTCGACCGTCCCGATCTGGCGCTGGTCCTGGAGCCCGTGGTATGGCGGGTGGTCCGGTTCCGCGACGCGGGCGGCGTGCTGGCTGTGTTGGCCGCGGACCATTTTGATGCCGATGATTACATTTCCGATTATGAAGAGTTTCGCGCCCTGCTGGGATCTCCATGAGCCCCAACGTCCCCTTCTTCTCCCTACGCGAGGCCATCGCGGAACTCCGTCCGGAGCTGGATGCGGCGTACCAAAGAGTGATGGCGAGCGGCATGTTCATTCGCGGGAACGAGGTCGCCGCTTTCGAAGACGCCTTCGCCGCGGCGGCGGGCGCTGCCCATGCCGTCGGCACCGGCAACGGTCTTGATGCCCTGACCCTGGTGCTGCGGTCGCTTGGGATCGGCCCCGGCGACGAGATCGTCACGCCATGCCACACCTTCATAGCCACGTGGCTATCCATATCCGCCACCGGCGCGACGCCGGTTCCGGTGGATGTCGATCCGACCACCTGGACGGTGGGCGCCGAAGCGGTAGAGGGGGCCCTGAGCGAGAAAACACGGGCCGTCATCCCGGTGCACATTTATGGCCACCCCGTGGATATGGACCCGATCAACGATCTATGCCGTCCCCGCCGCATCGCCGTCATCGAGGATGCGGCCCAGGGGCACGGCGCGCGGTACAAGGGGCGCCGGGTAGGCTCCCTCGGCCACGCCGCCGCCTTCAGTTTCTACCCGACCAAAAATCTCGGCGCTTTCGGAGACGGCGGCGCCGTCACGACCGACGACGGCGACATGGCGGACCGCGTCCGTCTCCTCGGCAATTACGGCTCAGCCGACAAGGATCACTTCGAGGCCCGCGGCGCCAACAGCCGCCTCGATGAGCTACAGGCGGCTTTCCTCAGGGTCAGATTGGATCGTCTCGAGGGATGGAACGCGCGGCGGCAGCGGATCGCCGAACGTTACCTCGGCGCTTTCGCCGATCTGCCGCTTGTCCTTCCCCCGGTCGCCCCGTGGGCCGAGCCGGTCTGGCACCTCTTCGTCATCCGTCACCCCCGGCGCGACGCCTTGGCGGATTTCCTGAAAGAGAGAGGCATCGCAACCCAGGTGCACTATCCGGTCCCGCCCCATCTGCAGAAGGCCTATGGCGACCTCTCCGTGGACGGGAGCCGGCTGGCCGTCAGCGAGGCCCTGGCCCGGGAGGGCTTGAGCCTACCCATATGGCCTCACATGGGCGAGGACATGGTCGAACGGGTGGTCGAAGCCGTCAGAGAGTTCTGCCTATCCGACCGAGCGTGATCGCCAGCGTCAGGCCGGATTGCCCCGGCGGTCATCGGTCGAGAATTCCCAGCTCGCGGCCGACCTCCCCGATGGGCCAATGGTCGGTCTGCCGGTAAAGCGTCATCGCGTTATACCAAAGCATGCGCGAACCCTGACAGCCGTAGCGCCATTCTGGCGCCCGATTGACCAATACGTGGGCGGGCACCCCCAGCGCCGCGGCACAGTGGGCGATGGTACCGGTGACGCTCACGAGCCCGTCCAGTTCCGCCAGCAGGGCGGCGGTGTCGTCGTAGTCATCGGACCGCAGCAGCTCGGGCCAATGGTGAATGGTGATGCCGGTGCGCGCGCTGAAGGCCGCGACCTCCTCGTCGGCCGCGGGGAGGTGGCTCAGGGATATCCAGTGATTTCCGCTCTTCTCGAGCAACGGCTGCAGATCCTCGAGTTCGAGCGAGCGCAAATGTTCGCGGTCACCGCCAACGCCGCCGCGCCACATGACGCCGAACTTCCGCCCCTCCCCCAAGGCGGCAAGACGCGTGCGCATCTGCGTGCGTCGGTCGGGATCCGCCACCAAATAGGGCGTGCCCGGAAAGTCTTCCGGCCGCCGGCGAAAGACCTTCATCAACGAGCCGATGAAATGGCGCCGGCCCTCCGGCACGCTTGCGATCGCCCCGCCATCGCGCGGGGGGTGAGCGCAGGCGGTGAGCCCCGGGAACGACCTATTGAACAGCCCGACGAGCCGCGGATCCGCGGTGAGGGTGGTGTTGGGCACGATGCTCAAGATTTCCGGCAGGATCGATGAGAACATGATTTCATCGCCGAGCCCCTGCTCGCCCAGGACCAATAGCCTGTCGCCCCTCAGTTCCGATCTTTTCCTGACAGCCCCCATTTTGGCGCTCACCCTGACGCGCGCCGAACCGCCCAGTTGCTTCAAGGTCGTGAGCCGAAGATCATAGAGCTTCCAGCCCGTCTCAAATTCTCCAAGCGTCAGCAACGCCAAACTGAGATTGAAACCGGCATCCGCATGGTTCGGCGCCAGTGTGAATGCGCGCTGAAACGATTCCACGCCGTCGCGCGGTCGGCCGCTCAGCATCAGGGCGCGGCCAAGTTCGTAATGTGCGTCAGCGCATGCGGGATCGATTTCCGTGGTTTCGACCAGGGTTTCGATCCCCTCCGCGACACGGTACGTCTCGGCAAGCAGCCGCCCCAGGGCGATCCTGGGCCGCGTGTAGCTCGGGCGCGCTTCTATCGCCTGCCGATAGGCGTCGCAGGCGTCGTCGATCCTGTCCGCAGATTCGTAGACAGACCCCAGGTTGTGGGCCGCTTCGGCGAGGTCCGGCTTGATCTCCAACGCCCGGCGAAAGGCAAGGATGGCTTCTTCTTTCCGATCAAGTGCTTTAAGTGCGACGCCGCGATTGTAATGGCCGGCAAAAAGATCGGGCTTGGTTGCCAGCGCCGCATCGAAATGGGGGAGGGCCTCTTCATGGCGCCCGGCCTGGCACAACGCATTGCCCAGATTGACGAGCTCTTCGTGGTTGACGAGGACCGCCGCCGCGGCTTTCCGGAGAGCGGCTATCGCGTCATCGATCCGCCCCACGCCTATCAAAGCGTTGCCATAAGCGCCGAGTGCCTGCGCATTCTTGGGGCGGATCTCCAGGGCGCGTTCGAAGGGCTGAAGGGCATCATGAGGCCTTCCCAGCTGTAGCTGGGCCAGCCCGAAAAGGAACCAGGCATCGAAATTTTCCGGCTCTATGGACAGGATTTCGCGGTAGACCCGTAACGCTTCCGAAACGTCGCCGCCGCATTGGCTTTCGTAGGCCTGTTGGAGCCGTTCGGGAATGTCCATTACAGCGACGCCGGGGACTGGTTTAAACAATCATGAATATCCGCCGCAGTTCCGCGTGGTAACGGCCCATCGAAATTCTTCATTCCGCCTTCGCCTCGACGGGACACAGGTCGAACGCCACGACATGCCGTTCGCCATCGGAGTGGAAGGGACTCGTGTAGTGGTAGAGGGACGAGGGGAACAGCACGAGATCGCCCACCTTCGGGGTGTGGCGAACGGTCGGAATGTCGTGATCCAATATCGGCAGGTCCCTGCCATGCAAGGTGAAGGTGATCGCGCCTTCCTCGCCCTCGAGGCTTCGCGGCAGCTTGAGGTAGATGACGCCGCTCACCCAGCCCGAGGGATGGATGTGGGCTTCTTGATAGCCATCCTTCAAGAGCCGGATATGCCATCCGGAAAGACCGCTCTTTTCCGGCCACTGGGTGATGATGCCGTCGCTCCGGTCGGCGAAGGCGTTCCTGTATGCCGCGATCTGCCGCGAGATTATCTCCTGCAGTTTGACAATCGACGGGGTTCCCATTTGAAACAGGTTGCCGAGGGTATGGTAACCTTTGACGGTGGTATTCTGGGGCGGAGCCCACACGGTCTCCGCTTTTTCGATTTCTTTTTCAAGGTTCTCGGCAAAGGTTTCAAAAGAAGGAACCTGAGATCCGACGTTGGTGCTGAAGATGAAATCGAGCGGATGGGGACAGAACGGGTAGGGGTTTTCGGTCTTCCACTGCTGGGCGGCGAAGGCGCTGATCCCCGCCACCCAAATGTTCGTAGGGTCGGTTACGCACAGGCCCTGCAGGCATTGCTCGTAGTCCTTCCTGCCGCCAAGGGCGAAGTAACATTCCAGGGTGCGCGCGTTCGACATCCTTGATCCCACGCTCTTGAAATGGGTTATGGCTTCGTCGAACCGGCCAAGATCCTGCAGGGCCTGGCCCAGGCTTTCCCGGGCATCGTCGAAATCGGGCTTGAGTTCGAGAGCCTTCTCATAGGCCTCGACGGCGGCTTCATATTGGGTCCCCAGATGCCGCGCAAGGCCAAGGTTGTAATACGCCTCGGCGAAGGATGGGTTGTGCTCCAGGGCGGCGCGGGCGCTGGCCTCCGCCTCCTTTAGCTTTCCCTGTCTGCGCAGGGCGGTGGCCAAGTTGTCATGGGCCTGGGCGAAGTCGGGCCTGATTTGGACGGCGCGGCGAAAATAGTGCTCGGCATCCTCGAACCAACTTTTCTCCTTAAGGGACACGCCCAGACTGTTGTGCGCTTCGGCGAAGTCCGGCCTCAGTTCGATCGCTTTCTTGTAGGCCTCGATCGCCGCCAAGTGATCCCCGGTTTTCGCCAGGACGTTACCAAGATTACAATGTGCCTCGGCATAGGCCGGGTTGATCCCAACGGCGCCGCGGTAGCTTCTGATCGCGGCGTCGAACTCACCAAGGTCCTCCTGGGCGGCGCCGAGGTTGTTGTGGGTCTCGGCATCTTGGGGCGCGATCTCCAGTGCTTTGCGAAAACTTCTTACCGCCTCCTGCGTTCGCCCGGCGGTTTTCAGCGCGATCCCCAGATTGGTGTGCGCATCGGCAGAATTGGGTCCCAATTCCACCGCTTTCGCCAAAATCTGGATCGCTTTGTCGGTCGACCCCAACGCCAGATACGCGGCCCCCAGATTGGTTTGGGCTTCGGTCAAGCCCGGCCTGAGGTCCAGCGCCTTGCTATAGTGCTCCACCGCCGCTTGGGGATTGCCCTTGTAGAGATAGATGTTGCCCAGTGCGAAATGGGCGTCGGCGTGATCGGGTCGGGCTGCGACGACATTTTGGTAGAGCGGAACCGCCTCATCCAGACGGCCCTGCGCCATCAGAATGCCGGCCAGGATGTCGTTGACCGCCGCCTCGGCGGGAAAGTCGCGAAGAAGCCGCCTTGCTTCCGCCTCGGCTTCGGCGAGGCGACCCGAACGGCACAGCGCGAGAAGGGCGTCGATTTTGCTCCCGTCGGGCGATTCTATCGATCCGGTATGTGCCATCGACTTTCTCGATCAGGCCGCGGTTCTCAGCATCCCGCCGGCGGTTACGTCCGATTTCCCCTGCCGTCATCGGGCCAGCCCTCGTCCCGTAGGCACGCCTCCATCAACTGGCGATAGGGCGCGGCACAACCGCTATCGTCAAAGACAGGTTTAGGGGGCAAATCGGGGACCGGCAAATCACAAAACGCACAAATCCGATCCCGGACTGAAGCCGGGTCGGCGACCATTTCATCGTAGCGCACCAGAAGACAGCGGTCGGGCGCCGCCGTCACCCACGTTTCCGCGACCGCGCGAGCGACCTCAATCTCCCGCATGATACTCGAAAGCCGATAGGCATACGAGTGCTCGGACGTCGCATAATCATAAAAAAAGATCCGAAGTGCGTTATCCCAAATGTCCCGGTCGAGGAATACGAAATACGAATTCGGAATCATGTTCAGAATATTTCCGATATTGCGCATTAGATACTGGAAAAAAATCGTGACGACGAATGCGGTGCAATCTCCGGCTTTTTCGTCAAGCTTCCGTTGCAGCCCCTGCTGATACGGGGAAAAATATCCTGACATCAAATCCTTCGGCACATTCTCGTGGTCGAACTCCGGCCCCTCGACGATGTCCGCCGCCACTTCGGCAAAGATATTGCTCTCGTAGGCGACCTTCACGCCGGGAACCGTGGCGATCACGTCCTCGAGGGTTGATTTTCCCGACCGCGACATGCCGGTAACGATGACGAAGGGCGGTCGCCCATCCCCGGAGGTTCGGATTTGGCTTTCCCCGCCGGCGCCGGGACCCAATTGCGATAGGTCGATCTCCGGGGTCGGGCCCACGGCTGGCTCGGAGTCGAGTCCATGATAGGCGCAAAATGCCCTGTTCGCCTCGATCGCATGCCGCCATGCCGCTTCATGGTCGCCCAAGCGATCGAGGGCGCGGGCCATGGCAAGATCCAGTCGCGCCGTCACCCGCGGGTCACCGGTCAAGATCGACCGTCTCGCCGTGCCGATCGCACGACACAGATCAAACCCCCATTGGTCGGCGCCGAACAGGCTCAGTTGGGTCAAGGATTCGATTGACAGCGGTTGGATCTTCGCCGCTTCCCGGTAGGCCTTGAGAGCGTCCTTCGGCCTATGGCAGGCGAGATAGATCCTTCCCAGGGTCTCAAGCGCGCGGGCGTTCTTCGGCTCGCGCGACCGGGCGCGCCTGGCCAGCGCCAGGCCCTCCTTGTAGGAGCCTAGGCACGCCTTCACCTCGGCGGCCAGGAGGAGGGCTTCAACGAATCGCGGTTCGAGGTCCAGGGCCTGCTGCAGCAGTTCGTCGGCGGCCGCCACCCGGTTCGATTGGAAACTGACCCGTGCCAAATGAAGAAGTATGCCGGGATCATCCGGGGCCCGTTTCAGCAGGTCCCGATAAAGGTGTTCCGCTTCGGCCACCCGGCCCTGGTGCATCAGCAGCATCTCCAGGTTGCTTCGCGGCGGAATCGCCGTGGGCGCATCGTCGATCGCCCGGCGAAACTGCGCCTCCGCCTCTTCCAGGCGGCCCGCCTTCATATAGCTCGCGCCAAGGTCGTTGCGGGCCTCCGCGTCGTCGGGAGTGAGAGCGAGAACGTCTTGCAATTTCGCGATCGCCTCGTCATTGCGCTCCAAGGCGGCCAGGATGCTGGCCTCGCCCCGCAGATACGTCGCCGTGTTCGGGGCCAGTTCCGCGGCCCGGCGCGCATGGTGAAGGGCATCGGCATGGCGCCCCGAGAGATATAAAACGCCCGCCATCATGTCGTGGCACGCGGCGTTTTCGGGATGCCGGTCCAACACCTCTTGCAGCGTGCGGGCGGCACCGGCGGGGTCGCCTTTGCCGAGCGCCGCCTGCGCATGGCTGAGGGCTCCCTCGGGGGTCAGCCGATGGCGGCTCGCTTTACCTTCGTTCTTACCCGCGCTCGCCACCGGTTTCCCTTCCCACGCGCAGCCGATTCATCACCCGGATCCCGGCGGCCCGCGACTTCGGTCCCGCCCAGCGACGTCTCAGCCTTTAGGCGCTTCCACACCCAGCCTGCGGGGCGCCTGCTCCAGCCTACCCCTAACGTCTCCGCGAGCCTCATCCGGGCTGTCGCGGGCGCGCGGGATGGTGAATTCACTTTAGGCGGCGGGCGACCGGTCACGCAAGTCCGCCCGCGGAATGGCGGCTCCCTCGGGCACGGGAACGGTCGAACGTCGGCGACGCGGGTCTCCGGACTGTCACGGGGGCCGGACGGCACGGCGAGAGCGGCACGGCGGTTCCGGTTGACGCTCATGGGCGGAGCGATTATGTCTCACTCACTGCCTCGATGTGCCCGTTACGCGGCCGCGCGATGACGCCAAAGACGCCAGCGATGATGCGGTTGCGACGGGCGAGGGGCCGGGCAACCCAGGCGAACACCCGACCGCGTTCGCAGCTCTGGACACGGGGAAGGAATCAGTGACAGTCGAGTCCGGACAAGACACCACCGACCTGCTGCGGTTCCGGCTCAGCGCCGCCGAAATGAGCGGCCTGTTCGAGGCGGTCAACCGGACGGTGGCGGACGTCGCGCACCTGAAACAGCGTATCGCCATCGTACGTGAAGGAGAGCCGTTGACCGACAGCCTGCAAATCGCCGCGGAAACCGGCTGGTTCGAGCCGATGTTGTACGATCTCTTGTGCCAGGGCGTATCGGTCGTCGTCAACGA
>JAWWBR010000062.1:0-19755 GCA_033720855.1 Alphaproteobacteria bacterium
GCCGTGATAGACGCAGCGCAGGCCGCAGTCTTCGTTGCGGCCGAAGAACATCGAGGCGGTGCGGTGCGGGCAGGCCTCGTCGATCAGGCCGATGCGGCCTTTTGAATCGCGGAAGGCCACCAGGTCCTCGCACAAGAGGCGGACGCGCACGGGCGGGCCGTCGGGCTTATCCAACTGATGGGTGAACATCACGGGGATCCAGTAGCGGCGCATCAGCTCGCCCATGGGCGTGCCCGGCCCCACCCTGATCAGGCGTTCCTGTTCTTCGGCTGTCAGCATGCTCCACCTCCCACGGCGCCGGGCCGTTCCCGCTCCCGCTGGGAGCGCTTCGACGCCCGGTGATCATTCTAAGCCCGATAAACATTCTAAGATGACTCGCTCCGCGTGAGAAGCCGGTCGGCGCTAATTGCCGGAGAAGCGCGCGTTCAGGGGGCCTTAAGGAATTGGCGCGATAACGCCGATGGCCGACGCAAGCCGCGCCGGGGCGAAAAAAGCGGATGATCCCTGCGCGGTTGCGGGGGACAATGGCGCACGCGGCCGACCGAGGCCCGGCAAAGGCATCGGTGGCGTCGGCGAACCCGGGAAGGGCACGACACCGTGAGCGAACACCCGCCGATCGAGCTTGAAGTGGTCTATGACGGCGAATGTCCGTTTTGCCGGTCCTACGTCGCCTATTGCCGGCTCAGGGACGCCTTTCCCGACGTCGTCCTGACCAACGCGCGCGACGTGCCCGATCGCGTCGCCCGCTACCGGGCCGAGGGAATGGACGTGAACGCGGGCATGATCGTCATCTACCGCGGCACCGTTTATCACGGCGATGCGGCGATGACCGTGCTGACCCAGATCTCGCGTCCCAATGCCCTCTTCCAGGGGATCATGCGGGTGGCGTTCAGATGGGCGCCGGTGGCGCGCATCGTCTATGTCTTCCTGAGAACGGGCCGCAACCTGACCTTGTTCCTTCTGGGCCGAAGCAAGATCGATTAGGCTGGCGCCGCCGGGGCGTTGTGCGTGCGACCGGAGGGTGTCCCCGCCGGGGCCGCGGGGACAGGCCGTGGGGTCCACCGGTTGTTAAGGAATTTGTCCTAGCTGAGGGGCCCTGAGACCGCCCCGCCCGTGATGTTGGGCGCGGTCAGAGGGTCTAAGCGGGATCGGGACGACACGGGGGAACGATGCAGGTTTCGAGCGCCATCCGGGACGAAGGCCGGTTCGCCATCTTTGCCGCCTTGTTCGGGTTGTACCTGGTGGCCCATCATTTTTATCTGTTCAACGGTCTCGCCCTCGACCGCGCCGGCCCCATGATCGTCATGCTGCCCGGCGCCTTCCTGTTGATGCTGTGGCCCTTCAGCCTGCCCCTTTTCGTCTTCATGTCGGCCCTGCATCTGGCCCAGACCCTGATGGCGTTGCCCCGGGGGTCGAACCACATGATCATGTCCCTATTCCTGATGCTGGGACTGGTCGCCGCCTATCTTCATGTCGCCGTTCGCGACCGGCAGTTCGCGGTCGGCACGTCCCGCTATTTCGACACCTTCGCGCCGCTGGGGCGGTGGCTGTTGATCATCATGTACTTCTACGGGACCCTGCATAAGGTCAATACGGATTTCCTCAATCCGCTGACCAGTTGCGCGGTGGCGATGTGGCGGCGCTTCGGGTTTCCCGAGTTCATCGCCGAATCGTCGGCGGTCCACACCATGACCATGTACGGAACCCTGGTGGTCGAAGCGACGGCCATCATCCTCCTGCTGACCCGGCGCTTCCGCTGGTGGGGAATCGTGATCGGGGTCAGCTTCCACGGCTTCCTGGGCTTCCTCCCGCCGGGTCGGATCATCGCCTACTCGCTGTTGTCGATCGTCCTCCACAGCCTGTTCCTGCCCAAGGATGCGCTGGCGCGGCTCGCCGGCGGCGCCCTGGGCCGGAGGCTCGCGCCCCTGGTCGCCACGCCCGCGCGGCGGGCCGCCGTCATCCTGGCGGCGATGGCCGCCGCCCTGGTGCTGCCCTGGGCCGTGACTTGGGGGCTGCTGCTGGCCGCGATCCTCGCGTTCGTCGCCACCTACGGCCGCGAGCCGCAGGCGGAGGATGCCGGTCGCCGCCGCTGGCTGATCTCGGGCTCGGCCGCGGTCAATCTCCTCGCCGTGGTCTTCTTCCTCAACGGGGCCTCTCCCTACCTCGGCTTCAAGACCGGCCAGACCATCGCCATGTTCTCCAACCTGATCACCGAAGGCGGCCGCTCCAACCATCTGATCGTCCCCAACCTGCGGCTGTTCGACCATCAGTACCGGGTGGCGACGGTGCGGGACACCAACGTGCCGCTGTTGGCCGCGTGGAGCCGCCAGGGCTTCAAGCTCGTCGAGTTTCAGGTGCTCGATTACCTCGAGCGCACGCCGGGCGCGCGCGCCGAATTCGAGGTGGACGGCACAACCTATACCCACAGCGCCGACAATCCGCTGCCGGCGGTCTCCAACCTGCCGCCCCGATGGCTCAGGAACCTGATGGTGTTCAGGCCGGTGGTTTTGGAGTCGCCGAGGAAGTGCGACTCCTACTGAGGCGCGAGATCGGCCCTACCACAACCAGGTGGCGGCGTTGGCCATCTCCCGCCCCTCGCCGACGGCCTTCATGCCCTTGGCGCAACGGATGACCCACCAGATCACCACGAACAGGATGATCACCCAGCCGATCAGGATGAGGGTGGTGACGGCGCCGATGACGCCGTAGAGAAGGCCGATCCAGAAGGTGCGAATCTGGAAACGGTAATGGCTCCGCACCCATTCCGGCGCGTCGCCGCGGTTGACATAGGCCATCACCACCCCGACCAGGCTGGTGATGCCGACGATCAGGCCGACGAGATAAAGGATATAGACCAGGTTGGCGGCCTTGCCCTCGGCCGGATTGTGCCCACCGACGGCCACGGACTGTTCGCTCATTCGCTGCCTCCTCGCGCTGCCCCCCTCAGAGAACGCTGTGCTGCCGCGGGGGTGCTGAATTGAAACGCCGGCCGCTGCGGCCGCCGCCCCCTGGACCGGGACTGTGCCGCAGTTCGTCAAAGATGACAATGGGTTGGGTCTGGGGATGGGGTCGGCGGCGCCTTCAGCCGATGGCGCGGGGCAGGTCGAGGGTCGCGGAAAGGCCGCCCAGCGCGGCATCGTCCAGCGTCAGCGCACCGTCATAAAGGCCGGCGATTTCCGAGACGATGGCCAGGCCGAGCCCGGATCCGGGAACGGTCTCGTCCAACCGCCGGCCGCGGGTCAGCGCGGCCTCGCGGTCTTCGGGGCCGAGGCCGGGCCCATCATCCTCCACGGTCACGCGCATGCGGCCGCCCTCCGCCGCCTTGGCTTCGACCGTGACCCGGGTGTTCGCCCACTTGCAGGCGTTCTCCATCAGGTTGCCGAGCATCTCCTCGAGGTCATGGGCGTCGCCGCGGAAGGAGAGCGGCCCGTCGCTCGCATCGTCATCGCACGCGATGTCGAGGTCCAGCGCCTTTTCCGCGTACATCCTCTTGAGCGCGCGCCCGAGCCCGTCGAGGGCCGCCCTGACCTCGGCGCGCTGCCCCAGCACCCCGGCCGTCGCCGCCGTGCGGGCGCGGGCCAGGTGGTGGTCGATGCGCTCCTGCATCGCCGCGGTCTCGCGCGCGACGGCGTCGGCCAGCGGCCCGTCGGCCCGGTCCGCCTCGTTGGCCAGGACCGAGAGCGGCGTCTTCAGCGCATGGGCCAGATTGCCGACATGGGTGCGGGCCCGTTCGACCACGTCGCCGATATGGGCAATCAACTGGTTGGCTTCGTCGACCAGGGGCCGGACCTCGCTGGGGAAATCGCCTTCGAGACGTTCGGCGCGGCCGGCGCGCACGCGGCCCAGGGCCTCGCGCAGCCGGTCCAGCGGCCTGAGGCCGACATAGACCTGGATCAGCACCGCGACGACCAGCCCCAGGCCGAGAACCGTGAGCGACCAGATCAAGGTCACGACGAAGGGGCGAAACTCCTCCTCCACCTGGGCGAGGTCGCCGGCGACCGCATAGCGCAGGGTGGGCCCGTTTTCCTCCAGGGTGATGTCGCGTTCGATCACGCGCAGGCGCTGGCCGCGGGGCCCCGCGGTCTCGTAACGGCGGAGGGGAATGCCGTCGGGGTTTTGCGCCGGCGCGACGGTCCTGAGCGCCAGGGTCTGGTCCCAGAGCGAGCGCGAGGCGAGCCGCATGGTGCCGCCGTCGTTGATCTGCCAGTAGAGGCCTGAATAGGGCTGGTCGAAGCGCGGATCGCCCTGCGGCCCCAGCACCCGGATCACATCCTTGGCGCCGGTGTCGGCGTCGGTCACCGCGACCAAAGCCTCGAGCAGGGTTTCAAGGCGCCGGTCGAAGCTCCGGTTGACATGGGACTCAAACAGCGCCGCCAACAGGAAGCCGCCCGCCACCAGGGCCACCGCGATCCAAACCACGGCGACGACCACGAGCCGGGCCGTAAGGGTGCCAATGCCCATCGTCGGAGATCTCAACCGGGATCGCCGGCGTCTTGTTGGTCGTCCGCGAGGCGGTAGCCGAGTCCCCGTTCGGTGACGATGATGTCGCTACCGAGCTTGCGCCGGAGGCGGCCCACGAACACCTCGATGGTGTTCGAATCACGGTCGAAATCCTGATCGTAGATATGCTCGATCAGCTCGGTGCGCGACACCACGCGGCCGCGCTCATGGGCGAGATATTCGATCAATTTATACTCGTGGCCGGTCAGTTTGACGGGTTCGCCATTGAGGGAAACGCGCGAGGCCCGGGTGTCGATGGCCAGCGGGCCGCATTCGATCACCGGCGAGGCATGGCCCGAGGCGCGCCTGATCAAGGCCCTGAGCCGCGCCAGCAGTTCCTCCATCTGAAACGGCTTGGCGACGTAGTCATCGGCGCCGGCATCGAAACCCGCGACCTTTTCACGCCACCGGTCACGGGCGGTCAGGATCAGGACGGGCATGGTCTTGCCGTCGGAGCGCCAGCGCTCGAGCACCGAGATGCCGTCCAGCACCGGCAGGCCGAGGTCGAGAACGACGGCATCATAGGGTTCGGTATCGCCGAGAAAATGGCCTTCCTCGCCATCGCTCGCCTGGTCCACCGTATAGCCGGCATCGGTGAGCGCCCGCCCGACCTGTTCGGCGATCCCGGGATCGTCTTCCACGACAAGGATTCGCATGCCTTCGTTCCTAGCGCCGCCGCCGATCGCCGCCCGGCGAGAGAATCTCCGCGGTGCGCGCGTCGACGCGAATTCTCAACACCCGTCCGCGGCGCGTCAACAAACGAATATGGTAGATCAGGCGGCGGTTATCGAGGCGCACGTCGAGAACCCGGCCGCGATAGCGGCGCTGCACGACGCTCATCACGCGGTCGAGCGAGACGATCCGGCCGCGCCGGTAGGCGTCGCGCGCACGGTCCCGGCCGCCCCAGTCGGGATCGAAGCGCCGGTCGGGGGCGGGCGGGCGGGTGTAAGGGGAAATGTAGTCGTCCTTGGGCCGACGACGATCGTCATCGCGGCGCCAGCCGCGGTTCCCCTTGGGCGGCCGTCGGCGATCGTCGCTGCGTCGCCAGCCCCGCCTATCGCCGGGCTGCCAGCGGGGCGCGTCGCCACGCCGCCAGCCGCGCCCGTCGGCGCGCCGCCTCTCGCCTCTCTGCCGCGGGTGCCAGCGGGGCTGTTCGGGGCTCTGCCAGCCGGGCGCGTCGCCGCGCCGAGACCCGCGCCCGTCGAAGGCGGTGGCCGCGTCCGCGGCGATCACCATCGCCAGGGCCAGACTCAGCGCAAGTTTCCACATGGCGGCAATGTCTAGAGCTTTCCAGATGAACCCGCGATGAACGGCGCGTTCAGGGCGATTTCAGGTGGCCTGGGCCATCATCGGCGCGTTGATTGCGAAGGATGCCGTCTTTGAGCGGGGTCCGCCGCCCCAGAGACTAGGAGGTTCCCATGTTGAAGAACGTTACCCTCGCCGCGTGCCTCGCCCTCGGTATGAGTGCCGTCTCCGGCATCGCCGGCCAGCCCGCCGAGGCGAGAGACCTGCGCCCCGTCTACGGCGCCAGTGATCACGGGATGGCCGCCAAGGGTTTGATCCGGGCGATCGACTGGCGCGCCCGGCACGATCACCGCCGCGGGTTCCGCTGGCGGTTCCTGAGGCGGGTGCGTGACGGCAGGATCGTCTGCTTCAAGAAGCGCAGCCACCGCTGGGGGCACCGCTTCGACGACCGTCGCGGCTATCGCTACGGCGACCGCCGCGGCCGTCGCTTCGCCCGCGCCTATGGCCGTCCGCTCGGCTATCGCCAGGTGCGGCGCCTGGTCCGCCAGGGCCGTCGTGACGCCATGCGGTGCTTCCCGACGGTCTAAGCGGCGCCTTGGCCCCGTCCGTGGCGTGATCATGCACCCCTAAGAACCCCCCGGAGCCGGCGGCACACCCGTGGCCGCCCGCTCCACCTCCCCGACTTGGGGCCGGCCCGTCGCCGGCCCCTTTTTCTTGGCCTGCGGCTTGAGGCGGCGTGCGGGGTTTGCCCGCTCCCGCGCCCTGGGATGGCGTGACCCGGGCCGGGGCCTCGGCCCCGCCTCCGATCGATCCGCCAACCGGTGCCGTCGATGGATTTCACCCTCTACCGGTTCATGTTGCGGGCCGCCATGGTGGTGGCGACCGCGGCAATGCTGTCGGGGATCGCCACCACGGCGGCGGCCTCGGCGACCCGGGTGTGGCTGCTGACGGCCAGGGGCGGCATCACCGCGGTGCCCTGGAACCTGGTGTGCGACACGATCCCGGGGGTCTTGATCGGCGGCCAGTTGGGGCCGATGCTGCAGGGCCGGGTATCCCAGCGGGCCATGACCCGGGCCATCGGCGCCCTGTTTCTCGTCATCGCCCTGGCCATGGGGGGGATCGCGCTCAGCGATTGGGGGGTCGCCCGCCCCTAGGGGTGCCCACCAGATTCTCCCAGGGGGCGAGGGTGCCGCCCGGGCGCGGTAGGGCGTATTCGGTCAGGTGCTTGGTGATGAAGGTGAAGGCGTCATCCACCGAGTCGGTACGGAACAACAGATCGAGGTCGTCGCGCGAGATCGTCCCCGCCTTCACCAAGGCGTTGAAGTCGATCACCTGGCGCCAGAAACTTGTGCCGAACAGGACCATCGGCATGCGCTGCTTGAGCTTCAGCGTCTGGCACAGCGTCAGCACCTCCATCATCTCGTCCATGGTGCCGAGCCCGCCCGGCATGAACACCATCGCCTTGGCGAAATAGGCGAACCAGAATTTGCGCATGAAGAAGTAGTGGAACTGGAAGGTGAGGCTGCGCGTGGAATAGGCGTTGCACTCCTGCTCATAGGGCAGGGCGATGTTGAGACCGATATTGAGCCCCTTGGCATCCGCCGCCCCCCGGTTTGCCGCCTCCATGATGCCGGGACCGCCGCCGGTGCAGATGACGAAGCGTTTGGAATCGGACAGGCCCTTCGACCATTCGGTCAACCGGCGGGCGAGCTCGCGGGCATCTTCGTAAAAGCGCGACATGCGAAGGCGCTGGCGGGCGGCGCCGATACCGGCATGGGCGGCCTGTGCGGCGGCGAGGTCCTGTTCCGCCTCCTCGCGGGGTTTGATGCGGGCGGAGCCGAAAAAGACGATGGTGTCCTTGATGCCCTCGGCCCTGAAGCGTGCCGCCGGCTCCAGGTATTCGGCGAGAATGCGGAGCGAGCGGGCATCGGCGCTGGTCAGGAAGTCCGCGTCGAGGAAGGCAAGCGGCGGGGTCGGCTGGGTGCGGCTTTCCCTCCGGTGCCTTGGTGCTGTCTTGCGCTTGGCCATCGTCGGTCCTCACATGGTTGATCGGGGCGGATCACTACGGGTTTGCCGCCCCGGCGGCGGGGCGGCGCAAATGTGCTTCCTTTATACCCCAGGTCGGGCGCGGGGAGAGGCGATTCGGGGCCGCGGACGCGGTTCCCTGCCCGTCCCGGCCTGGGGGTAAGGAAATGTTCAGATTCGGCGGCGAAAATCCCTCCTTGGGATAGCGCGTTCATGACATGAGCGAACCGCGGGCATGCTTCGGGAATCGGTCTATAGAGAGGAATACCAACCGGGCTCGTCGATCTTTCGCGAGGGCGAGCCGGGCAACTGCGCCTATGTGATCGAGCGCGGCGCCGTGGTCCTGGAGACCTTGCGGCGCGGGCGCCGGATCACCATCGCCAGCTTGGGCGAAGGCGAGCTGTTCGGTGAAATGGCCCTGATGGACGGCGAGGTGCGGACGTCGTCGGCGGTCGCCACCGAGGAAACCGTGCTGGTTGTCATCAGCCTCGACCAGCTGCGCGAGAAATTCGAGCAGGCCGACCCCCTTCTCACCTTCTTCACCCGCAACATCCTCGAGCGGTTCCGGGCGACCCAGAGCCGGCTGCTCAGCGAGGAAACCGAAGGCGGCGACGCCGAGCCCGCCGACGTGCCGGTCTTCGACACCGGCTTGTCGCTCAACCGTCATCGGGAACGGGCGCTGCGGACGCTGAAGCTCGAAGGCGAGATGAATCAGGCCCTGGTCAGGAACGAATTCGCCCTGCATTTCCAGCCGATTCTCGACCTGAGGACCGGCAACACCGCCGGCGTCGAGGCGCTGTTGCGCTGGAACCATCCCGAACGCGGCCTGCTCTACCCGCAGGACTTCATCGCCTTCGCCGAAGAGAGCGGGTTGATCGTTCCCATCGGTTTTTGGGTCCTGGAGGAAGCCTGCCGGGCGCTGCACGGGTTCCAAAACCGGCTGCATGCGGTCAACGAGGCGGCGCCGCCGCTGTTCATGGCGTTCAACCTGTCCTCGAGGCAGTTCTCGGATATCGACCTCGTGCGCAACATTTCCAACATCGTCGACACCACCGGCGTCAATCCCGAGCAGATCAAGCTGGAGATCACCGAGAGCCTGCTGATGGACAATCCCGCCCGGGCCGCGGTCACGCTCAACGGGGTCAAGGCGATCGGCCTCGAGGTGGCCATCGACGATTTCGGCACCGGCTACTCGTCGCTCAGCTACCTCCACCGCTTCCGCATCGATACGCTGAAGATCGACCGCTCCTTCGTCTCCACGGCGACCATGAACCCGGGATCGATGGAAGTCGTGCGGGCGGTCGCGGGCCTGGCCCGAAACCTGGGCCTGGATATCGTCGCCGAGGGCTTGGAGGAGCCCGAGCAGGTGACCTTGCTGCGTGATCTGCAGTGCGACTACGGCCAGGGGTACTTCTTCTCCAGACCGGTGGAGGCGGAGGAAATTCTCGCCCGTCTCGCCGCCGAAAACCGCGGCACCGAAACCTCCGACGTCGATGCCGGGCCGGCAAAGACGAAGCCCGCGCGCGACTAGCTGTCGTAGCCGGGGTTGATCCGGTCCAGCATCTTCTTCAGTG
Source organism: Alphaproteobacteria bacterium (assembly GCA_033720855.1). Lineage (GTDB taxonomy): Bacteria > Pseudomonadota > Alphaproteobacteria > SMXQ01 > SMXQ01 > SMXQ01. The sequence continues at coordinate 9,345 of JAWWBR010000062.1, forward strand.
ACGGAAACCCGTCCGGCCGCGATTCCGAGGGCACCGCGTCGTGGGCGAACTGCTGGGCGGTGAATTCGAGCAGGTTCTCGCTGAGCTCCTCGCGTTCGGCGTTGGTCGACATGATCTGGATCTGGGTCTTGCACGCCTTTTCCATGGCATACATCTCCTTGAACGCGCGGGAGATGGTCGGCGCACAGACGAGCAGGCCGTGATTGCGCAGCACCAGGTAGTTCTTGTCGCCGAGATCCCTGACCAGGCGCTCGCGCTCGTCCATGTCCTGGGCCTTGCCCTCGAAGTCGTGATAGGCGACGCGTTTGTAGTAGCGGGTCGCCTTCTGGTTCATCGGCAGCAGCCCGGCCTTCAGGGTGGCCACCGCCATGCCCGCGACGGTGTGGGTGTGGAGCACGCATTTGGCATCGGGGCGCGCGGCGTGGATGGCCGAATGGATGACGAAGCCGGCGGGATTGATGACGTGTTCGGTGTCCTGGACGATGTTGCCGTCGAGGTCGACCTTGACCAGGCTCGAGGCCGTGATCTCGCTGAACAGCACGCCGTAGGGGTTGATCAGGAAGTGTTCCTCTTCACCCGGGACGCGCTGCGAGATGTGGGTCGCGAACAAGTCGTCCATGTCGAAATGGGCGATCAGCCGGTAGCACGCCGCGAGATCGACCCGCATTTGCCATTCGGCGTCGTCCATCGTGTCATCGACGGGAACCACGCGATTGAAGACGGGGTTGGCGCACATCATTTCCCTCCCTCGGGGCGCAGGGCCCCGCATTGGCTTGCTTCGAACGACTCTAGTGCCGTCCGGCGACCCGGTCAAACCCGTCGACGGCGCTAGCGCCGGGCCCCGATGGCCGTCATCACCGCCCTGTTGAGGGGCCGGCCACGCCTCGCCAATTCGTCCAGAACGTCGAAATGGTAGCGCCTCGGGGCGGCGGGGCGCGACACCTTCAGGCCGGCCTTTTCCCAGGCGTCGGCCAGTTCGCGCGTGTGGCGCTTGAATTCGGTGCATTCGCCGCCGCCGATGGTGGCGATGAGCCGGCCCGAGGGATTGCGCGGGCGGAGCCTGACCGGCGAAAGCTCCCGCACTTCCTCATCATCGATGCCGAGGTCCTTGTGCTGGCGGCAGATGGTGAGCGGCTCGAGGTCGTAGAGCCCGGAGATGCAGGTCGCGCTCTTGACGGTGTCGGCGGGCAGCCCGAACGCGCCCCAATCCGTCGCCAGCATCATGGCGGCGAGATGTCCGCCGGCGGAATGGCCGCCGACATGGAGCCGCGTCGGGTCGAAGCGCAGCCCGCTGGGGTAGCTCAGGAGCCAATGGAGCGCCTTGCGGCAGGAGGCGACGGTGCCGCGAAGCCGGCCGTCGGTGGCATAGGGGTAGCCGATGGCCGCGAAGTTGATGCCGGCGTCGAGGAAGGCCGGCGCCAGGTAGCTGAACATGCTCTTGTCCCGGCTTTTCCAGTAGCCGCCGTGAATGAACAGGAACAGCGGCGCGAAATCGTCGGCGACGGGAAAGTAATCGAGCCGCTCGCGGGGATGGGGGCCGTAGGCGAGATCGAGCAACCTCGGCCGCTCGGCCAGCACCCGGGCGCTCTCCTCGGCGACCCGGGCCTCGCGCTCCGCCCGCGGCGCGGTCAGCTCGGGCTGGCGCACGCTGCCGGCATATTCCAGTTCCAGGGAGGGGAGGTCGTAATTGCGGAAAACGAGTGCCATTGGGTCTCCTCGGGCGTGATCGGGATCGCGCCGATGGTGGGCCGCCGGGAGCGAAACTGTCAAGGTCGGGCGGGGCTTGCCGATGCCCGCCCGGAGCCGGGGCCGGTCACCGGTGCCGACGCCGTCGCGACCGGCGGCGCGGTTCAATCCTCGAACAGGAATCGCAGGTAGGCGCGGAACTGGCGCGATTGACGAATGATGATCTCGGGCTCGTCATAGGCGCGGGCGAGCAAAAAGGCGCCTTCCATCAGGCAGACGATGCTCTCGGCCAGCTGTTTCGCCGTGACCTTCTGTCTCGGCTCTCGGGATGCGATCACGGCCTCGAACTTCCTCTCGTAAACCGCGGTCCAGCCCTTGAGGGCCTCGTCGATCAGGGCGTGAACCTCGGGCCCGAACGTTTGGCCCTCGTAGATGTAGCTGGCGAACATGCAGCCCGGGAACGGCTTGGCCATGGCGTCCACGAATTCCTCGAACAGGCTGAGAAACAGCAAAGCGTTCTGCAAGGGGTCCTCGGCCAACTCGTCGGCCCGCGCCGCCAGCCGGTCGAACACCGCCAGGTCTTCATCGGCATAGCGCTGCAGCAAGGCCCGGGCGAGATCGCCCTTGGACGGGAAGTGGTGGAAAAACGCGCCCTTGGTCAACGCCGTCGACTTGATGATGTCGTCGACCGGGGTTGCCGCGAAACCGCGCTCCAGAACCAGCGCCTGCGCGGCGTCCAGGATCCTCTCTTTGGTGTCTTCGCCTCGGCGGCTCATTCTGTCCTCATATTCGTTATTCGAACCAACTAGTAGGTATGTACAGGCCGCCTCGAAGTCAAGGCCTATGTTCGGATCGCCGCCGAAGAATCTAATAAATCCCTTTAAATTCAATAAATTAAAATTTATTTTCCGAACTGCCGATTTTTTGGTTGCAAACATACTATTCAGTCTGTATAAAACATACCAATCAGTTGGTATGTTTCTGTCATGGGCACACGAAGAGGAGAAGAACAATGACCGTGTTGGACCACGTGAATGACGATGTGGAACCCGGGGGCGAGGTAGGCGTGCCGTCCCCCGGCCGGGCCGGGAACGGACGCTATGCCGCCTCGATCGCCGCATCCAAAGCCGCGCGCTGGGATATCGACGAGGACGTGGTCCGCGGGCGCACGTTTCAGCGCGAGCACAAGTTCCTGCCCGACGGCTTGAGCTTCGTGGAGGAGTTTTTCTTCCTGTCTCCGGCGGAAAAGCTTTATCTCTCGCAGATCCAGGGGCGCACCTACGCCAATGTCTTCGGCCTGGTCGAGCGCTTCATCAACGCCAAGGTCCTGGAGCTCAGCCGCGATCACTGGCTGGGCGACCAGACGGCCCTCGAGGCCTTGGTCAGGTTCTCCGATGAGGAGCTGAAGCACCAGGCGCTGTTCCGCCGCATCGATCGCCTTGCCGCCAGCGCCCTGCCGGCGGGCTACCGCTTCACCGCCGACCCGGATGCGGTGGCGGGGGCGGTCCTGGGCAAGAGCACCTGGGCGGTGTTGGGCTTGACCCTGCATATCGAGCTGTTCACCCAGAGCCACTATCGGGAGAGCATCGCCCCCGACGGGGATCTGTCGCCGCTGTTCAAGGACGTCTTCCATCACCACTGGCAGGAGGAGCGTCAGCACGCGGTGATCGACGAGCTCGAATGGCGCCGCATCGATGCCGGGTTGTCCGACGCCGATCGCGATGCCGCGGTCGACGACCTGATTGCGCTCATCGGCGCCGTGGACGGCGTCATCGGGGCTCAGGCCCGGGCCGATGCCGGCTTCTTCTTCGATACCGGCCATCGGGTCTTCGGCCGCGCCCTGAAGGAGGCCATCACCAGGGCCCTGGTCCGGGCCTACCGCTGGCAATTCATCCTCTCTGGCGCCCGGCACCCGCACTTCGTCAAGGTGCTGACCTCGCTGACCACGGAAGCCCAGCAGAAACGCATCCAGGATGCCCTCGCCGCCCTGGAATGAGGCACACGCCGGCCGCCCTGCGCTTCGGCCGGGGCGGCCGGCCGGCGGGGCTCGCGTCGGCGGCGACCGTCGGCGCCCATGCTGGCCTCTCCGGGGCCAGATTGCACCGGCGCCTCGGGGCCGGCGCCCGGCGCGCCCTAGAAACGCAAACGCCAACCCCATGAACCGCAGAAAAGGAGGAGAAGATGCCAACCCCTTTGCAGATATTGATCGATCCCGTTTCCATCGCCGTGCTGGCGATCTACGCAAGCCTGATGCTGTGGGAGGCGGCCTTCCCCGCGCGCGCATTGCCGCGCATCAGGGGCTGGCGGCCGAGGGGGCTCGCCGCCTTCATCGCGTTCTTTTACCTGTCCTCCTATCTGCCGCTCTTCTGGGACGCCCATCTCGCGCGCTACCAGCTGGTCGACCTCAGCGGGCTCGGCACCGCGTGGGGCGCGGTCATCGGGTTCGTGGTCTATGAGGTGACGGTCTATGCCTGGCACCGGAGCCTGCACGGCTCCAACGTGCTGTGGCGCGGGATCCACCAGATGCATCACAGCGCGGAGCGGCTCGACACCTTCGGCGCCTTCTATTTCAGCCCGCTGGGCATGGTCGGCTGGACCTTGGTCGGCAGCTTCGCCCTGGTGCTCATCGTCGGCGTGACGCCGGGGGCGGCCACCATCGTGATCCTCGCCACCACCTTCCTGGCCATCTTCCAGCACGCCAACATCAAGACGCCGAGGTGGCTCGGCTACATCGTCCAGCGCCCGGAATCCCACTCGATCCACCACGGCAAGGGCGTCCATTATTACAACTTCACCGATCTCGCCGTGATCGACATGATCTTCGGCACATTCCGAAATCCGGAGACCTTCGCGGCGGAAACCGGATTCTATCCGGGCGCCTCGGCCCGCGTGCTCGACATGGTCCTGTTCAGGGACCTGGGCGAGACCCCGAACCCCGTCGCCCTTCCCGCGGCGCAACAATAGGCACCCCAAAAAAACCCCTAGAGACACTTCGGGGCAGGCAACCGCCTGCCCCGGTTTTTTGCGCCCCGGCAACAGCGCGGCCTTTCGGACCTTGCACTTCGACTTGTATTAATATATGAATACATGTTCATATATTTTAATAAAGTGCCGCGATGCCCACCAACGACGAAACCATAGAGATCGCCGAAATGTTCCGGCTGATGGGCGATCCCACCCGCCTCAAGATCCTCATCCAGTGCCTCGACGGGCCGGTGGCGGTGGGCGACCTGGCGCGCCTCACCGGCGCCTCGCAGTCCCTGGTGAGCCATCACCTTCGGCTGTTGCGCGCGGCCCGCATCCTGGCCGCCGAGCGCCGCGGCAAGAAGGTCTATTACGCCGCCGCCGACGATCACATCCGCTCGGTGGTGACCGACATGATCGACCACGTCGCCGAACCGCTCGAGGACGGAGACGCCTGAATGGCCGCCGACCCGCATCCCGGCGGCTGCTGCGACATCGCGCCCGCCGAGACCGCCGGCTTCCGCCGCGTGCTGTGGGCGGTGCTGGCCATCAACTTCGCCATGTTCGTGATCGAAGGGGCCGCCGGCATCGGTTCCGAATCGGTGTCCCTGCAGGCCGATGCGCTCGATTTCCTGGGCGATTCGGCCAATTACGCGATCTCCCTCTTCGTCCTCGGCATGGGCCTGCGCTGGCGCTCGGGCGCGGCCATGGCCAAGGGGATCGCCATGGGCCTGTTCGGCCTCTGGGTGATCGGCGCGACGATCTGGTCTCTGGTCTTCGAGGGCCGGCCCTCGGCCCTGGTCATGGGTTCGGTGGGGCTACTCGCCCTCGCCGCCAACCTCGTCTCCGCCTTCCTGCTCTACCGTTACCGCGAGGGCGACGCCAACATGCGCTCGGTCTGGCTGTGTTCGCGCAACGACGCCATCGGCAACTTCGCCGTCATCCTCGCCGCCTCGGGCGTGTTCGCCACCGGCGGCAACTGGCCCGACCTGGTCGTCGCCGCCATCATGGCGAGCCTGGCGCTTTACGCCTCGGTCAAGGTCATCGCCCATGCCGCCCGCGAATGGGGGCACGCCGCCGCCCACGGGCTCTAGGCTGGCCCCCGCCGCGGTTGCAGTCGGGCGCGCCAATCGCTACATAAGGGCTGTCCCAAGGCGCGCCTGCGCGCCGCTCCTTTGTTCCGATGAGACGGCCATGACCCGGCGCCAGATCCTGATCTTTTCCCTCGGACTGGTCGCCTGCGTCGCCGTGTCCTGGGGGCTGGTGGCCCTGGTCAAGGAGCAAAGGCCGACCCAGCCCGCCCGGGGCGGGGCGGTGATGGTGACCGCGGAAGCCGATATCGGCGGCCCCTTCAGCCTGGTCGATCACACCGGCCGGCGGGTCACCGACGCCGATTTCCGCGGCCGCTACATGCTGATCTATTTCGGCTACACCTTCTGCCCCGATGTCTGCCCGTCGGAGCTGCAGACCGTGGGCCGGGCCATGGATATCCTCGGCGCCAAGGGCAAGCGCATCGTGCCGGTCTTCATCACCGTCGATCCCGCCCGCGACACCGTCCCCGTGGTCAAGGACTACGTTGCCGCCTTCCACCCGCGCATGGTCGGGCTCACCGGCAGCGACGAGGATGTCGCCGCCGCGTCCAAGGCCTATAAGATCTACGCCCGCAAGGCGCCCGGCACCAAGGAGGACGATCCCGACTACCTGGTCGATCACACCTCGTTCATCTACCTGGTCGGACCCGACGGCAAGGTGGCCGCCCTGTTCCGCGCCGGAACCGCGCCCGAGGCGATGGCCACGGAACTCGCCCGCATCGCCGGGTGATCGGCACCTTTGAGCTTCAGAGACCCTTCATGACCCCCCTCACGCCCAGCCTCGGCCGATTCGCTGCCCGCTTTGCCGCCCTCTCCCTCGCCCTCGCCCTCGCCCTCGCCCTCGCTTCGCCCGCCGCCATCGCCGCCGGGGACAAGCCCCATGGCGCCATGAGCCCGGCCGCGGGCACGGTCAAGAGCGGGATCAAGGTCTCGGCCGCATGGGCGCGGGCCAGCGCCGGCCGGGCGCGGAACGGTGCCGCCTATTTCACCGTCGTCAACAACGGCGCCGCGGCCGACCGGCTGATCGGCGCCGAGACCGGGATCGCCAAAAGGGCCGAGCTGCACAGCCACCGCATGGCGGGCGGCGTCATGCGCATGCGCCGGGTTGAGGGCGGCATCGCGCTTCGGCCGGGGGCCAGCCTCAGCTTCGCGCCGAGGGGCGATCACGTCATGCTGATGGGGCTGAAGACACCCTTGAAGGCGGGGGAAAGCTTCCCACTGACGCTCATCTTCGAGGGCGCGGGGCGGATCCGTGTCACCATCCCGGTCCGCGCCATCGGCGCCGGCGCGCCCAAGCCTCACCACGAATAGCCAAACCGCGGGCGCAAACGAAACGGGCCGGGGATGCCCCGGCCCGTCGCGTGTCTCTATGCCCGCGCCTTAGCGGCGATTGCCGAGCAGGTGCAGCAGCATGATCATCAGGTTGATGAAGTCGAGGTACAGGCGTAAGGCGCCCATGACCGCGAGCTTGCCGCTGGTCTCATGATCGTGCAGCTCCGAATACTCATTCTTGATCTTCTGGGTGTCATAGGCGGTCAGGCCGGCGAACACGAGCACGCCGATGACCGATATGGCGAACTGCAGGGCGGAGCTCTGCAGGAACAGGTTGACCAGCGCGGCAACGATGATGCCGACCAAGCCCATGAAGAGGAATGAGCCCCAGCCCGAGATATCGCGTTTGGTGGTATAGCCCCAAAGGCTGAGACTGCCGAAGGCGATGGCGGTGATGAAGAACACCCGGGCGATGGATTCGCCGGTGTAGACGAGAAAGATCGTCGACAGGGAAAGCCCCATTGCCGCGGCGAATGTCCAGAATATCGCCTGGGACGCGAACAGCGAGAGGCGGTGGATGCCGAAGCTCAGCACCAGGACGAAGGCGAGCGGCGCCAGCATCACCACCCAGGCGAGCGGGGTGCCGAAGACCGCGTTCATGAAGGCCGGCGAGCTCGCGGCCAGCATCGCGACGATGCCGGTGAGCGCCACGCCCGAGGCCATGTAGTTGTAGACCCGAAGCATGTGTTCGCGGAGGCCGACATCGATTTGGGCGGCTTCCGCCTGGCTGCGGGTCATCGTACGTCTGTCTGGACCAAGCATGAGTATCCTCGCTCAGTGTGAAACCTTATGGAACGCCGTTTATGGCGCACCTTGTGGGCAACAATATGTCACTGATTCTCAGTTTTTCAAGGGTTTCCGGCGGGCCAAAATAGGCCCAGGGCGGCCAGGCCCAAGAGCCCCCAGGTGAGCCAAAGCGCCAGGACCGTGCCCGATCCAGCCGCTTCCGTGCCGCGGCGCAGCTCGACGGTGGCGGCGATCGCGAGCCCTGCGCCGATGGCCAGGAACGGCGGGCCGATGGCGCCGAGGAATTCGAGGGCGAAGGCCTGTTCGGCGCCGGGGCCCGAAGGCGTGGCCCCGCCCGGGGCCGGCCCGCCGAGGGCGGCCAGCAGGGCATCCAGGTTGGCGCTGGCGGCGGCGATGAGGGCGAGCACGAGGGCCCAGCGCAGGAACTGCCGACGCCCGATCCCGGCCGCGCGCCGGGGGGCGAGGTCCGGGTCTTCGAATTCCGACGGCATCTCCGCCCCTAGATGCGCCTCAGCACCGGCGCCGGCTTCTGGGCCAGCGCCCGCCAGGTGCCGGCGAAGCCCAGAGCGACCACGGCGAGGGTCGCCACCACCAGGGTCGCCACGGCCGGGCCCGGCAACAGCACCCAGGCCGCGTCCATGATCAGGGTCAGGATGAGGTAGCCGGCGATCGACCCCGTGACCGCCGCGCCCAGACCGGCGGCGGCGCCGGCGATGCCGTATTCGATCAGGTAGGCGGCGGCGAGGTCGCGCCGCCGGGCGCCGGTCACCTTGAGGATCACGGCGTCGCGGGTGCGCTCGCGCAGGCCCGCGGCGACGGCGCCGGCCAGCACCAGGATGCCGGCGATCAGCGCCAGGCCGGCGGTGGCGCGGGCGGCGGCGGCGATGTTGTCGAGCGCCTCGAGGATGACTTCGAGCGCCTCGCGGACGCTGATGGCGGTGATGTTCTCGAACCGGTCGGCGACGGCGCGGACGATCGCGTCCGCGGCCCGGGGCGCCGCCCCGACGGTGGCGATATAGGTCTGGGGGGCGCCCTCGAGGGCGCCGGGGGAGAGGATGATGACGAAGTTGAGGCCCAGCGTCGACCAGGTGATGCGCCTTGTGTTGGCGATGCGCCCGGTGATCTCGCGGCCGAGCACGTTCAGCGTCAGGGTATCGCCGACGCCGATGCCGAGCCCGGCGGCGATCCGCGCGTCGATCGAGATCAGCGGCGGCCCGGCGTAGTCGGCGGGCCACCAGCGGCCCGAGACGATCTCCGTGCCTTCCGGCATCGGCCCGGTATAGGTCAGGCCGCGATCGCCCCTGACCGCCCAGCGCGCCCCGGGGCCGACCCGCACCTCCCCGACCGGGGTGCCGGCGACGCGGGTGATGCGCCCGCGCAGGGTCGGCATGCGCTTGAGCGGCCCGGCCTCGGGCACGCCCTTGACGGCGCTTTCGAAGGCGGCGACCTGATCGGGCTGGATATCGATGAAGAAGAACGCCGGCGCGTTGGCGGGGATGCGCTCGGCGATCTGGCGCCTGAGGTTGCCCTCGACCTGGACCAGGGCGACGAACACGGTGAGGCCGATGCCGAAGGCGACGATGATGGCCCGGCTGGGGGCCCCCGGCCGGTGCAGGTTGGCAAGCGCGAGCGAGAGCCGCGGCCGGCGGCGGGCGCCGGCGGCCAGGCGCCGTCCCCAGGAAGCGGCCATGCGGGCGACCGCCCAGGCGATGCCCAGGAACAGCGGAAAGGCGAGAACGGCGCCGGCGATGAACCACAGGGCGAAGCTGGGCCGGACCGCGGTCGCCAGGGCGAGCCCGGCGATCGCCGCGAAGGCCAGGGCGAGCCCGGCGAGAAGGGCCGCCGGGGGGCGGAAGCGGGCGCGCGAGACGATGCCCCGGAACAGCTCGGCGGCGCCGATCTCCCGCGCCCGGGTCAGCGGCCACAGCGAGAACAGGACCGCCACCGCGGCACCGTAGCCGGCGGCGACCAGCAGCGGCTCGGGATGGAGCGCGGCCTGGGGCAGGACCGGCAGGATCCCGGCCAAGGCCGGGGCGGCCAGGGCCGGCAGGGCGGCGCCGACGGCGAGCCCGAGGGCGATGCCGAGCGCGGCGATGACGCCGACCTCGACGGCGAACAGGGCGAAGATGAAGCCGCCGGTGGCGCCCAGGCACTTCAAGGTGGCGATGGTCTCGCGCTTGCCCTCCAGGTATCCCGACACCGCCCCGGCGATGCCGATACCGCCGACCAGCAGCGCCGCCAGGCCGACCAGGGTGAAGAACAGCGCCGCCCGGTCGATATGGCGGCGCAGGCGCGGGGTCGCCGCGTGGGTGTTGCGCACGCGCCAGCCGGCGTTGGGAAAGGCCTCGGCCAACGCCGCCTCCAGGGCCTCGCCGTCGGTCCCCGGCGCATAGGCGATGCGGGTGTGATAGCGGATCAGGCTGCCCGGCCGGATCAGGCCGGTGGCGGCGAGCGCCGCCCGGCTCACCAGCACCCGGGGGCCGAGCTTGAAGCGGCCCGAGGCCTGATCGGGTTCGCGCTCGAGCAGCGCGGCGATACGGAAGGTCGCGGCGCCGATGCGCAAACGGTCGCCCCGCCCGAGGCCGAGCCGC
>JAWWBR010000063.1:0-19613 GCA_033720855.1 Alphaproteobacteria bacterium
CCATCGTCAAGCCTGGGGGCGCGATCCAGGGCGAAGATCACGCTGCTGCCCCAGGGCCGCAGGCGGACCAGTTCGAACACCGGGCCGCTGCCCTCACGGTTGTGATAGACGAGGCGATAGCCCTCTTTTCGCGCCGGCCCCTGATAGGGCCCGAATTCGATCCGCGCCGGAATGTCGGTCACCGTGCGCAGGCGCAGGCGCAGGGCAAAAGCGTTGCCGATCCGGGCATTGGTGAAGATTTCCGATGGTGTCGATGGCGCCTTGCGCTGATCTTGAGAGCCCTGGTCGTCGCCTTTGGGCCGGGCCAGTTCCCGCAATACGGCGCCGAACAGGTCCTGACTGTCCGACTGCGTTTGCGCGGGAGGCTGCTCGCGGGTGAAGGGCTCTACCCGCGTCCGCAAGCCCAGTTGGGCATCGACCCAGAACCGCCCTACCGCCACCACCCAGGATGGGTCGCGCGCGTAGTCGCCGTCTCGGAAACGCTCGCGGAACACCACCCGGCGCCACGGCCAATCGTATTTGTCAGCCAGCCCCTTGAGTTCGTCGAGGAACCGTGGGTCCGCGGCCCGCCTCTTTTCGCCCTGGGTGACGATCGCCCTGAGCTCGTCGACCAGCCTCTGGACCGTCTCCGATTGCTGGCTCTGCGCCGCGGCCAACCGGACAGGCGCCAGGATCAACCCGCCCAAGGTAAGAACCATGGCGATGGTGTGCACGCCTAATTTCGAGTGTCCGCGCATCTTCCAAGACCTCCCGTCAAACTGAGCCCCGCCAAACTGGGCCGCCCGGATCGGCCGGCATCCCCGCCGATGCCCGCCTCCGGCCAATGCTGACACCGCGGGCGCCGAATCGCAACGCTCATGGTCGCCCCGGGCGCTTACCCGGAGCGGCGCCCTCAGCGCGGAAAGGCCATCACCGCATCGAACAGCAGGCGCAAAGCGAGGAGCGTCAGCACGATCCGCAGGCCCAAGCGAAACACCTCCTCGGGGAGCTTGGCCAGCACCCTGCCGCCGGCATAGGTGCCGAGGAAGCCAAACGCCAGCAGGCCGACGAGCAGAGGCAGATAGGGGCCGAATGCGAACCCCACCACGCCGAAGGCCACGACCTTGAGCCCGTGTTGGATGGACATCAGCATGGCATGGGTCGCCACCACTTGGCGGCGTTCGTCGCAAGCCGCCGAAACGAAAGGCGCGATCAACGGACCGGTGGCGCCGACGAACATGGTGACGAAGGAACTGACGGCGCCGACGGCGAAGAACTTCCGCTTGCCCGGTCGCGTGCTGCGAAATCCCCGTGACCAAGTCCCGTAGAGGACGAACAGCGCGAGCAGCGACAACAGCAACCAAAGCGGAAGGGTCAGGACCAGATGTGCGCCGAACCCGGCACCGATGGCGGCGCCGAGTACGAAGGCGGGAACCACCGCATACAGCACCTGGCGGGCGAGGAGAATGGCGCGGCCGAGATTCGACCCCAGCTGAACCACACCATGGACCGGGATCAGGACCGTCGGCGGCAGGACCAACGCCATCACGGCGAGCACGAGGATGCCGCCGCCCAGGCCCAAGGCCGCGGCGATGAAGCTGCCGACGAAGGAAATCGCGCAAAGGCCGAAAAACGCCCAGGCCGTCAGACCGGTGTCTTGAACCAGAAGATCGAAAATTCCGTCCGCCACCCCGCGGCACCCCCTCGTCGCCTCGCCCGGGACCGGCACCGGAATTCAAGGCCGCGCCAATATGCCTGGGCCCCCGCCCCTCGACAAGCCCGGCGGCCGGGAACCGGGGGCGGGACGCCCTGCATCCTGGCAAAGCGGCCCCATGGGGTGGTAAAAGGGACTTATGTATCGTGCGATGAGATCGATTTTTTCGGTTACGTTTTTGTGCCTCGCCGTCGTCTTCCACGCCTGGGCCCAGGATCTCGAGGCCGGCATCAAGGCATTCAACAGGGGCGATTACAAGGGTGCGGTCGCACAGTGGCGCCCTCTTGCGGAAAAGGGCGACCGGCGGGCGCAACACCGGCTCGGCCTGATGTACGCCCAAGGTTTGGGGGTGCCACGAGACCCTGCCGAGGCGGCCGCGTGGTTTTTCAAGGCGGCCCGACAGGGCCACGTTGCCTCGGCCTACAACCTCGGCTTCCGGTACCTCAAGGGCGAGGGGGTGGCCAAGGATCTCGGCACCGCCGCGTTATGGTTCCGGCGTGCGGCGGGGGCGGGCCATGTCGGCGCCCAGCACACGCTCGGACTTCTCCTGGTGAATGGCGACGGCGTCGAGCGGGACTATGTCCAGGCCTATCTGTGGCTGTCGCTCAGCGCGAAGCAAAAGAACCGCGTCGCCGCCAGGGATTTGCAAGCCCTCATCGCCCACATGACACCCGCACAAGTGGCGGAGGGCGAAGCCCTGGTCAAGAAGTGGCAGCCCGACAGCCTCCGGTGATGGCCGGCTCCGGTTAGGTCGGCCGACCCACGCGGCTTGCGGCGAGCAGGACCGCCAATGCGCCCAGCGCGATCATCGCTCCGGGAATGAACCACAAGGTCCAGAGGGACACGATCTTGGCGTCATCGGGGTTGTTGGGGTCGAATGCCACCACGACCTTGTCGCCGACGCCGAAGGGCGACGGCCACAGTCCCACGCGACTGGTGAAGGCCACGGACCGGCCGGTCCTGGGCTCGTTGAAACGCGCCCGCGGGTGATACAGGGTCATGCCCTTGGCGCTGCGTTTCGCGGTGACGGCAACGATGGTGCCCTCGGTGCGCTTGGTCGCGGCGAGAAACTGGTGGTTCCCGTAGACGAACCACCCGCCGGCGATGGCCAGACCGAGACCAAGTATCCCCATGATCGCCGCCATCCAACGGCTCTGGGAAATTTTTCGCGGCAATAACATGTTCCGATCCCTTGTCGACGCCCCGAGGGGAACGCCGGTCAAGCGGCTCTTGGCGAGCGCCGCTTTCTGCTATGATGGATTTTGAGAGGGGGGCGATGCGATGGCAAGGCTGGACGGCAAGGTCGCGGTGGTGACCGGCGGCGCGCAGGGCATCGGCGCGGCCTATTGCAAAGCCTTGGCGCGGGAAGGTGCCAAGGTCTGCATCGCCGATATCGCCGATGGCACGCCCGTCGCGCGCATCATCGAACAGGCCGGGGGCGAGGCCATCGCGGTCCCGTGCGACGTCACCGTCGAAGACGACAATCGGCGCATGGTGGCGGAAACGGTGCAGGCCTTCGGACACCTAGACATCCTGATCGCCAATGCCGGACTTTACACCCACCTCGAGCGCATGAAGGCGACCGAGCGGACGGTCGAGGACTGGGACCGGGTGATGGCGGTCAACGTCAAGGGCGTGTGGCTGTCGGCCAAGGCGGCGATCCCGGAAATGCAGAAGAACGGATACGGCAAGATCATCAACATCGCCTCTTCGGTTTCCTTCAAGGGGGCGCCGGGCCTCACCCATTACGGCGCGTCCAAGGCGGCGGTGGTGGGCATCACCCGATCCATGGCGCAAGAGTTCGGCGAGGACGGCATCTGCATCAACGCCATCGCACCGGGACCGACGGAAACCGAAACCGGCCGCGCCGTGGAGACCGAGGAGATGCGCGCCCGCCGGGCGAAAAGCGCCCAGACCCGGGCGATCAAACGGACCGGCCAGCCCGAGGACCTGGTCGGGCTGTGCGTCTTCCTGGCCTCGCCGGAGAGCGATTTCATGACCGGCCAGACCGTCGTCGTCGACGGCGGCGGCATCATGTGGTGAGGAGCGCCGCTCGGCGGCGGTCAATGTCAACAACCGCATCAGCCCAAGGAGGGCAAAGACCATGACAGAAACAGAGCACCGGCCCGTCGAGGTCGGCGATCCGACCGCGTCCATCGATTTCGACAAGACCCCGCCGCCATCGCGGTTCAAGCTGCGGGCCCAGCTGCTCGACGCCGGCAGCGAATCGCGGGTGCTGGGGGAAACCGATAACCTGCAGCTCAAGATCCGTGTCTACGCGGCCCATGAGGGCGAGAATGCCATGCACGCGCACCACAACCAGGACCACAGTTTCATCGTGCTGCAGGGCCAGGCGCGCTTTTACGGGCCCCGCGGCGAGGCCTGGGATCTTACCCGCAACGAAGGAATCTGGTTGCCCGAAGGGACTTATTATTGCTTCGAGAATTCCGGCGAGGAGCCCCTGGTGGTCCTGCGTATCGCCGCCATGATGCGGGACAAGGGCGACCCGGAAATGCGCCTCGGCGTTCATCAGCAACAGATCGACGCCCATACCCCGGAAAACAGGCGCCCCGAGAAGATCGTCTATCGCGAGGGAGAGTTCTACGAATGACCGCGGGGCACAGGCGCGGCGCCCGGCCGTTCGGCCAGCCCATGGGCGGGATCGGCCGAGGCGGTACGTCTAGGCTTGTGGTTTCCTTCCAGCCTTAAGTGCTCTAGGGTTCGATTCAGCTCCGCCGAGACGATAAGAAACAATGCTCCGACGGCGCTCCAGAACAGGGAGACGACTGCCATGAATTTTCAGAATCGCGTGAAGATACCGGCCATAGGGACCGCGTTTCTTGCCATAGCGGGGATGGCTGGCCCCGCCACCGCGGATGTCGCGTCGTTCTACAAGGGCAAGGTCATGACCGTCTATATCGGCGTGTCCGCGGGCGGGGGCTACGACGCCTACGCGCGCACCATCGCCCGCCATATCACGCGGCACATCCCGGGCAACCCCCGCATGGTCGCCAAGAACTATACCGGCGCCAGCGGCATGCGCATGGTCAATTCGCTATACAACGTGTTCAAACAGGACGGCACCAACATCGCCCATATCAGCCGCAATCTGGTCAGCGAGCCCTTGTTCGGCAACAAGGCGGCCAAGTTTGATGGCTCCAAGATCAAGTGGCTGGGCAGCGCCAATCAGGAATACAGCCTGTGCACCTTCTGGCACACCCACAAGATCAACTCGGTCGAGGACATGCTGAGCCGCAAGCTGATCATGGGTGGCATCTCCGTCGGCAGCACCATCGACATCCACACGCGCCTTGCCAATAACCTGCTCGGCGGCGAAATGCGGCTGGTCACCGGCTACCCCGGGGGCGCCGACATCAACCTCGCCATGCAGCGCGGCGAGGTAGAGGGCCGCTGTGCCTGGTCGTGGTCCTCGATCAACGCCACCGGTTATCAGTGGCTGCGCGACAAAAAGATCACCTACGTGCTCCAGTTCGCCATGAAGAAGCACCCCGACCTGCCACACGTGGCCTTGATCCGCGACCTGGTCAAGGATCCCAAGGACAAACAGGCGCTCGACGTCCATCTCTCGCCCCAACTCTACGGACGGCCCTTCGGCACCGGACCGGGTGTCCCCGACGACCGCTTCAAGGCCCTGCGCAAGGCGTTTTGGGACACGATGCACGACAAGACCTTCCTGGCCGAGGCCAAGAAGCGGCGTCTGCCCATCGATCCCGCTCCCGGCGAGGAGGTCGAGAAACTTGTCAAGATGGTCTATGCCTTCCCGCCCGATGTCATCGCCCGGGCCAAGGAGATCGGCCAGACCGCGGCACGGGTCAGTGTCGCCAAGGCCAAGGTTCCGGTCTTCACCCATGTCGGCAAGATCACCCGGGTGCGGGCCGGCGGCCGGCGGGTGTCCTGGGCCGGCGACGGCAAGAAGGGCAAGCTGCGCGTCTCCGGCCGGCGCACCAAGATCACGGTCGCAGGTCAAAAGGCCAAGCGCAAGGCGCTCAAGGTCGGGATGGAATGCACCTTCAAGGTCAAAGGCGCACAATCCGCCCTCAACATCGACTGCAAATAGGGCGCCGCGTCACGCGGGTCAAAACTTGGGGGCGGCCCGGTGCCGCCCCCAAATGCGTATGGCGCAGAAATCGGCGCCTGGGCCCCCGCGGCCCATCGCTTGCCTGGGCCCCCTCAGAGCTCGGCCGGCGCCAATGGCGGGCGGCCCAAAATCCCATCCGACGTTTTTTCGGCGATCATGATGACGACGGCATTGAGGGCGCCGGCCACGAGGTCGGGGATGACCGATGCGTCGACCACGCGGAGCCCTTCGGCGCCGTAGAGCTTGAGCCCCGGGTCGACGACGGCGTCACCGCCGACGCCCATGGCGCAGGTGCCGCAAGGATGGTGCGCGGTTTGCAGGACGCACCTGTTGAAGGCATCGATCTCGTCGTCGCTCTGAACCTCAGCCCCGGGTCCCACTTCCTCGCCGCGGAAGGGGTCGAGCGGCGGCTGACGGGCGATCTCCCGGGCGAGCTTGACGCCCTCGCGCAGGCCGCGCCGGTCGGCCTCGGCGGCGAGGAAGTTCTGAACGATGCGGGGCGGGACACCCGGATCGGCGGAGGCCAGGGAGATCTCGCCGCGGCTCTCGGGATGGAGCAGCACCGGGCGGATCATGATGGCGTCGTCCCAGCCTGGCGCGATGCCCGGAAACCAGGGCCTGGCCTCGGGCGGCAGCGAGCGAAAAAGGAAGTGAATGTCGGGCGCGTTCAACTCCGGCCGGGTTTTCACGAACGCCATCAGTCCCGCCGGCAGGGTGGTGGCCGGGCCGGTTCCGAAGAGGTACGCCCGCGCCACGTTGAACAGCAGCCGATCCCAGCGCAGTTGCGCCCGAAACGGCCCGGGCGCGAGGCGCCGGTACCACACCACCGAGGAAACGTGGTCCTGCAGGTTCCGTCCCACCCCCGGCAGGTCCAGGACCACGTCGATGCCGAGCGCACGCAGGGTCTCGGCCGGCCCGATTCCCGAACACATCAGCAGCTGCGGCGAGTTGATGGCCCCGGCGGCGAGGATCACTTCACGCGATGCACGGGCGGTGGCGATCTTACCCCGCCTTCGGTATTCGACGCCGACCGCCCGCGTGCCGTCCATCACGATCCTTTGCGCCAGGGCGCCCGTCTCCACCCGCAGGTTGGCCCGGCCCCTGGCGGGATGCAGGTAGGCGGCCGCCACGGTGCAGCGCCGGCCGTTCCGGATGGTGTTCTGAAGCCGCGCGAATCCCTCCTGCCGAGCCCCGTTGAGGTCGTCGGTGACCGGCTGCCCGGCCATGCGGGCAGCATCCAGCCACGCCTCCCAGACCGGATCCTCTGACCGGGTGGGCTCGATATTGAGCGGACCGGTGCCGCCGCGATAGTCGTCGGCGCCGCCCTCCCAGCCTTCCAAGCGCTTGAAATAGGGAAGCACATGGCGGAACGACCACTTGGTCAGGCCATAGCCGGCCCAGCGGTCGTAATCCGCGGCATGGCCCCGGGCATAGCCCATGGCATTGATGGCGGAGGACCCGCCGAGCACGCGGCCGCGCATGACTTCGATCCGCCGGCCGTTCAGTTCGGGTTCCGGTTCGGTGTCGTAACCCCAGTCGTGCAGCCGGCTCGACCAGAGCTTGCCGACGGCGAGGGGCACATGGATCAGGGGATTGATGTCCCGTCCCCCCGCTTCGAGGAGGAGGACGCGGCGATCGGCCTCCTCGCTCAAACGGTTGGCCAGCACGCAGCCCGCCGATCCGGCGCCGATCACGATGTAGTCAAAGTCCATCTATGCTCCCCCCGCGACGCCCCGTCGCCGCACCGCCATGACGGCCGGCGCCTTGAGTCGCAAACCCAAAGACGGCCGTCATTGTCATGGAGTTCCGGCGCGATCGCAAATGAGCGGGGGGATTGGGCGAGGCGGCGCCGTTTACATGGCCTCCCAGGCCTTCGCCACGGCCTTTGCCGCCTGGGGCTGGGGCAGGGCGGTAAGGCCGGCAGCGAGGTTGTCCCTGGCATGATTCGGCTTGCCGGTTCCCGGAATCACGCAGGTGACCGCCGGATGGGACAGCACGTAGCGCAGCATCAGCTGGGCCCAGCTCGCCGCGCCGATCGCGCTCGCCCAGGCGGGAAGCGGTCGCCCGCGGATCCTGCCGAACAGGCCGCCGCCGCCGAAGGGACGATTGATCAAGGTGGCGACCCCGCGATCGGCGGCCAAGGGCAACAGCATGTTTTCCGCCTCGCGCACGTCTATGGAATAGGGAAACTGAACGAAATCGATCTTCTCGCGCCTGATGATGGCGGCCAGATCGTCGAAGGCGGCGGTGGTGTAATGGGTGATGCCGATATAGCGGAAACGGCCTTGGTCCTTCCAGGCACGCAGGGTTTTGAGATGGGTCCGCCAATCGACCAGGTTGTGGATCTGCATGAGGTCGATGGGAGAGGCACGATAGAGCGCGAAGGAACGTTCCATCTGTCGCACGCCCGCCGCCTCGCCATCGGTCCAGACCTTGGTCGCATAGAAGGCGCGGTCATGGGCCCGGAGATCGGTCAGGAGGTCGCCGACAACGCCCTCGGCGGGACCGTACATGGGCGAGGAATCGATCACCTTCCCGCCCGCCTCGAACAAGAGGCGCAGGACCTCGCGCAGGGGGGCGCGCGCGGATTCCGACCGACCGACATCGAAGGTCTGCCAGGTGCCGAAGCCGACCACGGGTAGGGGCTCCCCGCTGGATGGTATGGGCCGCGTGATCATGGCGGGCCGTGATCGGGCGGCCGCCGATGGCGATCCCGACAGGGCGCCGAAGGCAAGCCCCAGGCCAAGCCCGGCACCGAGCCCGAGAAAATCTCGGCGCGGCATAACCGGAGGCAGAGGGCGCTCAACCTGAAGACCTGCCATGGGCGTTTCGACAAACGGAAGCCGGCGGCGCCAGCCGCCGGCCCGATTGGTGTTTGGTGGAGCCGATCGGGATCGAACCGACGACCTCGTGAATGCCATTCACGCGCTCTCCCAACTGAGCTACGGCCCCTGAATCCTGGCCCTTGCGGGCACCCCATGCGGCCTTGCTCGGGCTCAGAGCATAGCACGCCGGGGGGCCGAAAATAGGGTTTCGCCCAAGGGCCACGCAAGCAAAAAATCGGCGCCCTGTCCCTTGCGCCGCCTCAGCTCTCTTCCGAGGCCCCGGGCTTTTGGATCACCTCGGCCATGTCATCGTCGTCATCACCCAGGTCCGAGGTGTCCTCGATGATGTCCTCTTCGTCGTCCTCGACATCCTCATCGTCATCCTCGAAATCCTCGATCAGGTCCTCGTCTTCGACGATCGCTTCTTCCTCATCATCGGATTCGGTGGTGGCGACCTCGGGTTCCGCGGGCTTGGGTTTCTCTTCGGTGGCGGGTTTGGGGGCGGCTGGCGCCTTTTTCGCTTTGGGCTGCACCAATTCGAATACCGCTTCGCATTTGGGACAGATGATCTCGGCACGGCGCATATCGTAAAACTTGGCGCCACACTCCTGGCAAACGCGCTTGGTTCCCCATTCCGCTTTGGCCACTGAAGTATCCCCCAGCTTACCCGACCGGCGACCCGTTTCCACCTTAGCTATAGGCGTGAAATCGCCATCGCTTCCTACGCTAGCCAATTGCCACGAACCCACGGCGCTGTCAAAAGCTAATTTCATTTCTGGGCCGCTTACGAAGACAGCGGCCCTGCGCATGTGCTAAACGAAGCCCCAGCGAGCCCGTTTTCGGCATCGACTCCCCTTCGCCATGACCCGCAATGACCGATTCTGAAAATCCCGAACCCCTGACCTCGCACCCCGTCGACGTCCCCCTTGAAGGCACGGTCACGGTGCCCGGCGACAAGTCGATCTCCCACCGGGCGCTGATGATCGGTGCCGTAAGCGTGGGCCGCACTTCGGTGCGGGGGCTGCTGGAAGGCGAGGACGTGTTAGCCACCGCGGCGGCCCTGCGGGCGCTTGGCGTCACCGTCACCTGCGCCGACAGCGGCACCTACCTCATCGACGGGGTCGGGCTCTCGGGCCTCGCCGAGCCCACCCAGGTGCTCGATCTCGGCAATTCCGGCACCGGCGCGAGGTTGCTGCTCGGTTTGCTCGCCACACATCCGCTGACCGCCCAGGTGACCGGCGATGCGTCGCTGGTCGAGCGTCCCATGAACCGGGTGATCGAACCCCTGTCGCGCATGGGTGCCGGGTTCACCGCGCGGGAGGGAGGGCGGCTGCCGCTGACCGTTACCGGCGCCCGGCTGCCCGTCCCCATAACCTATGAACTCCCCGTTCCCTCGGCCCAGGTCAAGTCGGCGATCCTGCTGGCCGGGCTCAACGCGCCGGGGGAAACCACGGTGATCGAACCCGAGGCCACCCGAGATCATACCGAACTGATGCTGCGACATTTCGGCGCCGCGGTCGCGGTCGAGGACGGAAAGGGCGGGGCGCGGCGCATCACCGTCGGGGGCTTTCCGGAGCTGGAGGCGCACAGCGTCGTCGTACCGGGCGACCCGTCGTCGGCGGCCTTCGCCGCGGTCGGGGCCCTGATCCGGGCGGGCTCGGACGTCACCATCCCCAATGTCGGCATCAACCCGCTTCGCACCGGGCTTTACATGACGCTGATCGAAATGGGCGCGGACATCACCTTCGACGATGAACGGACCGATGCCGGTGAGCCGGTCGCCGATCTCAAGGTCCGCGCCTCGCGCCTGCACGGCGTGGAGGTGCCGGCCGCCAGGGCGCCTTCGATGATCGACGAATACCCCATACTCGCCGTGGCCGCCGCCTTCGCCGAAGGGACGACGGTCATGCGCGGGCTCAGCGAGCTTCGGGTCAAGGAGAGCGATAGGATCGCCGCCATCACCGGCGGCCTCGCCGCCATCGGCGCCCGCTTCGAGGAAGGCGACGACACCTTGGCCGTCCACGGCACCGGCCGTCCGCCGCCCGGAAACGCGTCCGTCGCCACCCATTTCGATCACCGCATCAGCATGTCTTTCCTGGTCTCGGGTATCGCCACCGAAGGCCCGGTCACCGTCGACGACGGCCGCGCCATCGCCACCAGCTTCCCCGGCTTCGTCGAACTGATGAACGGGCTCGGCGCCCGGATTACCGGAGCCGATCGAGAATGACGGAAACGGTTTCCGGGGCCGGACACAGACCGCACCTCGTCATCGCCATCGACGGGCCCGCGGCATCGGGCAAAGGCACACTGGCAAAGCGGATCGCGGCACATTATGGTTTCGCCCGGCTCGATTCCGGTCGCCTCTACCGCGCCGCCGCGAAACGGCTCCACGATGCCGGCGGCAGTGCCGAGGACATGGAGGCCGCCGCCCGGGCGGCCTTGGGCGTGCGTGCGGAAGATCTGGCCGACCCCGCCCTCGACGCAGATTCGGTCGCCAAGACGGCATCGCGCATCGCCGCTTATGGCGACGTCCGCAAGGCCCTGCTCGCGTTCCAGCGGCGCTTTGCCCGCACGCCCCCCGGCGGCGCGCCGGGGGCGGTGATCGACGGCCGCGACATCGGAACCGTCGTTTGTCCCGATGCGGATGTCAAATTCTTCGTCACCGCGAGTCTCGAGGTTCGCGCGGCCCGCCGCCTTAAAGAGTTGCGAGAAAAGGGCTTAGACAGTATAAAGGCGCGCGTTTTGCAGGATATGCGAGAGCGCGATGCCCGTGACCAGTCGCGGGACGAATCGCCTCTCAAGCAGGCCGGCGACGCTCATCTGTTGGATACCACCGGGCTGAATGCGGACGAAGCCTTCGAAGCCGCCCGAACGGTGATAGATGAAGCCGCCGCCGTGAAATGAGTCCCTCGACCCTCCCGAAGCGAAGGTTTCAGTGTGATTCGGATGGCGAGGGCGCAGGTTTGGGGACGGCCGCGTGGGCGGCGGCCCCGGTTGATAGCCAAGAGCCGGCCGGTCGGCGTCACCGCGCTGCGGCCGAGCGAAAAGGAACGGAAGGTTAGGAGAACCTATGTCTGATCAACACGCCGGAGACGTGCGCGAGTCGTTTTCGACCGGCGAAAACTTTGCCGAACTGCTTGAGGAATCTCTCGGCGAGGACGGCCCCCTCGAGGGGAGTGTGCTCAAGGGCACTGTTCTTTCCATCGACAACGACATGGTGCTGATCGATGTCGGCCTTAAGTCGGCGGGCCGCGTGGCGCTGAAGGAATTTGCCTCGCCCGGTCAGCAAGCCGACCTGAAGCCCGGCGACGAGGTCGAGGTCTACCTCGAACGCTACGAGGACCGTAACGGCGAGGCGGTGCTGAGCCGCGACAAGGCCCGGCGGGAAGAGGCCTGGACCCTGCTGGAAACCGCGCACAAGGACAACGAGCGCGTCTCCGGAACCATCTTCGGCCGCGTCAAGGGCGGCTTTACCGTCGATCTCTCCGGCGCCGTCGCCTTCCTCCCCGGATCCCAGGTGGATATCCGCCCGGTGCGCGATGTCGGCCACCTGATGGGCACCCCGCAGGAATTCCATATCCTCAAGATGGACCGGTCGAGGGGCAACATCGTCGTCTCGCGCCGGGCCGTGCTGGAGGAATCCCGAGCCGAGGCCCGTTCCGAACTGGTTGCCAATCTCGAGGAGGGCCAGGTCCTTGAAGGCGTCGTCAAGAACATCACCGACTACGGCGCGTTTATCGACCTCGGCGGCGTCGACGGCCTGCTGCACATCACCGACATCTCCTGGCGCCGCATCAACCACCCGAGCGAGGCGCTCAATGTCGGCGACACGGTCAAGGTCCAGGTGATCCGCTTCAACCCGGAAAACCAGCGCATCAGCCTCGGCATGAAGCAGCTCGAGGCCGACCCTTGGGAAGGCATCGAGCAGAAATACCCGATCGGCACCAAGCTCAAGGGCCGCGTCACCAACATCACCGATTACGGTGCCTTCGTCGAGTTGGAACCCGGGGTCGAGGCCTTGGTCCACGTCTCGGAGATGAGTTGGACCAAGAAGAACGTTCATCCCGGCAAGATCGTTTCCACCTCCCAGGAGCTGGAGGTGATGGTGCTGGACGTCGATCCCCAGAAGCGGCGCATCAGCCTCGGCCTCAAGCAGTGCAGCGAAAACCCGTGGGAAGCGTTCGCGGCGCAGCACAGCTCCGGCAGCGAGCTCGAGGGGGAGATCAAGAACATCACCGAATTCGGCCTGTTCGTGGGCCTGCCCGGCGACATCGACGGCATGGTCCACCTGTCCGATCTGGATTGGACGCGATCCGGAGAAGAGGCCATCGCCGACTACGAGAAGGGACAGGTGGTCAAGGTCAAGGTGTTGGAGATCGACGTGGATAAGGAACGCGTCAGTCTCGGCATCAAGCAGCTCAGCGAAGACCCGTTCGAGGGCCGGACGGCGGAGCTCAAGAAGGGCGATGTCGTGACCTCCACCGTCAAGGAGGTCACCGCCCGCGGCATCGAGGTCGAGGTCGACGGCGCCCTGGGCTTCATCCGCAAGGCCGACCTGGCGCGCGACCGCTCCGAGCAGCGGCCCGACCGGTTCGCCGTCGGCGAAAAAGTCGATGCCAAGGTCACCAACATCGACCGCAACTCGCGCAAATTGACCCTGTCGATCAAGGCCCGCGAGGTCGCCGAGGAGAAGGAGGCGATGGCCCAGTACGGGTCCTCTGACTCCGGTGCCAGCCTTGGCGATATCCTCGGCGCCGCCATCAGCAAGGCCAATCAGCAACGGGCCCAGGGCGCAGAGGCTACGGAAGACGACGAGGCCCCCGCCGAGGAGGAGGCCGCAGAGGAGACATCTGCGGATGAAACCTCGGCACCCGCAAACGAAGCCGACGCCGAGGCGGAGGAGACTGCGGAAGAGCCCGCCGCGGAGGAAAGATCCGAAGAAGACGAGGGCGAAAAAGGTAAATCGTCTTAGATCCTTCGTCGCGGTTCCCGTGTGAGCGTCGGCCGCAGGACGGCAGCGCGAGGCCAGGGGTCAGCTAACCATGACCTTCGAGTCCGATTCCCTCATTGACCGAAAACGACTGAAACGCCGGCTCGGCGTGTGGCGTCTCGCCGCCGTGGTCGCCGTCGTCGGTCTCGGTTTGGCGCTGTTCGGCCGCTTCGAAGCCCTGGACAGCCGAGACTACGTCGCCCGGCTTACGGTCAACGGGGTCATCGTCGAAGATCCCAAACGCATCGACGCCTTGAGGCAGGTCGCCAACGACGACCAGGCAAAGGCGCTGATCGTCAGCATCAACAGCCCGGGCGGCACCGTCGTCGGCGGCGAATCCCTCTTTCTGCGCCTGCGCAAGATCGCGGCCAAGAAACCGGTGGTCACGGTCATAGGCACGCTGGGCACGTCCGGGGGCTATATGGTGGCGATCGGCGGCGACCGCATATTCGCCCGTGCCGGTACCATCACCGGCTCCATCGGCGTCGTCATGCAGACGACCGATCTTACGGGTCTCTTGGACAAGCTCGGGGTCAAGGCGGAAGCCATCAAGTCCGACCCGCTGAAGGCGGTGCCATCGCCCCTCGAACCGCTCACCGAGGAAGGCCGCGAGGCGGTCAAGGCGATCATCAAAGACACCCATCGGCAATTCCTCGACATGGTCGCCGAGCGCCGGGGCCTCGATGCCGAGCGTGCCCGCAGCCTCGGGAACGGACGGATTTTCACCGGCAGCCAGGCCCTCGAAGCCGGCTTGATCGACGCCATCGGCGGCGAATCCGAGGCCCGGGACTGGCTGGCCGAATCCCGCGGCGTTCCCGCGGACCTTCCGGTGCGCGACGTTCGGATCAACCGCGGCACCCGGAACCTGTTCGGGCTGGTCGAAGAGATGTTTGGAAAAACATTGTTTTCTGAAAGACTTACACTTGACGGGCTGATTTCCCTTTGGCACCCTGAATAGGATTTTGCGGCACGATCAGGAACGGGAGTCGCCGCCCGTTCCCCAAGCGGAGCGAAGTGACGGCCAATGACGAAATCGGAACTGATCCTGCACCTCGCGGAGAAAAATCCGCATCTCTATCACCGGGATGTGGAGCGTATCGTTTCGGCGATCTTCGACGAGATCACCGCCGCCCTGGCCCGGGGCGATCGTGTGGAACTGCGCGGGTTCGGCGCATTTTCCGTCAAGCGGCGCGACGCCCGGATCGGACGCAATCCGCGAACCGGCGAGTCGGTGCACGTTGCCGCCAAGCGGGTACCGTTCTTCAAGACCGGAAAGCTGCTGCGAGAACGGCTGAACAGGCGCTAGACCCGACGGCTGAGCAGCCACGTCCCGGGGCGGCGGACCGACATCGGTGGAAGACCCGTGCGCATCCTATTTTGGATCATCACCGTTCCCTTGCTGCTGCTGGCCGGCGCTTTCGCCGCGGCCAATCTCGAACCGGTCACCCTGAACCTCTGGCCGCTGCCGCTCGAAGCCGAGATGCCGCTCTTCGCCGCGGTGCTGGGGGCCTTCTTCCTGGGGCTTTTGCTCGCCGCCTTGTGGTTCTCCGCGGCACGGATAGGCGACCGACTGCGAGCCCGTCGCCTTGCCCGCCACGAACGTGCCCTCGAGGAAGAAACCGGTCGCCTTAAACGCTCGCTCGCCGAAAAGGAGCGGGTGTCCGCGCCGCGCATCGGCGATGACGGCGAGGGTGAGCGGGCGCGCCGCCTGATCGTTGCCGGAGACGGCTGACCGGTTCCTTTCGCCGCGCCCCATTCCGGGCTATAACCACCGGCCCGGCGCAACCCCGAGCCCCGCTGCTGCCATGACCCCCGTGCTCCTCCTCTGCCTCACGTCACCGCGCCGTCGGCCTAGCGCCACGCGGCGCCTCCGCGTGGCAGGCGGTGGCCCGATCCCATGCCCGTTGCGGTAAAGATCTGCGGCATCGGCACCGAGGATGCCATGGCCGCCGCCGTCGAAGGTGGCGCACGCTATGTCGGCCTGGTGTTTTTCCCGCCCTCGCCGCGTTTCCTCCGGCTCGACGATGCCGCCCGGCTGGCGCAGGCGGTACCGCCGCGGGTCAAGCGGGTCGGGGTCGTCGTCGACGAGTCCGACGAGACCCTGGCGAGCATCCTGGGCGCGGTGCCGCTGGATATGCTCCAATTGCACGGCAGCGAAACGCCCGACCGCGTGACCACAATCAGGAACCGGTTCGGCCTGCCGGTGATCAAGGCGGTGGGCATCGCCGGACGGGACGACCTTGCCAGGGCCCGGGCGCTGGAAAACGCGGCGGATATGCTGTTGTTCGACGCCAAGCCCGCGGCCGAGAGCGACGGCGCCCTGCCCGGAGGCAACGCGCGCGCCTTTGACTGGGACATCATCGCCGGCGAGACCTGGGCGCGGCCGTGGATGCTTTCGGGCGGCCTGAACGTGGACAACCTCGCCCAGGCGGTGGCCGCCAGCGGCGCGCCGGCGGTGGACGTATCCTCGGGCGTCGAGACGGCACCGGGGTGCAAGGACCCGGCCCTGATACGCGCCTTCCTTGCCCGCGCGGCGGAACTGTGAACACCGCCCGGGACCGGCGCCGGCATTGGAATATCGGGAGCCGGAGGGTATAGTGCCGCACCCTGACCGAGAGCGAAAACCATGAGCACGCCCAATACCTTCCGAGGCGGGCCCGACGAGGCCGGTCATTTCGAGTTGTTCGGCGGCCGTTTCGTCGCCGAGACGCTGATGCCGCTGATCCTCGAGCTTGAACGCGCCTGGACCGCGGCAAAGAACGATCCGTCTTTCGCCGAGGAACTCGACCACTTCCTCGCCCATTACGCGGGCCGGCCCTCGCCGCTCTATTACGCCGAGCGCCTGACCGAGGAACTTGGCGGCGCCAAGATCTATTTCAAACGAGACGAGCTCAACCACACCGGATCCCACAAGATCAACAATTGCCTGGGGCAGATCCTGCTGGCCCGGCGCATGGGCAAGAAGCGCATCATCGCCGAGACCGGGGCCGGCCAGCACGGGGTGGCCACGGCGACCGTCTGTGCGCGCTTCAACCTCGACTGCACCATCTACATGGGCGAGACCGATATCGAGCGCCAGCAGCCCAATGTTTTCCGCATGAAGCTTCTCGGCGCCGAGGTCGTGCCGGTGCGTTCGGGCTCCGCCACCCTCAAGGACGCCATGAACGAGGCCCTGCGCGACTGGGTGGCGAGCGTCGAGACGACCTACTACCTGATCGGCACCGCCGCCGGGCCCCATCCCTACCCCGCCATGGTC
The DNA here is from genome assembly GCA_033720855.1 of Alphaproteobacteria bacterium. GTDB lineage: Bacteria > Pseudomonadota > Alphaproteobacteria > SMXQ01 > SMXQ01 > SMXQ01. Next base: position 16,864 of record JAWWBR010000063.1, read on the forward strand.
CGCGACCTGCAATCGGTGATCGGACGCGAGGTCCGCGAGCAGTTGGACGCGGCCGAGGGCCGTCTCCCCGATACCCTGGTCGCCTGCATCGGCGGCGGCTCCAACGCCATCGGCTTGTTCTATCCGTTTCTGGACGATCCCGGGGTCGAGATGTTCGCCGTGGAAGCCGCCGGCGAAGGCATCGAGACCGGGCGACATGCGGCCTCCATCACCGCCGGCAGTCCCGGCGTGCTGCACGGCAACCGCACCTACCTGCTGCAGGACGACGACGGCCAGATCACGGAAGCCCATTCCATCTCGGCCGGGCTCGACTATCCCGGCATCGGGCCGGAACATGCCTGGCTGCACGACCAGGGCCGCGTGACCTACGTCTCGGTCACCGATAGCGAAGCGCTCGAGGCCTTCACATTGTGCTCGCGGCTGGAAGGCATCCTGCCCGCCCTCGAACCGGCCCACGCGCTTGCCCACGTGATGCGCCATGCCCCCAGTCTGGACAAGGACCACCTGCTGGTCATGAACATGTGCGGCCGTGGCGACAAGGACGTGTTTTCGGTCGCCCGGCACCTCGGGGAAGAGCTTTGACCGGAGCCGCGGGGTCCGATCGCATCGGCGCCCGCTTCAAGGCCCTTGCGGCGGAAGGGCGGGCCGGTTTGGTGACGTTCGTGACCGCGGGCGATCCCGACTTCGAAACCTCGGACGCGATCCTCGCCGGGCTGCCCGGGGCCGGCGCCGATATCCTGGAGATCGGGATGCCCTTTTCCGACCCCATGGCCGACGGCCCGGCGATCCAGGCCTCCAGCCTCCGGGCCTTGAAATCGGGGCAGAACATGGTCAGGACCCTGGACCTGGTGCGCCGGTTCAGGGCGAAAGACGCGGCCACGCCGATCGTCCTCATGGGCTACTACAATCCCATCTACCACTACGGCAACGACCGTTTCCTCGCCGACGCCAAGGACGCCGGGGCCGACGGTTTGATCATCGTCGATTTGCCGCCCGAAGAGGATGCCGAGCTTTGCCTCCCCGCCCGCGAGGCGGGTCTGCATTTCATCCGCCTGGCGACGCCCACCACCGACGAAACGCGCCTTGCGAAGGTGCTCACCAATACCTCGGGCTTTATTTACTACGTCTCCATCACCGGGATAACCGGGACCCGCGTGGCCGACGCCGCCGACGTCGCCAAGCGTCTCGAGACGCTGCGAAGCGCCACGGAATTGCCCCTTGCGGTGGGTTTCGGGATCAAGACGCCGGACCAGGCCGCGGCCATCGCCCGCGTCGCCGACGCCGCCGTGGTCGGATCGGCGGTGGTCGAGCGGATCCGCGAAGGTCTTGACGCGGAGGGTCGCCCGCGGGCAGGTTTGGTGACGGAAATAATGAATTTCGTAAGGGAGCTTGCCGACGGCGTTCGCGACGCGAGAAGCGGTGCCGCAGCCAAGGGATAGACCATGAACTGGCTTACCAAATTCGTCAGACCGCGGATCCGCGCCCTGGTGCGCAAAGAGGGCGTGCCCGAGGACCTGTGGCTCAAGTGCACGGCCTGCGAGCAGATGATCTTCCATCGCGAGCTGTCCGCCAACCTCCACGTATGCCCCCATTGCGGCCATCACATGCGGGTCTCGGCGACCGACCGATTGGCCATGACGTTCGACGAAGACAGTTACCAGACCATCGAACTGCCGGAGGTCACCGACGACCCTCTGAAGTTTCGCGACAAGAAACGCTATAACGACCGTATCAAGGACACCCGCTCCAAGACCGGGCTTCGAGATGCCATCGTCGTCGCCCACGGCAAGATCGGCGGCATACCGGCGGTCGTCGCCGCTTTCGACTTCCGCTTCATGGGCGGGTCGATGGGCACCGCCGTGGGCGAAGGCTTTGTCGCCGCCGCCCGGCTGGCGATCCTCCAGGACGCGCCGTTGATCGTCTTTCCGTCCTCCGGCGGCGCCCGCATGCAGGAGGGCATCCTGTCCTTGATGCAGATGCCGCGCACCACGGTGGCGGTGGAGGAGGTGCGCGAGGCGCGGTTGCCCTACATCGTCGTCCTCACCGACCCGACGACGGGCGGGGTGTCGGCAAGTTTCGCGATGCTGGGAGACGTGTCCATCGCCGAGCCCGCTGCGATCATCGGCTTCGCCGGGTCCCGCGTCATCGAGAACACGATTCACGAGACCCTGCCGGAGGGTTTCCAGCGCGCCGAATACCTTCTCGAACACGGCATGATCGACATGGTCGTCCCCCGTGATGAGTTGCGCGACACCCTGATCCGGGTGCTCGATCTGCTGCGCAACCGGACCCCGGCCGGCGACGTCGTCGCCTTGCCCAAATCCGAGGCCGCGGCCGATGCCACGGCAAGCGCACCGCCAGACCAGTGAGGCGATCCTCGCGCGCCTGAAAAGGCTCCACCCGCGGGAGATCGATCTTTCTCTCGGGCGAATCCGGCGGCTGTTGGCGGCGCTCGACCATCCCGAACGCGATCTTGCCCCGGTCGTCCACGTCGCCGGAACCAATGGAAAGGGGTCCGTGATCGCCTTTTTGAGGGCGATGGCCGAAAGCGCGGGGCTGCGCCCCAATGTCTATACCTCGCCCCATCTCGTCCGCTTTACCGAACGAATCCGTCCCGCCGGCCGGATGATCGGCGACCGCGCCCTGGCACGCCTGTTGCGCCAATGCGAGGCCGCCAACGACGGGGCCCCGATCACCTTTTTCGAGATCACCACCGCGGCCGCCTTCCTGGCCTTCGCCCGGACACGGGC
>JAWWBR010000064.1:0-19434 GCA_033720855.1 Alphaproteobacteria bacterium
CAAGATCCTGGTCGGCTATTCCTTCGAGCAGGGCATGATCGGCCGCGAGATCCCCCTGGACGAGCTCTTCGTCGACGTCTCCCAGGGGCGCAAGCGCGGCGACGAGTTCAGGATGTAGGAGAAGCCGCCTCGGCGCCTCCGCGCCTCCCGGACCAGGCAATCAGCCCTCGATGGACTCGGCCCGCCGCCGGGACGTAGACTGGCAACGAAGACCGGCCAAGCCGATGACGTCGCAAGAGCGCGGCGGTCCCCGGCACTTGGAGGGAGGACACATGTCCACGGATTTCCACGCGGCCATGGCGAGCGCCAATGTCAGCGCGCTTTGGGAGCGGACCAACCGCGACGCGGCGCAGGTTGCGGAAACGCCGCATATCTGGCCCTGGGCGGAGCTCGACCCCTTGCTCGACGCGGCGGTCGGCGAGACCGACATGGACAACGCCGAACGCCGGGTGCTGGTCCTGGAGAACCCCTCCTATCGGGACACCCCCCGCATCGGCGCCAGCCTCAACATGGTGGTGAACCTGCAGGTGCTGATGCCGGGCGAAAGCGCGCGGCCCCACCGCCACCGGCTCAATGCGCTGCGTTTCGTCATCGAAAGCGACGGCGGCGCCGTGACCACGGTCGACGGCATCCCCATCCCGATGTTGCCCGGCGACTTCCTGTTGACGCCGGGCTGGTGCTGGCACGAGCACACCCACGAAGGCCAGGGCCGCGCAGTATGGCTGGATGCGCTCGATTCCCAGCTCCAGCGCCACCTCTGCACCAACGAATACGAGCAGGGCCCGTCCAACGACATGCCGGCCCCGCGTCCCGAGGGCGCCTTCGCCGCCGCCGGCGTAACGCCGGACATCGCGGGGGAGGGGAAACCCTATTCGCCGATCTTCCGCTATCCGCTCAGCAAGGTGGCCGAGGCCTTCGATGCCATGCCGGCGGCCGAGGACGGCACGCGCCGCATCCGCTACACCAATCCGCTGACCGGCGGCGTGGCGATGCCGGGAATCGACTGCTACATGCTGGCGCCGGCCGAAAAGCGCGAGACGCGGCCCTACAAAACCAACGCCAACATGATGTGCCTGGTGGTCGAAGGCGAAGGCGTCTCACATGTCGGCGAGGAGACTCTCAACTGGGGCAAGAACGACATCTTCAGCCTGCCCCGCGGCCACTGGATCAGCCACCGCGCCGAAAGCGCCGACGCCAAGCTGTTTCAGCTCACCGACCGGGAGGTCCTGGCGCGGCTCGATTACCTGCGTGAAGAATTCCGGGATTGAAGTCCACGCCCCATTCGCGGCGCCGTGACCCAAGATGACGAATGAGAGCAACACACGCGTCCTGATCGCCGGCGCCGGGCCGGTGGGCCTTAGCCTTGCCATCGAGCTCGGCCTGCGCGGCGTCGATTGCATGCTCGTCGAACGCGGCGACGGAATACCGCGCGTCCCCAAGATGAGCAGCGTGTCCGCGCGCGGCATGGAGTTCTGCCGGCGCTGGGGCATCGCCGATAAGGTCCGATACGCGGTGTGGTCGAAGACCCATCCGCTCGATTTCGTCTACGTCTCGACCATGGTCGGAGACGAGCTCGCCCGCCTCCGGATCCCCTCATACGCCGAACGCCAGGGCAAGATGGACTATTCGCCGGAAGGGGCCGCCTCCTGCCCGCAGATCTTTTTCGACCCGATCCTGGCCGAGAAGGTCAAATCCATCCCCAAGGTCTCGCCGCGCTACGGGACCCGGCTGGTTGCGTTCGAGCAGGACGAGGGCGGCGTTCGCGCGCAGCTGGCCGATGAGCGTTCCGGTGAGTCCCACACCATCGCCGCCGATTACCTCGTCGGCTGCGACGGTGCCGGCGGCATCGTCCGGCGCAGCCTCGGCATTCCGCTCGACGGGCTGGGGCCGATCGCCACCTCCGTCAATGTCTTCTTCCGCTCGGCCGAATTCTCAGGCATGCACGACAAGGGCTGGGCCCACATCTATCGCTTCTTCGACGACGACGGCTGCTGGGCCGAGCTCATCGCCGTCGACGGCACGGAGCTCTACCGGCTATCGGTGTTCCAGGACGCCACCCCCGACCTCGGCGGAGATTCCTATCTGCGCAGGCTCGCGGGGCGCGATTTCGCTTACGAGATTCTCGACGTTTCCCCGTGGGAGCGGCGCGATTTCCTGGCCCGGTCCTACCGCCGGGGCCGGGTGCTGATCGCCGGCGACGCGGCGCACGAGATGTCGCCGACCGCCGGGGCCGGCATGCATACGGGTATCTGCGAGGCCGTCAACCTCGCCTGGAAGCTCGCCGCCGTCCTGGAGGGCTGGGGCGGCCCCCGTCTGCTCGAGTCTTACGAGGCCGAATGCCGGCCGGTGGCGGCGCAAAATGTGGCGCTTTCCACCGCCATGTTCGATGCCATCGCCGCCCTGCCCGGCGCGGCGGCGTTCGGCGAAGCGGCGGCCGCGGATGGCGACCTGCCCAGGCGCTTCACCCCGCCCAACCAGCGCAAGGCCCAGATCCGCTATGAGGATTCGCCGATCTGCGTTGCCGACGGCACCCCGCCGCCCGAAGACCCGAACGAGCTGACGCCATCGGCCCGGCCGGGCACCCGGGCGCCCCATTGCTGGCTCGCGGACGGCCGCTCCACCCTCGACCTGTTCGGCGACGGCTTCGTCCTGGTCCGGTTCGGCGCGCCTGATGCGGACGTCGGGCCCTTGCGGGCCGCCGCGTGCGCGCGCGGCGTGCCGTTGGAGGTCGTCGACATCGATCATGGCGAAGCCGCGGCCATCTACGAGAAGCCGCTCGTCTTGGTGCGTCCCGACGGCCATGTCGCCTGGCGCGGCGACACATTGCCCGACGATGCCCAGGCCCTGATCGACCGCGTGCGCGGGGCCTGAGGCGCCTAGGCGGACGCGCGCCGCCGAGGGCAATTGCACGGCCCGAGGTGGTATGGCCCCCACAGGAATGATCCGGTTGGCGGCTTGAGCCGTAGTATTTGCAAGGCATAAGATGGTCGCATTGGACGGCCGGAGCGTGAACCGTCGCCGGTGGGCGCCCTTCGGCATGGAAAGAACGGATTGAACATGGCGTCTCACATCGATCTGGTTATCTCGCCACGGGACCGTGACCTTGGCGGGTTCAGCGTCCGCCGTGTGCTGCCCTTCGAGCGCCGGCGGTCGGTCGGGCCGTTCGTCTTTTTCGACCACTTCGGGCCGGTGACCTTTGCCCCCGGCGATGGCATCGACGTCCGCCCCCATCCCCATATCGGGCTCTCGACCGTCACCTATCTCTTCGAAGGCGAGATCGTGCATCGCGACAGCCTCGGCTACGTCCAGCCGATCCAGCCCGGCGCGGTCAACTGGATGAACGCCGGGTCCGGCATCGTCCATTCCGAACGCAGTGGAGACGAGGAGCGGGCCCGGCAATCGCGGCTTCACGGCATCCAGTCATGGGTGGCGGTGCCCCACGATCGGGAGGAGAGCGAACCCGGCTTCTTCCATCACCCGGCCGATACCCTGCCCCGGATGGAATGCGAGGGCGGCCGCCTGACGCTGATCGCCGGCAGCCTCGGCGGCGAGACCGCGCCGGTCGAGACGCTGTCACGGATGTTTTACGCCGATCTGACGCTCACCGCCGGCGGCAGCATGGGTCTCGAGGCCGGGCTCGGCGAGCGCGCGGTCTACGTCGTCGACGGTCGCATCCGGATCGGCGATGCCGGGGTCGAGAGTGCCGAGATGGCGGTCCTCGCCGACGGCATCGATGTGGCCATCACCGCGGATGAAAACTCCCGGGTGATGCTGCTGGGCGGCGCCCCCCTCGACGGGGAGCGGCATGTCTGGTGGAACTTCGTTTCCAGCAGCAAGGACCGGATCGCCCGCGCCAAGGAGGACTGGCGGGAGGGACGCTTCGACACGGTTCCGGGCGACGACGAGTTTATCCCCTTGCCCGAAGAGGATACCTGACAGGCCCCAACCCCATCAGGGGCCGCCCAGCCCCATCACCGCGGGAAAATTTCCATGGCTGGGATCGCCCCCGATGACTTATCATCCGCCCGCTTCCCCTCAGACGCCCTTCGTGATGTCCAAATCCTCCGAATCTCCGACCATACCCGCCGACGATCAGAGCCTGGCCTATCGCTTTTACGACCTCGCCACCGGCGAGGACGACGCACGGCTGTGCCGGGATATCCCCGAAAGCCAATGCCGGGAGGAGCCCAAGAGCTTTTCCTGCCAGATCTTCGCCCAGGTCCTGAGCAAGAGCGGCGACGTGCTGGCCGACGGCAAGGTCGTGCTGCCGTGGCTGCTCGGCGCCGTCGGCGCGCCGCTCTACCTCGTCGGCTTGCTCGTGCCGATCCGGGAATCCCTGGCGCTGTTGCCGCAAATCCTCGTCGGCGGCGTCATCCGGCGCTTTCCCGTGCGCAAGGGCTTCTGGGTCGCGAGCAGCCTGATCGAGGGGCTTTGCGTGCTGGCCATGGGTTTGGTCGCGCTGATGGGGCTGCGCGGCGCCACGGCCGGTTGGACCATCGTCGCGCTGCTGGTCGTGTTCAGCCTCGCCCGCGGCATCGCCTCGATCGCGGCCAAGGACACGTTGGGCAAGACGGTGTCGAAGGGCCGGCGCGGCAAGGTCAGCGGTTACGCAGCCACCGGGTCGGGCCTGGTCGCCAGCGCCGTCGGCTTGTACCTGGTGCTCAGCCCCGAAGCCCTGCGCCCCGACTGGCTGCTCTATGCCATCCTCATCGCCGCCGGGGTCTGCTGGTTTCTCGCCGCACTCACCTTTCACTTGATTACGGAGCATCCGGGCGCGACCGAAGGGGGCCGGGGAATCGCCGATCTGGTGCGCGATCAGCTGTCGCTGCTGCGGGACGATCGCGAGCTGCAGAAGTTCCTTCTCGCCCGGACCCTGATGATCTCCACCGCGCTGGTCGGCCCCGCCTATGTCAGCCTCGCTCAGAAAGGCCTGGGGCAGACTCTCGATGGCCTCGGCTGGCTGGTCATCGCCTCGGGGCTCGCCGCCGCGGTGAGCTCGTCCTTCTGGGGCCTGCTTTCCGATAGATCGAGCCGCCTTACCATGTGCCTCGCCGCCGCCCTGGCCGGGCTGCTGGGCCTCGCGGTCCTGGCCAGCCTCCACCTCTACCCGGAGGCAGGGGACAGCTCCCTTTTCTTTGCCGTCATCCTGTTCATCCTGGGCATCGCCCATGCCGGCGTTCGCATCGGCCGAAAGACCCAGGTGGTCGACCTCGCCGGCGGCGATCGCAAGGCCGAATACGTGGCCCTCAGCAACACCATCATCGGCGTGCTGCTGCTGGTGATGGGCGCCGTGACCGGCGTCCTCCTCGGGCTCGGTCTCGACGTCGCCATTGCCGCGCTTTCGATCCTGGCGCTCCTCGGCGCCGTAATCGCCATGACAATGAAGAACGCCCAGGCGTGACGCGCTGGCCCCGAGCCCCCGTTCCAACCCGTGAGGCCGCTTCATCCTTGGTGATTTCAATGGCTTAGGGCACCCCATCGATATTAAGATCACAGCGTTCGCCGCGAGGGCGCAAGAACAGGTATCGAGGGGAAATGACCGATGTCGCGACTGGACCGCTGCTACAACATCGCCGATCTTCGTGAGCAGGCGCGCCGCCGCCTGCCCAAGGGCGTGTTCGAATATGTCGACCGCGGCGCCGAGGACGAGGTGGCGCTGGCCGACAACCGCGAGGCCTTCAAGAAGCTGAAGCTGCGCACCCGCTTCCTGGTCGACCTTTCCGATCGCGACATGGGGATCGAGCTCTTGGGCAAGCGGGCCGAGCTGCCGATGGCCATCGCGCCGACCGGCGTCGCCGGAATGACCTGGTTTCACGGCGAGGTGGAACTGGCCAAGGCGGCCGCCGTCAAGGGCGTCCCTTACACGGTGGCGACGCCGGCGGTCACGCCCATGGAAAAGGTCGTGGAAGCCGCCGAGCCGCTGGGCGGCAGGCTGTGGTTCCAGCTTTACATGTGGAAGGACACCGAGCACTCCTACGGGCTCGTCGGGCGCGCCCGGGACGCCGGCTTCGAGGCCCTGGTGGTGACCATCGACAGCGCGCTGGGCAACAACCGCGAATACAACAAACGCAACGGCTTCACCACGCCCTACACTTTGTCGCTCCGTTCGATCAAGGACATGACCCTGCATCCCCGCTGGCTCATCGGCACCATGGGCCGCTACGTCACCTCCGACGGCATGCCGCGCCACGAGAACTATCCGGAAGCTTTCCGCCACCGCATCACCCGGGGCGCGAACGACGCGCGGCCCGAACGCTACACCTCCATGACCTGGGACGATATCTCGCGGCTGCGGGAATTCTGGCCGCGCACGCTGATCGTCAAGGGCATCCTGCGCGAGGAGGACGCGGTGCTGGCCGTCGATCACGGCGCCGATGCGGTGGTGGTCTCCAACCACGGCGGCCGGGCGCTCGATGCCGCGGCGCCGACCATCGAGATCCTGCCCGAGGTGGTTCGCGCCGTCGGCGCCCGCACCACGGTGATCCTGGATTCGGGCATCCGCAGGGGAAGCGACATGGTCAAGGCCCTGGCGCTCGGCGCCGATGCGGTGCTGACCGGCCGCGCGACCCTCTACGGCACCGCGGTGGCGGGCCAGGCCGGGGCGGAGAAGGCGCTTTCGATCCTCTATACCGAGTTCGAGAAGACCATGGCTTATGTCGGCTGCCGCCGGGTCTCCGAGGTTTCCCCCGACATCTTCGCTAGGCCGATCGCCAACTGACGGTTCAGTCTCGGCCCGCGCCCTACTCCGCCTCGACGGCGTTCTTCAGGGTGCCGATGCCGGAGATGTCCACCTCCAGCCGGTCGCCGGGCTTTAGCCAGGCCGGCGGATCCATGTCGGCGGCGGTGACCCTCGGGCTGCCGGTGGAGATCACGTCGCCGGGCTCGAGCCGGGCGAAGGTCGAGATGTAGGAGATCAGGAACGGGATATCGAAGATCAGGAGGTCGGTCCCGCCCTGTTGGCGCACCTCGCCGTTGACCCGCGTGGTGATCTCAAGGGCGCCGGGATCGGGGACCTCGTCGGCGGTGACGATCCACGGCCCGATCGACCCGGAATGGCGGAAATTCTTGCCCGGGAAATTCTGCCTGCCGTGAGCCTGCCAGTCGCGCAGCGAACCTTCGTTGACGACGGTGTAGCCGCCGACGTAATCCATGGCATCGGCGGCGTCGATATGGCGGCCCTGGCGGCCGATGACGACGCCGAGCTCGCCCTCGTAATCCAATTGATCCGACGCCTTGGGTTTGACGATGGGCTCGCCATGGGCGACGAAGGATTCGCGGGACCGGCCGAAGACGTTAGGGAACTCGGGCCGCTCCCCGGCCGCCTTGGCCGCCGCATCGGCGTAATAGTTCTGCCCGACGCAGATGATCTTCGACGGCCTCGGGATCGGCGGTAGGAAGGAGATATCGGTCAACCCCAGGTCCGGTTCCGAGCCCTCCGCCGCCTTGCCCAACTCGTCGACGGCGCCGGCGGCGAAGACCTCGCGCAGGTTGGCGTAGCGGGTTTCGAAGAAGAATGCGGCGGTCAGGTCGATGACCCCTTCGCCCCCGACCACGCCGAACCCTTCCCTGCCACCGTGGCGGAAACTGACAAGCTTCATGATCTACTCCCCTCGATTGTTTAACTCACGCCTTGCCGCCCGCCCCGAACAGGCGCTTGATAGCGACCCACACGGCGCGAAACATCAGCCGAAACCCGGCGATGGGCGTGGCCGCCGGAGGCGGGGCCTGGCCTTCCGCCGTGCCGTCGCCGGTCCCGGCCGGTCTCGACGGCTCCGCGGTGTCCGCCAGTTGATGCTTGAGATTGTCGGCGAACTCTCCGATCAGCTGTTCCGATGTCGCCTGGATGATACCGACGCCGCGCCCGTACTGGGCGATCGAGCCAGAGAGCGTTAGGTCGGTTTCGATCCTGACCTCGGACCCGCCATCCGCGCCGACGACCCGGAACCCGACATCGGCGACGGCCCCGCCCCGGCCCTTGGAATCCATACCCTGGGCCTTGACCCGGGCGGACAGCCCGGCGTCGTCGATCTCGACGAAACGGGCGGTGCCGGCGAAGCTGAGACCGACCGGGCCGAGCCTGAGCGCCACCGTTCCCTTGTAGGTGTTCTCGTCGACGATTTCGGTGAGTTGGGCACCGGGCAGGCAGGGCGCGATCCGCTCGATGTCACGCAGCAGCGCCCAGGCCTGGTCCGGCGGCAAAGGCACCTCGAACGTGTTCTCAAGCTTCATCGATCATCCCCCGGACTGGGCTTCACGGGCCGCCCGCGCCGGCCCAAACCAAGGTGATGCCATCAAAACCGGGCCAAGGCAAATCCGATTCATGGCGCGGACAAATGCGCCATCGCCCAGCGCGCCAAGCCGAGCAAGGCTTCATCGCCGTGCGGGCGCCCGACCAGCTGGATGCCGAGGGGAAGGCCTTCGGCGCCGCGATGGGTGGGCAGGGTGATGGTGGGCACGTGGAGGATGGTCCAAAGGCCCTGGAGGGCCGGATCGCCGGTGCGCTCGAAGCCCACCGGCGCCACCCCCGGCACGCAGGGGGCGAGCAATCCGTCGCAGGGCCCGAAGAGCTCGTCCAATCGCCCCCGCAAGCCTTCGGCGACGGCAAGCGCCTCGGCGTAAGCCTCAGGGGCGGTGGCCAATCCCTCGGCAAGGGTGGCGGACAGATCTTCGCTGATCTCGGCCCGGTGGTGCTGCCATTCGAAGGCCATGGCGCGGGCGCGTTCGACCGCGTTGACGATGTCGCGCGCTTCGGCCAGACGGGCGAAATCGTCCGCCATGGTCACCTCTTCGACCGCCGCCCCGGCCTCGGCCAGGCGGGCGCCGGCGTCCGCGATCGCTTCCCGGCTGTCGGCCTCCGCCGTCTCCCACAGGAAGGTGCGACAGAGCCCGATGACGGGCGCTTCGGGGGTCTCGACCCGCCGTTGGGGCCGGCGCCCGGCGAGAACGTCGTAACCGAGCGCCGCGTCGTCGACGGAACGCGCCAACAGGCCGACGGTATCGAGCGATTCGGCGGCCAGCTTCAAGCCGACGCGGCTGATCGCGCCGTAACTCGGCTTGAACCCGACGACGCCGCAGAACGAGGCCGGGCGCAGCACCGACCCGCCGGTCTGGGTGCCCAGGGCGAGGGGCACCATGTGATCGGCGACGGCGGCGGCGGACCCGCTCGACGACCCGCCGGGCGTGCGCGTGGGATCATGGGGATTGGCGGTCACGCCGGGATGCATGCCGGCGAATTCGCAGGTTACGGTCTTGCCCAGGATGACCGCGCCCGCCGCCCGCAGGGTGGCCACCACCGAGGCATCGGCCACGGGACGATAGCCGCGGTAAATGGGCGAGCCCATCTCGGTCGGCATGTCGAAGGTGTCGAACACGTCCTTGATGCCGACCGGAACCCCATGGAGCGGCCCGGCCGTCGGCCCGCCATCGAGCTCCCGGGCCCTGGCGAGGGCGCCTTCGGCATCGAGATAGGCCCAGGCGCGAACGGTCTCCTCGCGCGCGCCGATCTGCGCCAGGCAGGCTTCGGTCACCTCGAGGGCCGTGAAACGCCCGGCGCCGATCCCATCGACGATGTCCCATGCGGATAATTGCTTGAGAGGCTTGTCTCGCGCTGCCATCAAAGCCCATACCGTTGTTGCGCCGAATCCTGGGCGCTTGCCCGGGACCCGTCCGTGCCGGCCGAGGCTACCGGCTGACGGCGGCGAAAGAAACCGCCTTTTTTTTGCGATTTCCGGTCCCCCTCGGGGGGTCAAATATGGCATTCTCGGGGGCAATCAACGGACCTACACAATGAAACCGCCACCCTTTTCCTATCACGCTCCCGCCACCGTAGCCGAAACCGTAGACATGCTGGCCGGCCTCGAGAACGCCAAGATTCTCGCCGGCGGCCAGAGCCTGATGCCGATGCTGAACATGCGCTACGCCCAGCCCGATCACGTCATCGACCTCAACGGCGTGGCGGATCTCGCCTATGTCAATGCGGACGACGGGGAGATCGAGATCGGCGCCATGACGCGCCAGCGCGAGGTGGAATTCTCGGGCGACATCGCCCGCCTGTGCCCGCTCCTGGCCGAGGCCCTTCCCCATATCGGCCACCGCCAGACGCGGAACCGCGGCACCGTCGGCGGCAGCCTCGCCCATTTCGACGCCGCGGCGGAAATTCCCACCGTCGCCGCGGCACAGGATGCGGTGCTCGGCGTGGTCGGCCCCAAGGGCGAGCGCGAGATATCCTTCGCCGATTTTTCCGTCGGCTACCTGATGACCGCCCTCGACCTCGACGAGCTGCTGGTCTCCGTCCGCTTGCCGGTCTGGGGCGCCGGTCACGGCTCCGCCTTCGAGGAATTCGCGCGGCGCCACGGCGATTTCGCCATCGTCTCCGCGGCCTGCCTGCTGGAAGCCGATGACGCCGGCAGGATCGCCCGCGCCGCGCTGGCCCTGGGGGGCATGGGGGCGGCCCCGGTCCGGGCCGATGCGGCGGAAGCGGCTCTGCGCGGCGAGAGCGGCGGCGCCGATATATTCCGGGAGGCCGCGGAACACTGCCGCGCCCTCGAGGCCCATGACGACATCCACGCACCTGCCGCCTATCGCCAACACCTGGCGACGGTGCTGGCGCGCCGCGCGCTGGAGCGCGCCTGGGCCAGGGCGACCGCGAAGGAAGGAGCCTAGGCCGATGGCCGAGACGCGTACGGTAAAGCTCACCGTCAACGGGACACCGCAGGAGCAAGAGGTCGAGGTGCGCCTGACCCTGGCCGATTTCCTGCGCCACGGGCTCGGCTTGACCGGCACCCATATCGGTTGCGAACACGGTGTCTGCGGCGCCTGCACGGTGCTCGTCGACGGGCGCAGCATGCGCTCCTGCCTGATGCTGGCGGTGCAGGCCGAGGGCAGCGACATCACCACGGTCGAGGGCCTCGCACCGTCCGAGGGCGAACTCCACCCGCTCCAGGAGGCCTTCCGCGACAACCACGGCCTGCAATGCGGCTACTGTACGCCGGGCATGCTGACCACCCTGACCGAGCTCCTGGCCGAAAATCCCGACCCCAGCGAGGACGAGGTACGCGCGGCGATCTCCGGCAACCTGTGCCGCTGCACCGGCTATCAGGGGATCGTCGATGCGGCCCTGGATGCCGCCCGGCGCATGCGCGAGGGCACGTCATGAGCGCCGAGGCCTATCGCGACAGCCCCAAGCGGCTCGAGGATCCGGAGCTGCTGCGCGGCCGCGGCCGCTTCATCGACGACATCACCCTGCCCGGTATGCTGGAAGCCGCCTTCGTGCGCAGCCCCCATGCCCATGCCGCGGTCAGCGGCATCGATGCCGAGGCCGCCCGCGCCCTTCCCGGCGTGCGCGCGGTGCTGACCCGGGACGACATCCTGCCTTACCTGAAAAGCGAGTTTCTCGTCGTCGGCCTGCCCAGCGGCGCCTACAAGCAACAGCGCGACCGCCCGGCCCTGGCCGGCGAGGAGGTCGTCTATGTCGGCGAACCGGTGGCGGTCGTCATCGCCGAGGACCGCTATATCGCCGAGGATGCGGCGCAGCTGGTGATGGTGGATTACGACATCCTGCCCGCCGTCGCCGACTGCCGCGCCGCCCTCGAAGACGGCGCGCCGCCGGTCCATCGCGACGGGGCGGACAACCTCTTGGCCGAGCTCGACGTCGGCTACGGCGACGTCGATGCCGCCTTCGCCAATGCCGCCCATGTCTTCGGCGACCACATCCACATGCATCGCGGCGGCAGCCATTCCATCGAATGCCGTGGCGCGGTGGCGTCCTACGATGCCGCCGGCGACCTGATGACGCTCTGGGTGTCGTCGCAGATGCCGCACTCGACCCTGCGGGTGCTGGTCGACATGCTGGGCCGCGACGAGAACCAGATGCGCGTGGTGACGCCCGATATCGGCGGCGGCTTCGGCCCCAAGCTGGTGGTCTATGCCGAGGACGTGGTGCTGTCGGTGGCGGCCATCAAGCTGGGCTGCGCCGTCAAATGGATCGAGGACCGGCGCGAGCACTTCATCGCCACCACCCAGGAACGCGACCAGTATTGGGATGTCGAGGTCGCGGTCGACGGCGACGGGCGGATGCTGGGCATTCGCGGCGCCCTCGTCCATGAGCACGGCGCCTATACCGCGCGCGGCATCAACCTGCCGCAGAATTCCGCCGAATCGCTTCCCGGCACCTATGTGCTTCCCAATTACCGCATGAACGTCAAGCTGGCGCTGACCAACAAGGTGCCGGTGACGCCGGTGCGCGGCGCCGGCCATCCCCAGGCGACCTTCGTCATCGAACGGCTGATGGACCGGATCGCGCGGGAGCTCGGCCTCGACCGCGCCGAGGTGCGCCGGCGCAACCAGGTGCCCGCCGACGCCATGCCCTACGAACGGCCGCTCAAGACCCGGGGCGGCCTGCCCGTGGTGCTCGATTCCGGCGACTACGGCGCCTGCCAGGAGACCGTACTCGAGCGCGCCGGCTGGGCCGATTTCCCGGCCCGCCAGGAGGCCGCGCGCAAGGACGGGCGCTATATCGGCATCGGCCTCGCCAATTTCATGAAGGGCACCGGGCGCGGGCCCTTCGAGGCGGTGACCGTGCGCATCGGCACCTCGGGGCGGATCCACGTCTATACCGGCGCCACCTCGATCGGGCAGGGCACCAAGACCATGCTCGCCCAGATCGTCGCCGCCGAGCTCGGAGGCGACCTCGCCAACGTCACCGTGACCACCGGCGACACGGCGGCGACGGCGCTCGGGATCGGCACCTCCAACAGCCGCAATGCCGTCACCGCCGGCACCTCGGCCCACGTCGCCGCGGGCAAGGTCCGGGACAAGGCGCTGGCCATCGCCGCCTCGATCCTCGACAAGCCGGTCGAGGAGCTCGAGATCGTCGGCGCTGAGGTCCATGCCAAGGACGAGCCCGGGCGCATCGCCAACATCAAGGTGACGCTGGCGGAGATCGCCCATGCGGTGTCGGGCACCCCCGGCTATTCCCTGCCCGGCGGCATCGGCGCCGGCCTCGAGGCGACCGAGCACGTCATCCTCGACAGCCCCACCTATGCCAACGGCGCCGTGGTCGCCGAGGTCGAGGTCGATATCGAGACCGGCGGGGTGGCGATCCTGAACTACGTGCTGGCCTTCGACAGCGGCCGGGTGATCAACGCGATGACGGCGGCGGGCCAGGCCTTGGGCGGCACCGCACACGGCATCGGCAACGCCCTGTTCGAGCTGATGGCCTATGACGAGAACGCCCAGCCGCTGACCACCAACCTCGCCGACTATCTCCTGATCAGCGCCCCGGAGATGCCGCGGGTCGACGTGAGCTTCCGGGAATCGCCGACGCCGCTCAATCCGCTCGGGGTCAAGGGGGTGGGCGAGAACGGCGTGGTGCCGGCGCCGGCGGCGGTGATCTCGGCCATCGAGGACGCGCTTTCGCCCTTCGGCCTGCGCCTCTCGAAGGCGCCGATGAGCCCGCCTGAGATCCTCGCCCTGATCGAGGCCGCGCGCGCAGGCTCCTGAGGCCACGGCCGGCGACCGCATTTTCAATGGCTTGGACGCCCTTGGCGGCGCTAAGATCGGCCCATGCCCCGGCCGCGGCCGAGGGCGGGAGGACACCGACAAGATCAGGGAGGCAAGAATGTCGCGACTGGATCGCTGCTACAACATCGCCGATATGCGGGAGATCGCCCGCCGCCGCCTGCCCAAGGGCGTGTTCGAATACCTCGACCGCGGCGCCGAGGACGAGGTGGCGCTGGCCGACAACCGCGAGGCCTTCAGGCGCCTCAAGCTGCGCACCCGCTTCCTGGTCGACCTGTCGGAGCGCGACATGGGTACCGAGCTTCTGGGCAAGCGCGCCGAGCTGCCCATGGCCATCGCGCCCACCGGCATCGCCGGTCTGACCTGGTATCAGGGCGAATTGGAGCTGGCCAAGGCGGCGGCGGCCAAGGGCATCCCCTTTACGCTGGCCACCGGCTCCATCACCTCGATGGAGAGGATCGCGGAGGTCGCCGGCGGACGGCTCTGGTTCCAGCTCTACATGTGGAAGGAGGAGGAGCTCTCCTACGAAATGGTCGGCCGGGCGCGGGACGCCGGGTTCGAGGCCCTGGTGGTGACCATCGACGGGGCCCTCGGCAACAACCGCGAGTACAACAAGCGCAACGGCTTCACCATCCCCTTCACGATCTCCCCGCGCTCGCTCACCGACATGACGCTGCACCCCGAATGGCTGATCGGCGTGATGTTCCGCTACCTCGCCACCACCGGCATGCCGCGCCACGAGAACTACCCCGCCAAATACGGCCACCGCATCACCCGCGGCACCGGCGCCGAACGGCCCGAGCGCCACATCGCCATGACCTGGGAGGACATCGACCGCATGCGCGATTTCTGGCCCGGCAAGCTGATCATCAAGGGCATCCTGCGCGAGGAGGACGCGGTGCTGGCGGTCGAGCACGGCGCCGACGCGGTGGTGGTCTCCAACCACGGCGGCCGGGCGCTCGATGCCGCGGCGCCGACCATGGACATCCTGCCCGAGGTGGTTCGCGCCGTCGGCGACAAGACCACGGTGATCCTCGATTCCGGCATCCGGCGCGGCTCCGACATGGTCAAGGCGCTGGCGCTCGGCGCCGATGCGGTGCTGACCGGCCGGGCGACCCTCTACGGCACCTCGGTGGCGGGCCAGGCGGGGGCGGAGAAGGCGCTCTCGATCCTCCATACCGAGTTCGAGAAGACCATGGCCTATGTCGGCTGCCGCCGGGTCTCCGAGGTGAGCCCCGACATCTTCGCCCGTCCCGTGAGCTGGGGCGCCATACCGCGGGCCGAGGCGGCGGAATAAGCCCGCGTGATCATCGATTCCCAGGTCCACGTCTGGGCGGCGGAGACCCCGGACCGCCCCTGGTACTCGCCCACCTCCCACCTGCCCAACCCGTTCGGCTACGCCGAGCTTCTGGCGGAAATGAAAGGCGCCGGGGTCGACCGCGCGGTCCTGGTGCCGCCCGGCTGGGAGGGCGGACGCAACGATTTGGCGCTTAAGGGCGCGCGCAAGCACCCCTCGCGCTTCGCCGTGATGGGGCGGATCGCACTCGACGACCCCGCCGCGTCCGGGCTGCTGGAGGGCTGGACAGCGCAGCCCGGCATGCTCGGCATCCGCCTCGCCTTCCAGAAAGAGCGGGAATCGGGCTGGTTGGACGACGGCACCGCCGACTGGTTCTGGCCGGCGGCGGAACGGCACGGGATCCCGGTGATGGTCTTCGCGCCGGGCCGCAACGACGCCTTCGCCGAGATCGCCCGCACCCACCCCAGGCTGACCATGATCGTCGATCACATGAATCTCGGCCGCGAACAGGACGCCGCCGCCGTGGCCGCCATGGAAAGCCTGATCCCTCTCGCCGATTGCGCCAACGTGTCGGTGAAGGTGAGCTCGGTCCCCCTCTATTCGACCGAGCCCTACCCCTACCGCAACCTGCACCAGGGCCTCGCCCGCCTGATCGGCGCCTTCGGGCCGCGCCGCGCCTTCTGGGGCACCGACCTCACCCGCATCTGGAACCGGATCGAAACTTACCGCCAGTGCGTGACCCTGTTCACCGAGGAGCTCGACTTCCTCACCGGCGACGACCTCGACTGGGTCATGGGCCGGGGCCTGGCGGCGTGCCTCGGCTGGGAAACCTAAAGCCTCACCTGGCCGAGCTGCGCCCCTTGGGGGCGGGCCAAGCGTCGATCAGCTCGATTCCGCCAGTTCCTTGGCGACCCGGCGCTGGCCCGAGGACACGTCGATGACGATGCGCTCGTTGATCTTGGGGTCGCGGATCACCCCGAGCGGCTCCTCGCCGGCCTCCACGCGGTCGATCTGCTCGCGCAAAAGGCGCCGGTACTGGGCGATGCCCTGATCGGAAATGCCGAGGTTCTCGCGGCTGCGATCGGTGATCTTCCCTTGGGTCTCCCAGGCCATGGCGTCGTGGGAGGCGAAGCTGTCCATGTGGTATTCGCCGTCCTCGTTCCTCAACGAGGGCACCCGCTCCACGGGCACCACGTCGGGCTGGGGTTCGGGCGTGCCGTCGTCATTGGGCGTGAACTGCATGCGGAAGATCCGGGTGTGGGTATCGTCCACCGGCAGGCGCATGTGCATGACCAGATGCTCACGCTGCGGCGAGAGAAGGATGCAGGGAAACAGCACCGGATGGCCGAGCTCTTCCTCGGCCGCATTGCCGCCATAGATGCGCTGCTTGCGGATGCCGCACCAGGCCGGTTCCTTCACCGTCTCGAAATTCATCTTCTCGATCGGCCGGTAGTAATAGGCGCCCTGATTGCCCTTGCCCTTCAGGGTCAGGGTGTGGGCGTGCAGATAGTAGGTATGCGAGGGGTCGCAGGAGTTTTCCATCACCTGTAGCCAGTTGCATTCCAGCTCGGGCAGGATATAGAGTTTGCGCTTGCCGTCTGCGCGCAAAAGCACGTCCCAACGCGGCAGAAGCGGCGCCGGATCGGGCCCGAGATAGGCGAAGATCACGCCGGCGAAGGTCTCTACCGGATAGGCCGTTTGACGGACGCTGTCCTTGAGCGGCGCATTCTCCGGTTCGAACGGCATCTCCAGGCATCTGCCGGTGCAATCGAACTTCCAGCCGTGATAGGCGCAGCGGATGCCTTCGTCCTCGATGAAGCCGTAATAGAGCGACGCCGAGCGGTGCCGGCACTGCTCTTCGACCAGGCCCAGGCGGCCTTGGCCGTCACGGAACAGCACCAGGTCCTCGCCGAGGACGCGAACCCTCTTTTTCGGGGTTTCTTCGGTGATCTCCGCCTGGGCGGCAATCGGATGCCAATAGCGGCGCAGCAATTCGCCGGCCGGCGTGCCCGGACCGACACGCGTCAGGCGTTCATTTATCTCCGCGGACAGCATTGTTTCTCTCCATTTCTCGCCACGGCGCGGCGCGTTTCGGTTCCGCCGTAACCCCCTTGATTTCTTGCCGATATTATAGCGCCGCGGGCGGCCCAGTAAACGCGGCCGCGATCAGGGCGCGGGCACCTGGTGGCGCATCCGCCGCGTGCGGCCATCCTTGGACGAGGCCATGATGGCGAGGCAGACCTCCAGCGTCGCCTTGCCCCAGGTGCCATCGGGGAACACGCCTCGCCCGTGATCCAACGCATCGCGCAGTTCCAGCAATTCGAACTCGCGGCCATGCCCCTTGGGGCAGGGAATCTCCTCGCGGCCGTCCTCGGTATAGACGTAGATGCCGTCCGGCGACTGGCGGATCATGCCCCGCTCGCAGGCCACCACCGTAAGGCCGAAGAAGGGCTGGCGGCGTTCGCTCCGGCGCCCCCTGCGGGGCGTGCGTTGATGGGCGACGGCGGCCTTTTCCTCGGTATCGGCGGGGCCGGTCAGGCGCGGCTTGCGCGGGAAGCGCCGTCCCGCGGTTTGCACCATGCCGCTCTCGCCGATGTTCCAGGTCAGCTCGGTGACGTCGAAATAGCCGTAGCCGTTGAAGGCGAGTGTGGCGGCGGCGCCGTCCTCGAAGGTCAGAAGCGCGTTGAAATGGCCCTCGGTGTCGAAATGGGGATCGGCGCGGCCGGTAACGCCGCGCACGCTCTCGACCATGCCGCCGCCGATGAAGCGCACGATGTCCACCATGTGCGGCCCCTGGCGATACACCAGCCCGCCGCCCTTCGTGGTGTCGAGTTCCGGCGCCAGACGCGGGCGCTGCAGCCAGTCGTTGGAATTGAAGGCGCTGATCTGGATCACCCGGCCGAGCCGCCCGCTCCGCACCACCTCGCGTATCGCCTTCATCGGCGCCTGGAAAATCTTGGAGTGGCCCTGCAGGAACTGGACCCCGTGGTCGCGGGCGGCGGAAATCATGCGGTCGCATTGGCGCAACGTGACCGCCATGGGTTTTTCGCAGATCACGTGCTTGCCGTTCCGCGCGGCGCAGATGGCGTGCTCCGCGTGCAGCGTGTTGGGCGTCGAAATCCACACCGCGTCGACGTCGTCCCGGGCACAGAGCTCGGCCACGCTGGCGAAGACCGGGCGGTCATAGGCCTCGGCGAAGGCGGCCCTGGCTTCGGGCCTGTTGTCGGCGCCCCCGGCCAGGACATAGGGCTTGGCGTCGCCGAAGGCCGGCAACACCTGGCTGGAGGCGACGCCGAGCCCGGCGACGCCGACCCTGAGTTGCCGCCCTGCGCGAGGCGTCCGTGCCCTAGCCACGGGCGGCCAGGTGGTTGACGGGGTTTTCGGATTGCCGTGGCGTGGCGTCGGTGACGATCCGCTGGTTCAAAGCCCGAGCACTCCCTACCGGCCGTGACCTCACGCCCCCGACAGGCGTTCGTAATAGCGCCAGCTTGAGGCGCCGTGCGGCGAGCCCGAGAACCCGCCCCGCTTTTCCAACCGACCGCGGTAGTCGGCGAGATCCTCGTCGGGGATCGGCTTGGGATCGCCCAGGAGATGGGCGCGGTAGTTCATCTCCGCCAGTTCGTTGAGCTTGATCGCCGTCACCGTCGCCTCCTCCACGGTCGCCCCGGCGGTGGTGATGCCGTGCCCGCGCATCAGGCAGACGTTCTTCTCTCCCATGGCGTCGGTGAAGTCTTTGCCCAATTCGTCGTTGCTGATGGTCACCGAACGGCCATAGGTGGGAATGCCCTCGAGGTAAATGTAGAGGCTCGAGGGGTCGTAGGCGCCGTAAAGCGGCATCAGGGGTTTTTCGCAGATGGTGAACAGCACCACCGTCGGCGGGTGGATGTGGATGACGCTCTGCACCTCGGGCCGCGTCTTGTAGACCCAGGTATGGATGAACACCTCTTGCGGCACGGCGAGACCGTCGGGCCCGTCGACCTTTTGGCCGTTCATGTCGACCTTGATGACCTCATCGGCGGTGGTGTAGCGCACCCCGACCTCGTCGGCCCCGCGGGCGCGGATCAGGACATGCTTGCCGTCGGCCGCCCGCTGGCTGACATGGCCGGTCGCCGCCTTGGTCAGTTCCAGGCCGCCGAGCACCCGGCAGGATCGGGCCACAAGATCCCGTCTGTCGCGATCAATATCTTCCGCCATTCGTTCCGTCCTCCCGGGTCCCGCGCTTGAACTACAGATCGAGGTTGAACACCTTGCGCGCGTTGTCTTCGTAGATCTTCTTCCTGTCCTCATCGGTAATCGACTCGATACCGTCGATCATGGGCTTGGTGTCGTCCATCCAGGTGCCGGTCTTGGGATCCTTGGCGGTGCCGGCGCCTGGCCGTTCGGTGCCGAACATGCAGCGGTCGGGCGTGGCCCAGCGGAACAGCATCTCCTGGGCGTCCTGGGTGTAAAGGGCGGTATCGAAATAGAGCTTGCGGAAACTTTCCTCGAAGGTGACGTCGCTGCCGCGCTTGATGCGCCCGGCGCGGAAGCGCCCGATCTGGTAGGGGATGGCCCCGCCGCCATGGCAGATGATGAGCTTGAGGGAAGGGAAATCCTCGAACACCTTGGACTGCAGCAGG
>JAWWBR010000065.1:0-19219 GCA_033720855.1 Alphaproteobacteria bacterium
AATTGAGCGTTGCCTTTGGCGTCGCCGCCATCTGGTTGACGATGCCCTGGATCTCGTCGCCGGTCACCAGGAAGATATCCCGTTTCTGTTTATCCGCATCCGCCAGGAACTTGGGATCCTTGGACATGTTGTTGAATGCGGTGCGGATCGCCTTGACCCGCTCCGCCGGCACCTTGGGTCCCATGGCGAAGGGGCGGCCCATGGTCTTGGCGGCGTATGTCAGATCGAAGAGCTGCCTGACCTGTTCCAATGTGTAGGGCGCCTGAACGCGGTCCGCCGTGATGTATTTGTAGATCTGCGGCACGCCCAGCTTATCCAGCTCCGGGTGGGACTTCATGCCATGCTGGATGATGGGGATCATATTGCCCTCGGCATAGTACTTGCCGGCGATGATCTTGAAGGACGACCACGACTGGCAGACGCCGTGAATCTCGCCTCGCTGGATGGCGAGATGGACCGGCGGCGTCGACGGGTAGCCCTTGACTAGCTGGAACCGCGTGCCGAGCATGTTGTTCATCATGGCCGGCTGGATCTCGAGATCGTTGGGGCCGGTGCCGCCCATCAGCACGGTCTTGTTAAACACGTCATCGAAGGATTTCACACCGGACCGCTTGTCCACGGCGCAGACGCCGGCCTCATTGGCGAGACTGCCGATCCAGTTGAGATCCTTGGCTTTGAAACGCGCCTGCTTCTCGCCCATAAGCTGGACCAGCGCCACGTTGCGCTGCATCATCGCGATCACCGAGCCGTCCTGGGGGGCGACGTTGGCGAGGAAATTGGTGACGATGAGGCCGCCGGCGCCCGGCATGTTCTTGACGATCCAGCTGGGGCTGCCGGGAAGATGGCGGCTGATATGGCGGGTCACGAGGCGGGCATAGGTATCGTAGCCGCCACCGGGCGAGGAACCCACCAGCATCTGCATCCTTTTGCCCTTGTAGAACTTGGCGATCGCATCGGCCGATGCCGGGGTGGCCATCGCGGCCGCGCCCATAAGGGCGATGAGCCCTATTCCCAAATGAAGTCGCTTCGGTTTCATGCAATTCACTCCCTTAGTTGCGGAAGGCCGGGATTTATATCCCGCTCCAAATAAAAGTAGCATTCTTGGGCCCGTTATCCAAATCCGGGGTGGACCGGTCGCCGGGCGGAACGCTGCAAGTCACTGGTCGGCCACGCGAAAGGCCCGCCGCGATCATGCGGCGGGCCTTCAGAATAAACGCGACTTCAGGGCGCGTTTCGGCGTTTAGTCCTTGGGCAGGATCACGGTATCGATCACGTGGATGATCCCGTTGGAGGCCTCGATGTCGGCCTTGGTGACCATCGCGTTGTCGACCATCACGCCCTTGGTGGCATTCACCTGCACCTTGCTGCCCTGGACCGTGGGAACGGACAGGGACTTGCCGGCGATGTCGCTCGAGGCAACCTTACCGGAGAGAACGTGATAGGTGAGGATCGCGCGCAGTTTGGCCTTGTTTTCGGGCTTCAGCAGGGACTCGAGCGTGCCTGCGGGCAATTTGGCGAAAGCGGCGTCGGTCGGCGCAAACACCGTGAACGGGCCCTTGCTCTTCAGGGTCTCGACCAGGTCGGCGGCCTTAACCGCAGCGACCAGGGTGTTGAAGCTGCCAGCGCTGGACGCCACGTCGACGATGTCCATCGACGGGGCCTTCATGGTGGCTTCCTTGTAACCGTACCCACCCGCATTGACCGAACCGGTACCAACGGCGAGGGTGAAAAGGGCGGCGACCGCCGCCAAGCAGGAGATCCAACGGGTCATATTTAAATCCTTTCAAAAGTGCGCGGGCGCTGCCCGCTCCGTGGCTCAGTACACGGGTTACGCAGCGGGCAGCGATGCGGATCATGGGAAGGGGAAAAATTTTATTGCCGGGCCGCACGGGAGTGCGATCGCGGCCCAGAACCCCGAAAAAAGTTATGAAGGGGTTGCGTCCCGTCCTTGGCTAGCGGAACCGGGCGAGAGGTTTGATCAACGACCTGTCGGTGCTGGCCGTCCAGCGGGTGGCGCGAGGTGCGCTGCCTAGCGTCGCGGGTGGGGTAATCCAAATCGTTTCATCGCGCGTAACCTTAATAAGCACTCCAACACGGGATGAAAGTCATGATACGCCGTTCGCTTTTGCCATCCGTCGCCCTCTCTCTGTTTCTTTTCCTGCCCACCCACGTGAAGGCCGAGGAGGTGGTTTGCACCGAGCGAGAGGAGATGGTCGAACAGTTGGTTTCGGATTTCGACGAACACCTGGCGGCGGTACGGGACATCAAGGGCGAAGGCCTTTTGGAGATTCACGTCTCCGCCCAGACCGGCAGCTGGACAGCGCTGCTGACCAAACATTGGAATTTGTCCTGCATTTTGGCCGATGGCGACGACGCGCCGGTACCCGACATTCTGAAACTGGAAACCGGCGTATAGGCGCCGGAAGAGGGGCGCGCCGGGTAAATACATGGCCGCCCCACGGAAAACGCTCGCCGCCTCAATCCTCGATCACGTCCGCGGCTCCGGCCCGCACCTCATCGGGGGCGATGGGGTTCTGTGCCCCGGCAAAAAACATGACCTCTCCATCATCGCCGTATAACGGACGGATGCGCAGCCGGTTCCAGAATTTGGTGCCGTCCTTCTTGTAGTTGAGGATGTCTAGGGTGATCTCGGATTTCGCCTTAAGCGCCTCGCGGATCGCCTCGACGGCAGCCGGGTCCGTCTCCGGCCCCTGAAGGAAGCGACAGTTCCGGCCGAGCACCTCTTCGGGTGCATATCCGGTCTGAGTCTCGAACTCGTCGCTCACGAAGACGATCGGATTTCCGGGCTGCGCCGGGTCGGTTATGACCACGCTCTGCTCGCGCTCGTCTTCCGTGAGCAAGGCGGCCTTGGTGATGTCACCGTGTCCCTCGGACATATCTCCATCTCTTCCGTTTTGGGAACCCACTCCGTTCGTCGGACAAGATACCGTAATCGGGGCCCGGGTGGATAGATGGGATTGGTGGGTGCGCAGATCGGCTTAGGCCTGCGGGCCGATCAATTGAGCCGCCACAATTCGAAGTTCAGTGCCGCGGCATACGCGACCCAGAGCGCGTAGGGTGCGAGCAGACTCCCGGCAAAGCGATCGATCCGCCGGAACAGGGCGGCGGTGACGATGATGGCTGCGAGCAGGACCGCGATCTCGATCAGGGCGAGATCGATGCGCCTGGCACCGAAGAAGAGGATCGACCAGGTGAGATTGAGTGCAAGCTGCGCAAAGAAGGCGCCGAGGGCGCGGCGCCGCCCCGGAGTCTCGCCGCCGCGCCAAATGCGCCAGGCGGCGACCGCCATCAGCAGGTAGAGGGCGGTCCAGACCGGCGCGAAGACCCAGTCGGGCGGGTTGAAAACGGGCTTGGCGAGCGTCTGGTACCAGGTGTCGACGCTGGATGCCGTGACCGCGCCGCCAATGGCCGATACCCCCAGGCATAGCCCGACGCAGGCCAAAAGACCGAGAATGTCGCGGGCCTTCGAAAGTGGTTGTGGGTCGAACGGCATGGACGATGGGTCGGGCGCTTGGCTGCGGGCGGAGGCGCGGTCACCAGCCAAGGGTGTTGGGTCCGCCTTTGAACGGGCCGACCACCCGGGAGGTGATCCAGCCGCCATAGAAATCCCCGGCCTGGGGTTCCACCCGTTCGGTCCCCACCCAGCAGGCATCCACTCGCGAGGCATAGAACGCGAGGCAGCCCTTGAGATCTTCATAAGCCGGGCGGGGAGCGGCATAGCTCCAAGCCGCGCGCGGGGCGCATCGGCCGTTGACCTCGAGCGACCAGTAATGGGCGATGCCCTTGAACTCGCAAAACGATTGTCCGGGCGCTGTGACGAGAAACCGGTTCTGCACGTCCCGGGGCGGAAAGTAGTAAACCGGCGGATGGCTCGTCTCCAGGACCCTCAGGCCTTCGCATGTTTCGGCCACGGTCTCGCCGCCGAACTCGACCCGCAGCCGCTCGTCGACCCGTTCCAGGCGCGGCGGCCGGGGGTAATCCCAAACCGATTCCTGTCCCGATTCAGGCGCGTCCGCCGTGATCCCGTTTTCCCTATCCGTTTCCGGCCGTCTTTTCACCCGGCGTGCCCTCTTCATGATCGATCCAAATTCAGTCTCGATACGTAAAGACTAGCGATTTGGTTCATCGAAGGACGAGCAGTTCAGGGCAGCCATGGCGACCAGACTCAGTGAAGACTCAGTACGCCGCGTGGCCGTCATCGGTGCCGGTGTCGCCGGGACGGCTTGCGCATATGCCCAGACGATCGCGCCGCTTGGCGCGCCCGACCTTGGTGTCGCCGATGGCTCGCTTTTCCTGGGCGGAGATTGGTGCCTGGGCGCGCGGGCCGGGTATGCGTTTCAAAACGGCCGAGCCAAGGCGGCGGCGCAGTTCGAGACATGGAGAGCGTGACGGTGGACCAAGCGCCGACCATCGACCCGGTTTCCCTGCGATCCTTCGGTACGGGCCTGAATGTCGCCGTGATCGGCGCCTCGGGTGGTATCGGCGGCGCCTTTGCCGAGCATCTTCAACAATCGCCCGATGTATCCCAGGTCTTTCGTCTGTCGCGATCCGGAACCGCATCCGAAGACGACGGAACCCAGACCCTCAATATCGATCTCGAAGACGAGGCATCGATCGCCAAGGCCGCCGATACCATCCGGTCACGGGCCGAGGCCCTCAGTCTGGTCATCGTCGCCACCGGCCTCCTGCATGACGGGGATCGCCTGCAGCCCGAAAAGACGTGGCGCAGCCTGAGGGCCGATGTCATGGCGCGGGCGTTTCGGGTCAACACCATCGGCCCGGCCTTGGTCGCCAAACATTTTTTGCCCTGCCTCACCAAGGACCGGAAAGCCGCATTCGCTGTCCTATCGGCGCGGGTCGGCAGCATTGCCGACAACCGGCTTGGAGGCTGGCACGCCTATCGCGCCTCCAAGGCCGCCCTGAACATGATCATCAAGACCCTGTCGGTGGAACTCGAACAGCGAAATCCGTCGGCGCTTTGCGTCGCCCTCCATCCGGGGACCGTCGATACGGAGCTTTCCCGACCCTTTCAGGCCGGTGTGCCGCGTGGCAGGCTATTTTCGCCGGGCGATGCCGCGGGTGCCCTTCTCACCGTTTTGGATGGCTTGGGGCCGGAGGATTCGGGGGGTTTTTTCGCCTGGGACGGAAGCGCCATCCCGTTCTGACCGATGTGGGGTTTTTCCCGCGTGCCGCCCTCGGCGGCCGAGAATTATCTGATTTCGTTCAGCTTTTCCAGGGCGCGGGCGCGGGCGAAGGCGTGCTCGACGATCGGCTCAGGGTAATCGTGGCCAAGGCGGATGCCGTTCTCCCTCAGCAGGTCCGCCGGGGCCTCCCAGGGGCAGTGGATGAACTTGTCCGGAAGCGCGGCCAGTTCCGGCACCCAGTCCCGCACGTAGCGCCCGTCGGGATCGAACTTTTGGCCCTGCAGCACCGGGTTGAAGATGCGGAAATAGGGGGCGGCGTCGGCGCCGCAGCCGGCGACCCACTGCCAGCTCGCGGCATTATTGGCGAGGTCCGCATCGACCAGCGTGTCCCAGAACCACCGCTCTCCTTCTTGCCAGGGGATCAGCAGATGTTTGACCAGGAAAGAGGCGGTGACCATCCGCACGCGGTTGTGCATCCAGCCCCGGTGCCACAGCTCCCGCATGCCGGCGTCGACCAGCGGATAGCCGGTCCGCCCGCGCTGCCAGGCGGCAAGCGCATCGCGGTCGTTCAGCCAAGGGAAATCCGCGAACTGAGGCCTGAAAGGCGCCTCGGGAAGGTCGGGGAAATGGAACAGCAGGTGATAGGAGAATTCTCGCCAGACCAGCTCCCGCAGATAAGCCGATGCGGCGCCGGCAAGCGACGGCTCGCGCGCCTTGGCCTGCATGTCGACCCTGTGCCACAGCGCCCGGGGGCTGATCTCGCCGAAATGAAGGTGCGGCGAGAGGCGCGAGGTCGCCTGGTCCCCCGGCCGGTCCCGCCCCTCGGGATAGGTTTCGAGGGCATCCATGAGGAAGGTCTCGAGGCGATCCTTGGCGCCGGCTTCGCCCGGAGTCCAGCTTTCCCGCAAACCGCCGCTCCAATCGGGCGCCGTCGGCAGGAGGCCCCAGTCCTCGAGACTGTCCCCGCCGGGCCGAGCGTCACAAGGGTGGAGCTCCGGCACCCCGCGCACGGGCTGAGGGACCGTCTCGGCCAGGCAGGCCTTGTAGAACGGGGTAAACACCTTGAACGGCTCGCCCGCTTTGGTGGTGATGGCGTCGGGCTCGAACAGCAGCGCGCCGCCGAAGCGATGGGCTTCGACGCCGCTCTCGGACAGCTTTTCGGCGACGGAGTTTTCTTTTGCCGCCGCGGCAGGCTCGTAGGCACGGGTGAAGTAGACGCCGCGAGCCCCGAGTTCCGTCGCCAGGGCGGGGAGGATCTCGGCGCCGTCGCCCCGGCGCAGGACCAGGCCGACACCTCGCCCTTGGAGGTCATCCCGGAGCGCGGCGAGACTGCGATGCAGCCACCACCTGCTTGCCCCGCCCATGGGCCAGGCGCCGGCGGTACCCTCGTCGAGAATGTAGATCGCCACAAGCGGACGGCCGGTCTTGGCCGCCGCGCGAAGCGCCGGATTGTCCTCGAGCCTGAGATCCTGGCGGAACCAGAAAATGACGGGGTCTTGCGCCATAGATTTCGTGCCGTGGTCCGGTTGCGTGTCTCTAACGTATACGATCACGAATATGACGAGGATCACTTGCAAAAAGCCCATGTCCGAGAATAGCCCGCGGCGCCTGATCTTGGTGTTTGGCGACCAACTGTCGCGGAAGATGTCGTCCCTGCGCCGGGCCGACCGCCCGCGCGATGTGGTGCTGATGGCGGAGATCGACGAAGAAACCCGATACGTTCCGCATCACAGGAAAAAAATCGCCTTCATTTTTTCGGCCATGCGCCACTTCGCCGCCGAGCTCGAGGCGTCGGGCTGGACCGTCGATTACGTCAAATTGCGAAGTCGGGGCAATACCGGGTCTTTCCGTGGCGAGGTCGCGCGCGCTTTGAAACGACACCGGGCGGAGTCGCTGCTTTTGACCGCGCCCGGCGAATGGCGGCTGACGGAGGAGATCGCCGCTTGGCCGCAGGCGCTCGGCGTCGACGTCGAGGTTTTGGCAGATGACCGGTTCCTTTGCAGCCGAGCGGATTTCGCCAATTGGGCCGAGGGCCGCAAGCGCCTCAGGCTGGAGGATTTCTATCGCATGATGCGGCGCAAGACGGGCCTGCTCATGGACAAGGACGGGCCCGTCGGCGGCCGCTGGAATTTCGACCGCGACAACCGCAAGCCGCTGCCCCGCCGGCTCGATATTCCGCCGCCCAAGACCTTCAAACCCGACCGCATGACGGCGGAGGTGCTCGACCTCGTCGAGCGTGCGTTTCCGGACAATTTCGGGGCTCTTGCCCCGTTTCGGCTTGCCGTGACCAGGCGACAGGCGGTGCGGGCGTTCGATGACTTCATCGAGAACAGGCTGGCGCTGTTCGGCGATTACCAGGATGCCATGGCCGGCCACAGCCCTTACCTGTTCCATTCTCTCGCATCGATGCATATCAACGCCGGTCTCCTCGACCCGCTGGCGGTCTGCAAGAAGGTCGAACGCGCCTATCGCCGGGGCCGCGTTCCGCTGAACGCTGCCGAGGGCTTCATCCGTCAGGTCATCGGCTGGCGCGAATTCGTCGCCGGCATCTATTGGCACGAGATGCCTGCTTACCGGGAGAGTAATTTCTTCGCTCACCATCGTCCCCTGCCCGAGTTCTACTGGACCGGGGAGACGGAGATGGCCTGTCTCGCCGCCGCCATCGGCCAGACCCGCGATGCGGCCTACGCGCATCACATCCAGAGGCTGATGGTGACCGGCAATTTCGCGATGCTGGCCGGAGTCGATCCGGCATCGGTTCACGAATGGTATCTCGCCGTCTATCTCGATGCTTACGAATGGGTCGAACTGCCCAACACCCTGGGAATGAGCCAGTACGCCGACGGCGGCACCCTCGCCACCAAGCCCTATGCCGCGAGCGGCCGTTACATCGACAAGATGTCCGATTACTGTGGCGAGTGCCGCTTCGACGTGAAGAAGAGAAGCGGTACCGACGCGTGCCCGTTCAATGCGCTCTATTGGGACTTTTTGGCGCGCAATCGAAGCAAGCTCAAAGACAACCGGCGGATGGCGTTGGTCTATGGCACCTGGGACCGCATGGCGGAGGCGGAGCAGCGCGCCATTCGCCGCACGGCGAGGGCGATCCGCAAGGCGCCACCGTAACCCGAAAGCGGCGTCCGGGGAGCCGAGGGGGGCGGCCGGCCCCATCGATGATCCGTCCGGGCGGGCCGCACGTACCACCACCAACTACGAACGAAGGAGCTTTCGATGGTGTCTTCCTATCGCGCGGTCATGGATTCGAACGTCAACCCCCTGCGAAACCTGGCGCCGGCGCAACGCTTTCAGGTCATGTTGTTTCTCTCCGTCATGTGGACGACAATTTTTTGCGCGTCGGCCGGTGCTTGGTTTTGGTACGGCGAGCTGATCGTCCTGCACGTCCTCGTCGCCTTCGGCTTTCTGATTACCGGGTTGACCTTCCAAAAGGCATCGCGGGTCACCACCAACCGCGACTTCCCCGCAGATAACGGCACCGCGCGGTACGATGACGTCTGGGGCGCTTAGCCCGCCTCGGAGCGCGGCCGCGCGGATCTTTCTGAACTTACGTGTTTGACCGCGGGCCGCGGGTCACCAGCGGGCCCGCGGGATTGGTTATCGTCAGGCGCGCGCTTGCGGTCATGGGCCCTTGCGGGCGGTGACCATGTAGTTGACGGCGGTATCGCGGCTGAGCCGCCAGCTTGCGGTCAGCGGGTTAAAGGTCACGCCTGTGAGCTCGCCGATGTTGAGGCCCTTGGCCTCGATGGCGGCGGTCAGTTCGGCCGGGGTGATGAATTTGTTCCAGTCATGGGTGCCGCGAGGTAGCCAACCAAGGACATATTCGGCGCCGACAATGGCGAGGGCATAGGCCTTTGCGGTGCGATTCAGCGTTGCCGCGACAAACAATCCCCCGGGCGCGACCAGCCGGGTGGCGGCATCGAGGAAGGTGTCGAGCTCGGCGACATGTTCGACGGTTTCCAGCGCCAGCACGATATCGAATTGTCCGCCCCCGGCGGCGAGGGATTCCGCCGTGGTCGCACGGTAGGCGATGCCGAGCCCCACGGCCTCGGCGTGGGCGGTGGCGGCGGCGATGTTTTTCTCGGCCGGATCGATGCCGGTCACGGCGGCGCCGAGGCGCGCCATCGGTTCCGCCACGAGCCCGCCGCCGGTGCCGATGTCGAGCAGGGAGAGGCCGGCAAGGGGCTGCGGCTCGGCGGCGGCACGGTCGAAATGGGCGCAGGCTCGCTCGCGAATGAAGCCGACCCGCACCGGGTTGAACCGGTGCAGGGGGCGGAACGGGCCGTCCGGGTCCCACCATCGCCCCGCCAAAGCTTCGAAACCGGCGACCTCGGCGGCATCGACCGAAGGGTCGAGCGGGGCCGGACCGGATTTCCGGCGGCCGTCTTGGGCGTTGTCTGATGATCCTGACATTTCAATAAGATATTACCGGTTTCAAGGCGCCCGGACTTGCCTGGGCCAACGTTCCAGAGTATGAATTGGCGCCCGCGCCGGGGCAAGCCGCCAAAGCGGCCTGCCGCCGGCATGGTTTTATTCTCCCCTTGGCCCGATCGCGGCGGCGGGGGCGATTGCCCCGAGCGGCGCGTCATCAGCGGACAACTGTGTTGGGACGATAACGTATGGCGGTCATCGTGCAGAAATTCGGCGGCACGTCGGTTGCCGATCTGGACCGGATCAAAGCCGTCGCCGACAAGGTCGAGGCGGCGTGCGCCGCCGGCAACCAGGTCGCGGTCGTGCTTTCGGCGATGGCCGGTGTCACCAACCAGCTGGTCGCCTGGGTCGAGGAGGCCGGAGGCGGTCCGGAATCGTGCGAATACGATTCGGTGGTGTCTACCGGCGAACAGGTCACCACCGGCCTGCTCGCCAGTGTCCTCAGCAGTCGCGGCCTCAAGGCGCGCTCCTGGCTCGGTTGGCAGGTACCGATTCATACCGACGGCGTCGCCGGGCGGGCGCGCATCACCGAGATCGAGACCGAGGGGCTCAAGCGCGGACTGGCGGCCGGAGAGGTCCAGGTCGTGGCCGGGTTTCAGGGGATTTCGGAGGATAACCGCATCGCCACCCTGGGGCGCGGCGGGTCCGACATCACCGCCGTGGCCCTGGCCGCGGCACTGAACGCGGAGCGTTGCGACATCTACACCGACGTCGACGGCGTCTACACCTCCGACCCAAGGGTCGTTGCCAAGGCCCGCAAGCTGGATAAAATCACCTACGAAGAGATGCTCGAGATGGCGTCGCTTGGCGCCAAGGTCCTGCACACCCGGTCCGTCGAGCTGGCCATGAAGCACGACGTGCGCCTGCAGGTGCTGTCCAGCTTCGCGGATTGCCCGGGCACTCTGGTTGTCAACGAGGAAGAGATGCTGGAACAAGAACTGGTCAGCGGGATCACCTATTCGCGGGACGAAGCCAAGGTCACGCTGATCCGGGTCCCCGACCGGCCCGGGGTGGCGGCGGCCATTTTCGGGCCGCTGAGCGAAGCCGATATCAATGTCGACATGATTGTCCAGAACGTGTCCGAGGACGGCAAGGCCACCGATCTCACCTTCACCGTCACCAAGGGGGATCTTCAGGCGGCCATGGAGGTGCTGGAGGCGGCGCGCGACACCTTGGGCTATGAATCCTTGGTCGAAGACCCCAATGTGGTGAAGATTTCCGTCATCGGCGTGGGCATGCGCAGCCATGCCGGTGTCGCCCAGAAGATGTTCCAGGCGATGGCCGAAAAGGGCATCAATATCCAGGTAATCTCGACCTCGGAGATCAAGATTTCCGTGCTCGTTGCCGAAGACTATACAGAGCTGGCGGTCAGGACACTGCACGCCGCCTACAACCTGGACGCGGATTGACGCGATGGCGCGCGCTGCGGCAGAACGGCGATTGGAGGCTCTGTGGCGGCGCGGCCGAGAATTTTTGGGAACCCGCTACGCCATCATGGGCGGGGCCATGAGCTGGGTGTCCGAGCGCCATCTGGTGGCGGCCATCTCCAACGGCGGCGGTTTCGGGGTGATCGCCTGCGGCGCCATGACGCCGGAATTGCTGGCCGAGGAAATCGCCGGCACCAAGGCGCTGACCACGGAGCCGTTCGGCGTCAACCTCATCACCATGCATCCGGAGCTCGATCAGCTGATCGATGTCTGCCTCGAAGCGGGCACCGGGCATGTGGTGTTGGCCGGCGGCCTCCCTGCCACGGCATCCATCGCCCGTCTCAAGGACGGTGGCGCGCGGGTGTTGTGCTTCGCGCCGGCACCGGTCATCGCCAAGCGGCTGGTGCGCATCGGCGCCGACGCCATCGTCATCGAAGGGATGGAGGCCGGCGGCCATACCGGGCCGGTGGCGACCTCGGTGCTGGCTCAGGAAATCTTGCCCCTGATCGAGGAGGTGCCGGTTTTCGTCGCCGGCGGCATCGGCCGGGGGGAAGCCATCGTCAGCTATCTCGAAATGGGCGCATCGGGCGTGCAAATCGGCACGCGTTTCGTCTGCGCCCATGAATCGATTGCCCACGAGGCCTTCAAGAAGGCCTTCATCCGGGCCCAGGCGCGCGATGCCGTGCTGTCGGTGCAACTGGACCCGCGCTTCCCGGTTATTCCCGTCCGGGCGCTGGCCAACAAGGCGACCGAGGCCTTCCTCCAGCGTCAACGCGATGTCATCGCGGCGGTCGAGAATGGCGAGTTGGATCAGAAGCAGGCGCAACTGGAAATCGAGCGTTTCTGGGCCGGGGCACTGCGCCGTGCCGTCATCGACGGCGACGTGGAGAACGGCTCGATGATGGCGGGCCAGTCGGTGGGGATGGTGGACAAGGAGCAGTCCACCGCCGACATATTGGAAGAGCTGGTCGGGCAATGTATCGAGGCGCTGGTGGACCGGCACCGAATGGAGACCACGGAATAATGCAGGCGGTCCCGACAGGGGTGGGGCCGCGCCGGCTGTTGGGACGAATCAGGGACGTCATGGCCGGCGAGGGCACCGCCCAAGCGAAGCTGGACAAGGTGGTCCAGGTCATTGCTGCGGGGATGGTTGCCGAGGTCTGCTCGGTCTATATCCTGCGCGCCGGCGAGGTTCTGGAGCTCTTCGCCACCAAGGGGCTGCGCCGCCGCGCGGTGCATCAGACCCGCCTTCGCGTGGGCGAGGGGCTGGTCGGTGAAATCGCCGCCCATGCCCAGCCCTTGGCCCTCGCCGACGCCCAGTCCCATCCCGCCTTCGCCTATCGCCCGGAAACCGGTGAGGATGTCTACCGCTCGTTGATGGGCGTGCCGATCCTGCGGTCCGGCCGCGTCGCCGGCGTGCTTGTGGTCCAGAACAAGAGGGCACGCAGCTACAGCGACGAGGAAATCGAGGCCATGCAGATCACCGCCATGGTCCTGGCCGAGCTGGTGGCCAGCGGCGAGCTGGTCAATCCCGGCGAGCGCGCTCCGGCCGAGGGCAACGCGCTTCTGCCGATGCGCCTGGACGGGGTCGCGCTCAACGGCGGCATGGCCATGGGAAAGGCGGTGATCCACCGTCCCGACATCGCCATCCGCACGGTGGTCGCTGAGGACCCCGAGGCCGAGCAGCTGCGGCTCGACAAGGCGGTGGCGGCCATCCATCAGGATCTCGACCGGCTTTTCGGGCTTGGCGAACTGGCCGATGCCGGTGAGCATCGCGACGTCCTCGATGCCTACCGCATGATCGCCTCCGACAGCGGCTGGATCACGCGCATCTCGGACGCCATTCGCTCCGGCCTCACGGCCGAGGCTGCGGTCCAGCAGGTACGGGAAAACATCCAGATGCGGCGCAGCCAGATCAGCGATGCTTATCTGCGCGAACGGCTGGACGACATGGACGATCTGTCGCTCAGGCTCCTGCAGCGGCTGACCGGGGGCGCAAACCGCGCCCACCGGCGCACCCTGCCGGACGACGTCGTCGTTGTGGCGCGTTCGGTCGGTCCGGCGGAGCTGCTGGAATACGATCCCGGGCGCCTGCGCGGCCTGATCATGGAAGGCGGTTCGCCCACCGCCCATGTCTCGATCGTTGCCCGTGCCCTCGATATTCCCGTCATCGGTCAGGTCAAGGATCTGTTCACCAAAGTCGATGCCGGCGACACCGTGATCGTAGACGCGGAGAACCGACAGGTCTTCGTGCGCCCGGTCGAGGACGTGCAGCAGGGATTCGCCGAGACCTTACGGCTCAGGGCCGCCCGGCGCCAAGCCTTCGCCCGCCTGCGCGACCTGCCCACCGTCACCCTCGACGGTACCGAGGTGACACTCAACCTCAATGCTGGCCTGGAGCTCGACGTCCCTCAGCTCCAATCCACCGGCGCCGACGGCATCGGGCTGTTTCGCACCGAGATCCCCTTCATGGTGCGGGCCGCCTATCCCGATGTCGAGGCCCAGGCCGCGCTCTACAAGACGGTGCTGGACCAGGCCCAAGGCAAGCCGGTGGTGTTCCGCACCCTCGATGTTGGTGGTGACAAGGAACTGCCCTATTTCGAGAGCGAGGCGGGGGAAAATCCCGCCCTCGGCTGGCGCGCCATCCGCATCGCCCTCGATCGGCCGGCGATGCTACGCCAACAGGTTCGTGCCCTGGTGCGCGCCGCCGACGGACGCCCCCTTGCGGTGATGTTCCCGATGATCGCCGAGGTCGCGGAATATGATCTCGCCCGCGAGGTTCTGGACATGGAGCTGGCGCGGGAGAAGGCCGGGGGCCGCACCTTGCCGAAAAAACTCGCGATCGGCGTCATGGTCGAGGTGCCGTCGCTGCTCTGGCAATTGCCGGCGCTGGCCGATCGTGTCGATTTCCTCTCGGTCGGATCCAACGATCTCTTGCAGTTCCTGTTTGCAACCGACCGGGGCAATCCCCGCATGGCGGAGCGGTACGACCCGCTTTCCCCGGCGGCCCTCCGGGTGCTCCGGGATGTCGTCAAAATCGCCGACAAGGGGAAGCTGCCGATATCGTTGTGCGGCGAGATGGCCAGCCGGCCACTGGACGCGATGGCCTTGATCGGCTTGGGCTATCGCTCGTTATCCCTGTCGGCCCCGGCCATTGGTCCGGTCAAGTCCATGGTTCGATCCTTGCGCCGGCGCGCTCTATCGGACTATATGCGAACCGTCCTGGACAGCTCCGAACGGAGCCTCCGTGACCGGCTCCGAGCCTTTGCCCAAGATCACGGCGTGGTCGTGTAGGCCGGAGGTCCCGCTCGCGGCGTGGACCGTCGGCGGCCGATCTCTGCGCCGGGCCGGAGATGCCGGCTGGCCCGGAGGCTTGAACTTGCTTACAATGAGAGCGGCTTGGTGGTGTCGGCCCTGGCTGTCTCTGCAAGGGCCGGACGCGATGTGGAACGCCCCGCCGACATCAATGACGAGGTTGAAATGAGCGAACGGTCTCCCGGCGCGCAAACTGGCAGCGGTCCGAAGGACGCCGAGGGCGTCACCGGGGCCACCGGGCAGGATCTTCGCGAGCACCGCGAGGCGCTCGGTGGCGATCTCAGTGAAATCGCCGAAACCCTGCGCATCCGCAGGGAATTTCTCGAGGCCCTCGAGGCGGGGAATTACGATGCCCTGCCCGGCGCCGCCTATGCGGTCGGCTTCGTACGCAGCTACGCCCGTCACCTGGGCCTCGACGGGGATCAGCTGGCGCGGCAATTCAAGATAGAAATCTCCGGCGCCGCGCCCACGGCCAAACTGGATTTCCTCACGCCCGTCCAGGAGAGCCGCATTCCCCGGGGCGCCATCGTCTTAATCGGAGTCCTGGTGGCGGTGGCGGGCTACGGGTTGTGGTACTACCTCAACGCCAAGAACCTTCGGTTCACGGACCTCATTTCCGAGGTCCCCCGCAATCTGATGCTCGCCACGGAAACGGCGCCGCCGGCGGCAACCGCACCGGACGAAGGAGCGCCGGTTGAGAAGTCTTCGCCGCCGGGCGAGGCGGATCGGGACTCGGTGCCCCCGTCCCCGGACAAGATGGCCCCCGCCGAGACCGATGCGACCGCAGCCGAGGGCACGGCGGAAGACCCAACGCCGTCCCCGCCGCCGCCTTTGGCCGCCGGCCCGGAGGCAACGGCGCCCGCGGCATCCGCCGACGCGACGATGCCCGTGGAACCGCCGCCGACAGCAGCCCCATCCCTGGAGCCGGCGACGCCGGCGCCAGCCGCGGCCGAAGCGGCCGAGGCGGCACCCGACGCCGTCGCCGCCGCACCTCCGGACCCGGCCCCCACGGTCGCCGCGCCGTCGAGCCCGGCGGTTTCGCCGTCCTCCGCCACCGGCGCCGCGCGGATCCAGTTGCGGGCAACCGCCGACAGTTGGGTGCAGGTCCGCGCTCCCAGCGGGACCCTTCTCACCAGCCGGATCCTCAGGCAGGGCAGCGTCTACGTGGTTCCGCCCCAGGACGGTCTCAAGCTCACCACCGGAAATGCCGGTGGGCTGGAGATCCTGGTCGACGGGGTGCCGGTGCCGGCTCTCGGGCCCTATGGCGCGGTGCGTCGCAACATTATCCTTGATCCGGAGCGGCTGAAGGCCGGCACCGCATACGCGCGCTGAGGGACGCACGCCTTGATTTTTTTGGGAATCCGCCGCAGTTATGGGGCGGACGGGTGTCGACGGTTCGGGCATTTTGCGCGGCGCCGGGCATCCGGGGATAGATAATGAGCATTCGGCCGTTCCGAGATATCGAGAGGCGCAAGACCCGGCAGATCCATGTCGGGCCCGTCGCCGTGGGCGGCGATGCGCCGATTTCGGTTCAGTCCATGACCAACACGCCGACCACCGACGTGGCCGCGACCATCGCCCAGATCGAGGCATTGGAAGACGTCGGGGCGGACATCGTCCGCGTGTCCTGCCCCGACGAGGACTCCAGCCGGGCGCTGGCCGAGATCGTCGCCGCCGTCAAGGTGCCGATCGTCGCCGATATCCACTTCCATTACCGCCGCGCCATCGAGGCCGCCGAGGCGGGCGCCGCCTGCCTGCGCATCAATCCGGGCAACATCGGCTCCATGGACCGCGTTCGCGAGGTCGTCGCCGCGGCCCGGGACCACGGCTGTTCCATGCGCATCGGGGTCAATGCCGGGTCCCTGGAGCGCGACCTGCTGGAGAAATACGCCGAGCCCTGTCCCGAGGCCCTGGTGGAGAGCGCCCTGCGGCATATCCGCATCCTCGAGGACAACGATTTCTTCGATTTCAAGGTTTCGGTGAAAGCATCCGACGTCTTCCTCGCCGTCGGCGCCTATCGCCAATTGGCGCAGGTCTGCGACTATCCATTGCACCTCGGCATCACCGAGGCGGGGGGCCTAAGGACCGGCACCGTGAAATCCGCCATCGGCCTCGGCGTCCTGCTGTGGGAAGGGATCGGCGACACCATCCGCGTGTCGCTGTCCGCCGATCCGGTCGAGGAAATTCATGCCGGGTTCGAGATCCTCAAGGCGCTTAACCTCCGCCACAAGGGGGTCACCGTCATCGCGTGCCCGTCCTGCGCGCGCCAGCAGTTCGAGGTGATCGAAACCGTCGCCAAACTGGAGGAACGGCTCGCCCATGTCACCACCCCGATGACGCTCTCGATCATCGGCTGCGTCGTCAACGGGCCGGGAGAGGCGCGCGAGACCGACATCGGCATCACCGGCGGCGGCAACGGCACCCACATGGTCTATATTGGCGGGGTCACCGACCACAAGACCAGCAGCGACGAGATGATCGACCATATCGTCGAATTGGTGGAGCGTCGGGCGGCGGAGATCGAGTCCGGAGACGAGGGCACCGGTTCCCGGCCCGGCGCCGGGGCGAAGCGCCCGACCAAGACCGGCGCGCGCGGTTAGTCCGGGGGGAGGGGTTTGGATCAGCTTCAGCCGGTGCGCGGCACCCATGACATTTTGCCCGAGCAGAGCCGCCTGCATCGCCGCATCGTGGAGAGCGCGCGCGACCTGGCGGAGCGCTACGGCTACGTCGAGATGTCGACGCCGATCTTCGAATTCACCGAGGTCTTCAAGCGCACCCTGGGGGATACCTCGGACATCGTCACCAAGGAGATGTACACCTTCGCCGACCGTTCGGGCGACGAGATCACGCTGCGTCCCGAGGGCACCGCGGGGATCGCCCGGGCGCTGATTTCCGGCGGTCTCGGCCAGAGCCTGCCGCTCAAACTGTTCTATCAGGGCCCGATGTTCCGTCACGAGCGGCCGCAGAAGGGGCGCCTCAGGCAGTTTCATCAGATCGGCGTCGAGCTGCTGGGCGCGGCCCAGCCCATCGGCGACGTCGAGGTCATCGCGCTGGCGGCCCACATCCTCCACGCCCTTGGGGTCGCTTCCCACACGGTGCTCGAACTCAACACCCTCGGCGACAGCGCGAGCCGGGCCGCCTATCGCGAGGTTCTGGTCGGGTACCTGACCGCGCATAAAGACCGATTGTCCGAGGACAGCCTGCAGCGGCTCGAGCGCAACCCGCTGCGCATCCTCGATTCCAAGGACCAGGGGGATCGCGAGGTGGTGGCCGAGGCGCCGGTCTTCAGCGATTACCTGACCGACGATGCGCGGGCTTTTTTCGACCGGGTGCGCGCGGGGCTCGACGATCTTTCCATCGCCTATAAGATCAACCCGCGCCTGGTGCGTGGGCTCGATTACTATTGCCACACCGCATTCGAGTTCACCACCGAGCACCTCGGCGCCCAAGGGACGGTGCTGGCGGGCGGACGCTACGACGGACTGGTCGAAACCATGGGCGGCCCGCCAACGCCGGGGGTGGGCTGGGCCGCCGGGATCGAACGCCTGGCCATGCTCCTGGGCGCGGGGGTTGCGGTGCCGCGGCCGGTGGTGGTGGTCCCGGTCGGCGCCGATGTCCAGGCCGAAGCCTTCAAGATCACCCAGCGCCTGCGCCTTGCCGGGATCGCCGCCGATATGGGATTCTCCGGCAATCTCAGCCGGCGGATGAAGCGCGCCGACCGCCTCGGCGCCTCTTATGCGCTGATATTGGGGTCCGACGAACTCGCGCGCAACGCTGCCACATTGCGTGACATGGAGACCGGGGACCAGGAGGAAGTCGCGCTCGATGCGCTGGTGGACCGGCTCCAGCCGGGCCGATAGGCCGCGGCGCCGGAGCCGTCATGACCCCCGCCCCCGGTATCCCTCCCAACAGGCCCGCGCCGCGGCTTGACCGTCTGATCGTCGGCGGTGTGGATCATCTGACCGCGGGCCAGGGATTGCGCGACCGCTTGTTCGTGGAAGAGGCGGCACTCGCGGATTTCTACAAACGGCTGGGCCAAGCCGGACTCGATCACGGCGTCCTGCTATCGACATGCGACCGCATCGAGGTCGTGGCTTTGGCCGAGGACCCCGATCGGGGCGCCGCAGCGATCCGGCGCACCCTTGCCGAGGGCGCGGGCGTTCCCGAAGAGGCCCTTGCGGAGAGCTTCTTCGTCCGCACCGGCGCCGAAGCGCTCGGCCATTTCTTTTCCATCGCCGCATCCTTGGAAAGCCAAATCCTCGGCGAGCCCGAGGTTCTCGGACAGGTCAAGGCCGCTCATCGCCTCGCCGCCGCCCACGCCGATCCCGGCGCCGATCTCACCACCGTGTTCGAGGCCGCCTATTCGGTCGCCAAGCGGGTCCGCAACGAGACCGCGATCGGCGAGAATGCGGTCTCCATAGCCGCTGCCGGCTGTCAGGTCGCGCGTGAGGTGCTTGGCCGGTTCGAGGGCGCGCGCGCGATCGTCGTCGGCGCGGGAGAACTCGGCGTCCTGGTGGCGGAGAAGCTGAAAGATCAGGGGCTCGCCGATATCTGGGTGGCCGATCCTTTGGCCCCTCGGGGCGAGGCCCTGGCGGCCCGTCTCGGCGCCCACAGGCTCGACATGGCCGATCTCGGCCACGCACTCGACGGCATGGACGTGATCCTGACCGGATTGGGAGGGGCGGTGCCGGTTATCGGGCGAGACGACGTCGCCGCCGCCTTGAAAAAGCGCCGGTTCAGGCCCATTTTCCTGCTCGACGCGGCGGTCCCCTCCGATGTCGAGGCGAGCGTGGGCGATCTTGACGAAGCCTATCTCTTCACCGTCCATGATCTCGAACGCATCGCCTTAAGCGGTCAGGAGAAGCGCTC
>JAWWBR010000066.1:0-18340 GCA_033720855.1 Alphaproteobacteria bacterium
CCACAGGTTGGGCAGGAAGGATGACGGCGG
Organism: Alphaproteobacteria bacterium; assembly: GCA_033720855.1. Classification (GTDB taxonomy): domain Bacteria; phylum Pseudomonadota; class Alphaproteobacteria; order SMXQ01; family SMXQ01; genus SMXQ01. The sequence continues at coordinate 31 of JAWWBR010000066.1, forward strand.
CGCGTCGGTGTGCTCGCGGCATTCGGCCCGCTCGCGCCAGGCATGGTCGAAGCGCCCGACATAGAACGGCAGGAAGCCGCCGCCATGGGCGAAATAGAACTTGAGCTTGGGATGCCGGGCGATGACGCCTGAATGGATCAGGTGCGACATCGCCAGCGTCGTCTCCAGCGGATTGCCGACCACGTTGGTCATGTAATAGGCCTGGAGCCGCTGGGGATGGGTAAAGCCCTGGGGGTGGACGTAGATCATGGTGCCCAATTGCTCGGCCGCGTCCCAGAACGGCTCGAGGAACGGGTCGGACAGCTCCATGCCGTTGATCTCGGTGGGAAAGCGGATGCCCCTGAGGTCGAGATCCCCAACCGCGCGCTCCATCTCGGCGATGGAAATGCCTTCGTGGTGCAAGGGCGCCACCCCCATGGAGACGAAACGGTCGGGATACTGCTTGACGATCTCCGCTGCCCGGTCGTTGATCAGTTGGGCCACCGTCATGGCGAGGTTCGAATCGGCTTCGTAGAAGCCGCGCGGCGGCGCCGGCGACAGCGCCGAGATGTCGACGCCGATCTTGTCCATGTCCTCGATGCGCTTGACCGGGTCCGCCAGCACCGCCTCGCGCTCGGCCTGCTCCTGGGAAATGCCGACCCCGCCCTGGCTCTTGGCCTCTTCGCCGACGGCGCCCTCTTCCGCCGCGGCCTTCATCATCTCGCGCGATTCCTCGACCACGAGATGGGCGTGAATGTCGATAACGGTTGTCATCTTTCCGGTTCCTCCCCTGTCAGGAAAGCCCCGCCCCGGGCCCCGGGGCGGGGTCTTTGGTGCGCCTAATATGCGGCTTTTGGGTGGCGCAGTCTAACCCTTCCTCTTGCGCTTGCGTTTTCCTGCAAAGGCCGTCGTCCGCGCCGATATTGAGGTCGCGGCGCCTGCGTCCCCCATAAGCGCGACGCCTCCTCAGGCCCAGGGGCCGAGGAAGGGTTCGCCCATGAAACTGTCGCCGGCGCCGTCGATGGTCTCCGGCCACTCGCCGGGTTTGAGCCGCCGCCGCGCCGCCGCCGGCCGCACCCGGCCGTCCCAGCCGACCTGCTCCATCTCGTGGTAGAGCACCATGGCGTGGCCGTCGGGATCGAAGGCGATGGCGGTCTTGCCCATGCCCGGGAACAGCGCCGCGTCGAGCTCACGCACCTTCACCCCTTTGTCCTCGAGGAAAGCGACCGCGGCCTTGAGTTGCCGGTAATTGGCGAGCTGCAGGCCGAAGCTCATCAGGGTCGAATGCTCGGAGAAGCCCAGGACCTCGCGCAAGGCCATGGGATAGAGCGCAAGGCTGTGATGCTCGGTCGAGCAGCGCAGGAAAAGGCAGCGCGCATCCTCGAAGGCGCTCTCCTCGGAGACCACGAAGCCGAGCTTATCGGTGTAGAACGCGGCCATGGCGTCGACATCCTCGGCGAACAGGCCGACCGGGCCGATGCGCACGATCTTGAACGGCCTGGGCATGAGGATGCCGTCGACGTCGAAGGTGGCGGGCCAGTCCTCGGTATCCCGGTACCCCGACATCAGGTCGACGCCGCGCGCGAGCGCATCTTCGACCTCCCGGTATTCGGAAATCTGCGGCAGCTCCGGCGCCTCGCGGAACTCGCGGTCGTGCATGTCCCAGGGCTTGGAATGGCCGCTCCAGCCCACCTGCTCGATGCCGTAATAGAGCTCGTTCTGGTGCCAGTCGGGATCCATCAGATAGGTGTGCCAATTGGAGCCGGGCATGTCGCGCCCGACCCGGACCATGTTGCAGCCCTCGGCCGCGAGCCAGCGGTGGCCGTCCATCACCTCGCGCAAGCTCTGCACCTGCCAGGTGATCTGGCCGATGGTCACCCCTTCGCGGGTCTTGCCGTCGCGATCGCGCAACAGGCGGACGCGGTGGTTGTTGATGACGAAGGCGTGATGGTCCGAGCCATAACGCGTGAAGTAGCCCCTGGGGTCGCCGAGGCCCTTGAACGCGTCGGGCATCTCCCGGCCGGCGAAGGGATCGCGGATATCGGTGACGCGAAAGCCGAGCATGTTGCGGTAGAACTCGAGCCCTTCCGCCATGCGGCTTAGGTTGATGCCGAAATGGCCGAGACGCCGGATCTTGAACGGCCGCTCCAAAAGCACCCCGCCGACGTCGAACCGCTGCGCTGTCGCCATTACCGCCTCCCGGTGCCGTTTCGGGCGATTATGGCGGCTTCCCCCGCCCCCTGTCGAGGGCCGCAGGCCGGCACTGGCGACATCGCTGCCCCGCCGTTCAGCGGTTGGCTTCGGCGGTGAGGTTGAGCGCCCGCAAGAGCGCGCCCGGATTGCCGGGGCTGGCGAGTTGGCGGAAGCGGCCCAGGGCGAGAGGCGGCTTGGGCGTAACGGCGATCTTGAGCACCTTGGGGTCGGCCAGGAAGGCCGCGATCTGGTCGAGCAGCCGCAACAGCACGGCGTCGTTGTTGCGCCTCCCGACCTCACGGCCCTGGGCCAGCATCGCCCCGATCATCGCCTTGGCGTCGATCCCCTGCTTGCGCGCCGCCTGATCGAGGGCGTGCTGGATCAACCCCGAATTGCGGATCACCATGGAGGCGCTGTTGATTGTGGCGCCGAGGCCCTTGGTCATCAGCGCCTGCATGTCCTCCAGCCTGACGCTGAGAACATACATCTCGGTCGGCACGTTGCCGATCTCGGCGGCAAAGTCGAACCGCGCCAGGTCCTCGAGGTCGATGGTGAATTCGGTCATCGCCATGGTGCGGGCACTGTGGTCGGAGGTGCCCACTGCCTTGATCCGCGCCTTCAGGTCGCTGCGGCCGAGCGCACGCAGCATCTCCTGTCCCTGGCGCGAATTGGCGCCGGGCTTGACCAGGATCCCCTCCATGGCGAAGGACGAACGGTTGGCGTAGTGGCCGCCCTTGCCGTTGGAGACATAGCTGGCCTCGCCATAGGCCTTGGCCAGGCGAAATTCGAAATCCTGGGTGCGCAGCTCGAACCCGTCCATGGCGAAGCCCTGGACCACGGGGGCGGTGAAGTAGGGCAAGCGATCGAGGCGGCTCACCGCGCTGACGATCTCGCCAAGGTTGAGTCCGGTGAACTCCATATGGGCGAGGGCGAACTCTCCCGGGTCACGGCCGCTGCGCACCTCCATGTTGAAGCCGTCGAGGGTAAGCCGCTCGACGATGCCGCCCTGCATGTTCCGCAGGGTGATTTCGACCAGCGTCATCTCGCCCTCGTTGGGGGTGGTCACGGCGAGCCCGTGGATCCTGAGCCGGGTGAGCGCCAGGCGGCGGAAGAAGGCGCCGGCGTCGAGCCCGCCCTGGGCCGCTTCGGCCAGCAGCCTGCGGGTTGCCGGCGTCAGCCCTGTCACCTCCATGCCGGCCAGCTTCAACTGCTTGTCGCCCTTCTCGAAGCCGAGGGCACGGGCGCCGACGGCGCTGATCTCGCCGGAGAACGGGTCGACGGTGAACTCCAGGGCCTCGGCCTCGACGGTGTCGCCGCTGGCATGGACCAGGGAGGCATCGGCGACGGTGACGCTGGCGGTCAGCGGATCGGCCGAGATCGCGCCGTGGGTCAGGGTCAGCTGAGGGGCGTCGCGCTCCAGCACCAGCTTGAAGTCGTCGATCGCCGCCTTGGCCGCGGCGGACATCTCGGCCGGCAGGTAGATCAGGCCCCAGCCGAGGACCCCGATCAGCAGCACGCCGAGGGCGATGGCGAGGACGGCGAAGAACTTCTGCATGGCGGATCCCCTCCTTATCCGATCCCGTCGCGGCCGCGCGGCGCGGCGGCAGCGACGGCGCGTGCCGGGCCTTGGCCGGGACGGCAATCCATAGTCGCAGGACCGGGCCTTGGCCGCAAGGCGCGGCTATGACGCGGCCCTTGGGATAGGGAAAACAGCGATGTGTTGAAAATGTCCTAACCGTCCCCTTGACTCGGGCGCCGTTCCTTTATAGAACAAATCAGGAACATTTTACTGGGGCCGGATTCTCCGGCAGCGGGGCGCGGCATCGCCACCTTGGTGGCGGTTCGCGCCCCCTTGGTCCCGGGGGGCTTCCACCGCGGAACCCCGCCCCCGGCCCCATGACGGAAGGCCGCCCATGAGCACCACGCCCACGGCCATGACGCCCGCCTCCCCGCCACCGCGCGGCGCCGCGCGGCGCGAGGCCATCGCCCGGCTCAAGCAAGAGATCGCCCGCATCGAGGCACACGGCGCAACCGAAGCCCCCGGCACCACCGCCCCGGGGCCGGTCACCTTCGGGATCGCCGCCATCGACGGGCATCTCCCGGGCGGGGGCCTCGCCACCGGCGCCGTGCACGAGATCATCGCCGGCGACGGCGGCATGGCCGCCACCGGCCTCGCCCTGGTGCTGACCGCCCGCCTGTTCGCCGTAACCAAACGGCGGCACTGGCTGTGGTGCGGCCGGGAGCTGCCGCCTTACGGGCCGGGACTGGCGGCGTTGGGCTGCGACCCCGCCGCCGCCATCGTCGTGCGCGGCGCCTCGGATCGCGAGGCCCTGTGGGCGATGGAGGAAGGGCTTGCGACACCGGCGCTGGCCGCCGTGATCGGCGAGCTCGGGGCCTTCGACGACCGGGCCGGGCGCCGCCTGGCGCTGGCCGCCCGGGAAAGCGGCGTCACCGCCTTCGTCCTGCGCGGCGGCACCTCCGCCCCCGCCCCCACCGTGGCGGCCACGCGCTGGCGGGTCCGCGGCATCCCCCTCGGCGAAACCGCCCCCATCTCACCCGCCGCGGACGCCCCTGGCGACGGCACCGGTTATGCCTGGCAGCTCGACTTCCTGCGCGGCGGCGGCGCCATGCCGCGCAGCTGGCGGCTGCTATGGCGCCCGGCCCGGCCCGCGGCCGCGGCCTCCCCCGAAACCTGGCCCGAGAATCATGACGGCGAAGACGACAACGACACCGGCCCGGCCGGCGCCCCGCCGGGTGCTCTGTCTCTGGCTGCCCCGCTTCGCGGCGGAGCGCGCGCTGGCGGCGCGGCAAGCCACCGGCGCCGCGCGGGCTGAGGCAGGGCCCCCCTTCGCGGTGTGGCGCGCCGCCGCCAACCGGCTCGCCGTCCTCGCCGTCAACCGCGCCGCCGAGGACGCCGGACTCCGCCCCGGACAAAGCCTGGCCGATGCCAGGGCACTCTATCCAAAGTTGTTGACCGCGCCGGCCGATGCCGGGGCCGATCTCCGGGCGCTCGCGTCCCTCGCCGCCTGGTGCCGGCGCTTTTCCCCGTGGACCGCGCCGATCCCCGCCGACGAGAGTGGCGCCGTGCCGGCGGGCGAAGCCGGGCTGTGGCTCGAGGTCACCGGCTGCGCCCATCTGCTCGGCGGCGAGGCCGCTCTGGTCGCCGCCGCGCGCCGGGGGCTCGAGCGCGCCGGGTTCGAAGCCCGCGCCGGCCTGGCGGGGACTCCGGGGGCGGCCCTTGGGCTTGCCCGCTTCGCCGCCACCGCCCGGGACGCCGGCGGCGCCATTGCCACGCCGGGCAGCGAGGCCGCGGCGCTGGCCCTGCTGCCGGTCGCCGCCCTGCGCCTCGGGCCCGACATCCGCGACGGGCTGGAGGCGCTGGGGCTGAGGCGCGTCGGCGAGCTCTATCCTTTGATGGAAGGGCCCAAGCGGGCCGCCCTCGGGCGCCGATTCCCGCCCCTTTTGCTGTCCCGTCTCGATGCCGCCCTGGGCCGGCGCTTCGAGCCCATCTCCCCGAGCCGCGAGCGTCCCCGCTTCGCGACCCGCCTCACCCTGCCCGAGCCGAGCCGCGCCGAGGCCGTCATCACCCATGCCTGCCGCCGTCTGGTGGACGAGCTCGCCGCCCTGCTGGCGCAGCACGGCCTCGGCGCCCGGCGTTTCGTCTTCACCGCCTTCGATGCCGCCGGGGGCAGCCAGCAGGCTGCCGTCGAGACCGCGCGGCCCCTGGCCGCGGTCAAGCCGCTGATGGGCCTGTTCGCCCTCAAGCTCGGCACCATCGATGCCGGGCGCGGGATCGACGGCTTCTGCCTGGAGGCCTTCGCCACGGCGCCGCTGCCGCTCAGCCAGGGCCGCCTGGATCCCGACCCGGGGCCGAGGCCGCCGGAAGAGATGATCGAAGATACAATCGATAATGGTGGTATCCCCGGGGCCGATCTCGCCCCCCTGATCGACCGCCTGCACGGCCGCTTCGGGCGCCGGCGGGTCGGACGCATCGCGCTTCGCCCCAACCATCTGCCCGAACGCGCCCAGGCCCTCGCCGGCGCCGATGCATCCGGGCCTCCCGCCCATGGCCTGGGCCCCGCCGTTCCCGGTCCCAGGCCGCCGGCCCGCCCATTGCGCCTCTTTCCCCGGCCCGAGCCGATCGACGCCATGGCCGAAGTGCCCGACGGGCCGCCGGTATGGCTGCGCTGGCGCGGCCGGCGCCACACCGTTGCCGCCGCCGCCGGCCCCGAGCGCATCGCGCTCGACTGGTGGACCCTGCCGGGCTGGCAGGCCAACCCCGCCGAGCCCCGCCAGCCGCCGACCCTGGGCGCCGCGATCCGCGACTACTACCGCGTCGAGACCGAGGCCGGTCTGCGGCTCTGGGTCTACCGGGCGGGGCTGCACCGCACCGATGCGCCGGCGAGATGGTTTCTTCATGGTGTTTTCCCATGACGATTTCGCACAGGATCCTTCCACGAAAGATCACACCGAGGTGTTGATATCAGAATGATTGTATTTTATAAGCGTATTGATTATTATTTCCCCGTATTCTCGGCACCTACCTATGGTGTCGGATACATTGATTTCATTTTGATAGCATTCTGGGAGAAAGGACCATCCCATGGCCAGCATCACCATCCGCAATCTCGACGACGCGGTGGTCGCCGCCCTGAAGGCCCGGGCCAAGGCCCATCACCGCTCGCTGGAGGGCGAGTTGCGCCAGATCCTGGGCGACGCCGTCAGCGGCCCGTCGGCCGACGATCTGCGCACCCTGGCCCAGCGCGTCGCCGCCCTGACCCCGGCCGTGCCCCAGAGCGACAGCGCCGCCCTGCTCCGCGAAACGGGCGAAGGATGACCCTGGTCGTCGATGCCGCCGTCGCCGTCAAATGGTTCGTCCGCGAGGCCGGCCATGACGCCGCCTTCGCCCTGCTCGACGGCACCGAGGCGCTCCACGCCCCCGACCTGATCCTGGCCGAGGCCGCCGAAGCCGTCCGCAGGAAGCGCCGCCGGGGCGAGATCACCGTTGACCAGGTCGACGCCGTCGCCATCGCCCTGCCCCACTATTTCGCGCGCCTCTGGCCCGCCCGGGAGCTTGCCCAACGGGCCGCGGCGCTGGCCCGTGCCCTCGACCGCCCGGCCTATGACGGCTTCTACCTCGCCTGCGCCGAGGCCGCCGGCGGACGTCTCGCGACCTTCGACCAACCCCTGGCCGCGGCCGCCGGGCGGGCCGGATTGGCGGACCTCCTCCGGCCGCTCGACGCCGCCCCCGCCATCGCCGACCGCCCCGCCATCGACCCCGGGCCGGGCAATGCCTATCGCCTGGCGCCGCTCGAGATTCCGCTCAGCAAGCTCGCCCACCTGATCGCCATCGCCCGCGTCTGGGAACAGGAGCCGGGACCGCCGGGCGACCTCGGCGCGCCGGGGGCGGCGCGGCTGATGCGCTATCTCGACGCCCTGCCGCCGGCCGAGAGGGTCGACGCCCTGGCGGTGGCACTGCTGGGCGGCGGCGCCAAGAGTTGGGCCGCGGCGCGCGACGCCGCCGAAGCCGGCGCCGAGGACTACCCGGCGCTGCTCACCGCCATCGCCGAACCGCTGTCCGCCACGCTGATGCGGGGCCTCGACATCCTGCGCCGGGACGCCGCCGAACGCGGCCCGGATTAGGGGCGCGCCGCCATGACCGATTATGTCGAGCTTGCCGTCACCAGCAATTTCAGCTTCCTCCGCGGCGCCTCCCACCCCGACGAGCTGGCGGCCCGCGCCGCCGAACTGGGCCATGCGGCGATCGGCATCGCCGACCGCCAGACCCTGGCCGGCGTGGTGCGTGGCCATGTGGCGGCCAAGGCGGCGGGCATCCGTTTGCTCGCCGGCAGCCGCCTGCTGCCGGGCGACGGCCCCGAGATCCTGGTCTACCCCCGCGACCGCGCCGCCTATGGCCGCCTCGCCCGCACCCTGACGCTCGGCAAGCGGCGCGCGGACAAGGGCCAATGCCGGCTCGAGCTGGCCGATCTGGCGGCGTTGGGGGCACGGCAGACGGTCCTGCTCCTGCCCCCGAGGGACGAAATTTATGATGAATTATTTATTAATAAATTTACAGAGTTAAGAGAAATTCTTAAAGCGAAATTTTATCTTGCGGCGGCGCCTCGTTACGATGGCGAGACCCGCCGCCACCTGGCCCGGGCCGCCCGTCTCGCCGCCCGCGCCGAGATCCCCATGGTCGCCGTCAACGACGTCCGCCTCCATGTCCCCGAACGGCGGCCGTTGCTGGACGTGCTGACCTGCATCCGCGAGAAACGCACCCTCGAAGCGGCGGGCCTGCGGCGCGCCGCCCATGGCGAGCATCACCTGAAGGGCGCGGCCGAGATGGCGCGCCTGTTCGCCGATCATCCCGAGGCCATCGCGCGCACGGGCGAGGTCGCCGCCGGCATCGGTTTTTCCCTGGACGAGCTCGCCTACGACTACCCCACCGAACCGGTGCGCGAGGGGCTCGGCCCCGATTCCACCCTCGCCCGCCTCGCCCTCAAGGGCGCCAGGGCGCGCTATCCCGGCGGCATGCCGGACAAGGTGCGCGCCAGCCTCGCCCACGAGCTTCGCGTCATCCGCGAGCTCGATTACGCGCCCTATTTCCTCACCGTCGACGACATCGTCCGCTTCGCCCGCGCCCGCGGCATCCTCTGCCAGGGCCGCGGCTCCGCGGCCAATTCCGCAGTCTGCTATTGCCTCGGCATCACCGCCGTCGACCCGGCCGAGAGCGATCTCCTGTTCGAGCGCTTCGTCTCCGCCGCCCGCGACGAGCCGCCCGACATCGACGTCGATTTCGAGCACGAGCGCCGCGAGGAGGTGATCCAGTACATCTACGGCAAATACGGCCGCGACCGCGCCGGGCTCGCCGCCACGGTGATCCGCTACCGCACGCGTTCGGCGGTGCGCGAGGTGGGCAAGGCGATGGGCCTGTCCGAGGATACCGTGGCGGCGCTGGCGAAGACCGTCTGGGGGCGCTCAAGCAGGGGGCTGGACGCCGGACAGGCGCGGGAGGCCGGGCTCGACCTCGGGGATCCCACCGTCGCCCAGGTCATCGCGCTTTCCCGCGAGCTGATCGGCTTCCCCCGCCATCTCTCCCAGCACGTCGGCGGCTTCGTCATCACCCGCGGCCCGCTTTCCGAGCTGGTGCCGATCGAGAACGCGGCCATGGAAGAGCGCACCGTCATCGAATGGGACAAGGACGACCTCGATGCGCTGGGCATCCTCAAGATCGACATCCTGGCGCTCGGCATGCTGAGCTGCCTCAGGCGCTGCTTCGCCCTTACCCGGGACCATTACGGCCAGGCCCGAGACCTCGCCACCCTGCCGGCCAATGACGCGCGGGTCTACGAGATGCTGTGCCGGGGCGATTCCATCGGCGTCTTCCAGGTCGAGAGCCGGGCCCAGATGTCGATGCTGCCGCGCCTCAAGCCGCGCAGCTTCTACGACCTGGTGATCGAGGTCGCCATCGTCCGCCCCGGCCCGATCCAGGGCGACATGGTGCATCCCTACTTGCGCCGGCGGGCGGGCCTGGAGCCGGTCACCTTTCCCTCCGACGAGCTCGAGGGCGTGCTGGGCAAGACCCTCGGCGTGCCTTTGTTTCAGGAGCAGGCGATGAAGATCGCCATCGTCGCCGCCGGCTTCTCGCCGGTGCAGGCCGATGCGTTGCGCCGCGCCATGGCCACCTTCAAGCACACCGGCACCATCCATACCTTCCGCGACAAGATGGTCGGCGGCATGCTGGCGCGCGGTTATCAGCGCGATTTCGCCGAGCGCTGCTTCAAGCAGATCGAGGGCTTCGGCACCTACGGCTTCCCCGAGAGCCACGCCGCCAGCTTCGCCCTCCTGGTCTATGCCTCGGCCTGGTTCAAGTGCCATTATCCGGACGTCTTCGCCGCCGCGCTCTTGAACAGCCAGCCCATGGGCTTCTACGCCCCGGCCCAGATCGTGCGCGACGCCCGCGAACACGGCGTCAGCGTGCGCCCGGTCGACGTCAACGCCAGCGACTGGGAGGCCACCCTGGAGCCGCTCCCGGAGGCGCGGGCCGAGGGTGGCAGGACGCACGCCCTGCGCCTCGGCCTCAGCCTGATCAAGGGGCTCAAGCAGGAAGACGCCGATGCCATCACCGCCGCCCGCACCCTTGACGGGCCCTTCTTCGACATCGCCGACATGGCCCGGCGCACCCGTCTCGGCCCCGGCGCGCTCGCCCGCCTGGCCCGGGCCGATGCCTTCGGCTCGCTGAATTTAAGCCGGCGCTCGGCGCTTTGGGCGATCCGCGGGCTCGAGCCCAAGGCGGCGCCGCTGCCGCTGTTCGACGCCGCGGGCAACGGCGGGCCGCCGCTTGACGGGCGCGAGGCCGAGGTGACGCTTCCCGGGCTCGCCCCCGGCGAGGCGGTGGCCGAGGACTACCGGACGCTCCGCTTAAGCCTCGGCACCCATCCCGCGGCGCTGTTGCGCGAGGCCCTGGCGGCGCGCGGGTTTACGCCGTGCTCGTCCCTGGCCGATAAACCTGAAGGCGCCCGCATCGACATCGCCGGCCTGGCGCTGGTGCGCCAGCGCCCGGGCTCGGCCTCGGGCGTCATCTTCATGACCATCGAGGACGAAGCCGCTGTGGCCAACCTTGTGGTCTGGCCCCGCACCTTCGAACGCTACCGCAAAGAGGTGCTGGGCGCGCGCCTGGTGGGGGTCACCGGCCGGGTGCAGAAGGAAGGCCCTCGCCCCTATCAGGTGATCCATGTCGTGGCCGACCGCCTGGTCGACCTCTCGGCCCTGCTGGATTCGCTGGACGCCGCCCCCGGCGCCGCCGCCGCCCGCCCGCCGATCGCCGTGCCCTCGCGCGATTTCCATTGAGGTGGGGCTGAGGCGGGGCGCACCCGCCGCCCCTCAAAACGGGGCGAAACCCTTCGCGTCCTCGATCAAGGTCTCGAGGGCCGCATGGGTGCGGTCGAATTCGACCGCAAGCGCGTCAAGGGTCGCCGCAATCGTTTCCGGCGCCGCCTCCGAGGCGTCGGATTCGAGACTGCGGCACAACTCCGACACATGCGCCGCGCCGAGGAACGCGCTGCTCGATTTGATCGTATGCGCGGCCTCCCGCAGGGACCTGCGATCGTCCCGTGCGAGGGCAGCGTGCATGTCCCGCAAGGCATCGGAGCTTCGCTCGACGAACAATTCGACCAGCTGCGTGAGCTTCTCCGGATTGTGCCGGTAAAGCTCGCGAACCTCCGCGAAAGCGGCGGCGTCGATGGCACCGGCATCGGCCTGGTCCGTCTCCGCCACGAGGTCCACGACGGCGGCAGCATCCGAATCCTCGGCTGCGCCCGCCGCCTCTCGGCGGTCCGTCCCGCCGCCGAGCCACTTCTCCAGCAAGCCGGCGAGCTGCTGGCTGGTGAAAGGCTTGGGCAGATGATCGTCCATACCCGCGGCCAGGCATTTCCCGCGGTCGGTTTCGAGCGCATGGGCGGTGAGCGCGATGATCGGCGTGTGGGCGCCCAGCCCTTGGGCGGCCTCCCGCCGGCGGATCTCCTGGCTTGCCTGAAATCCGTCCATATTGGGCATTTGCAGGTCCATCAGGATAAGGTCCGGTTTCGCGCCATGCCACCGCTCCACGGCCTCGCGCCCGTCTTCGACCACGACCACGGTACAGCCCAGGCGCATCAGATTCATGTGCGCGACCTCCTGGTTGACGGGATTGTCCTCGGCCAGCAACACGCGGGCGGAGAATCTTGGGGCATCGCCCGGGGGCTCGCCACTGACCTGGTCGGGGGTGGGGAGAGGTTCACCGGCGGCTTGGGGCACGGTGCCATCGGAACCAAGAGGATGGTGGTCTGCGGCTTCGGTGCGAACGATGGTGAAGGGGATCGTGACGACGAAGCGGGAGCCCTCGCCGACCATGCTTTCGACCCGGATGCCGCCGCCCATCTTTTCGATGATTTCCTTGGCGATCACCAGCCCGAGGCCGGTGCCGCCATAGCGTCGCGAGCTCGAACCGTCGGCCTGCTGGAAGGCCTCGAAGATGCGCGCTTGCAACTGCCGGGGGATGCCGATGCCGCTATCCACCACTTGGAATGTGACGAAGGCGCGGCCGCCGACCCCATCGGAGGCCACGCGGATGCTGACCCCGCCCTCTTCGGTGAACTTGATGCCGTTGCTGATCAGGTTACCCAGCACCTGCCGGAGCCGCCCGTCGTCGCCATGCACCATCTTGGGCACCGTGCGCGCTATATCCAGCTTCAGGGCGAGCCCCTTCGACCGCGCCATCTCCGAATAGAGATCGACGGTTTCCCGGACGCTGCGGCGGAGGTCGAAGTCGTCGTATTGCAAGGCGAACTGTTCGGCCTCGATGCGCGAAAAATCGAGGATATCGTTGATCACCCGCATCAGCGTCTCGCCCGATTGACGCAGGACCTCGACCAGGCGCGACTGCTGCCGATCGAGCCTGGTCGCCGCGAGAAGGTCCGCCATGCCGAGAACGCCGTTCATCGGCGTCCTGATCTCATGGCTCATGTTGGCGAGGAATTCCGACTTCGCCTGGCTTGCCTCCTCCGCCTGGGTCTTGGCCAGACGCAGCTCCCGCTCGATCTCGTTGCGTTGAGAGATTTGGGTGTCCAGGGTCGCCACCATGGTGTCCAAGGAGGAGGCGAGCTCGCCGACCTCGTCCGCGCGCCGGATGTCGCTGCGGACCGACAGGTCGCCCGCGCTTACCGCCGCCGCCACTTTCGACATGCGGCCGATCGCGCCGGTCAGTTTGCGGGAAAACACGTTGGAGACGTAGAAGCCGATGATGACGATGAACAGGGCAGCAAAGCCCGCCATATATAATGTGATCGAGAGGCTCTTGGCGCGCTTGGCGGCAATGCCTGCCTCGAGCTTCTTGATTTCCTCGAACGCGGATTTGGCCGAGATTCCGATGTGCAAGAAGCCAAGCAAGGTGTCACCGACGACGATCGGGTTGGTGGCATGAATGTGGTCGCCGTCGATCCAAAAGGAATAGCGCTTGAGGGCAAGGGAGTCCCTGATCTTGGCATCGGGGCTGGCCTTGCCGTAAAGCTCCAGCGTCTCCGAGCTGTCGTGAATGATGCGCCCTTGGGGATCGAATACGAGCACGTGGTGGATGTGCGATTGGCGCCCGGCAGCCTCGATCAGGCCGCCGATTTCGCCCACCTTGTAGTAATATAAAGGGTTAGCGATGGCGTCGGTCATGAAGTTCGCCAGCGCCCGCACCTGCTCCCTCGCGCCGGTCAGAACCGCGCCCTTGGCCTCCTCAGCGGCGGTCGCGGCCAGGCTGCCGGTGCTCTTCTCCGAAACCCAGAGCAGGACCCCGCTGATGGCGCCGACGAGGCACAGCGCCAGGGCGAAATTGAACAGCGCGTAGCGCCGCCCGAGGGTCAGCTTCATTACATGCCCCGCGCCGCGAGAAGCCCGGTGATACGACGCGGGTAACCGAGATCGAGAACCTCGTCGTACTTCTTGACGCGATAATACTTTTCGAGCACCGGCTTGGCGGCGGGATCCTGGTGCATCTTCAACAGCACCGCCTTGATGCGCGCTTTGATGCGGGCCTCGAGCCCCCGACGCACGGAAAAGAGCGAGCGCGGCAGGGCCGGGCTGCGATAGAGCACCTTCAGGCTCTTCTTGATCGGGCCGGGCACACGGGTGAGATCCTTAAGGTCCTGATCCGACATCGCGCCGGCGTCGACGATGCCGCGGACCACCCAACCGGCGATGTTGAGCTCCTCCTCGGCGAAGACGTAGCCGACACTGGCGGCGGCCACATTGGCGCGCGGCGAGGGCAGCTGGTTGAGGGTCAGGCCCGCATCGGTGAGCGCGCCGTAGGGAAACAGGAAACCGCTGGTGGACGACGGATCCTCGAACGCCACCTTGCCGCCCCTGAGGTCGGCAAGCTCGGTGATCCCGCTGCCCACCTTGGCGACGATGACGCTGCGGTAGCTGGCGACACCCTTCTTCCATTCCCTGAGCAGGATCTCTCCCTCGCCATAGGCTTCCAGGTAGAGGGCGCTCAAGACCGTCTCGGAGTAGAAATCGACCCTTCCGTCCTTGAGGGCGCGTGCCATCGCCGCCCGGTCGGGCACCGCGAGGGTATTGACCCGGCCGACGCCGAGGTCCTTCAGCTTGCCCGCCAGATAGGCCGCAAAATCGGTCATTTTCGGCAGCTGCTTGCGGGGATTGCCGGTAATGCGCCCGAGCACCAGGGTGTTGCCCGGCGCAGCCTCGGCGCCAGCCTGGGCCTCAGCGCGGGCGCCGTTCGAAGGCACGGCGGTGACGGCGATGCACAGTCCGGCCGCAAGGAGGAATGACGACAGCAAAGCAGGTTTCATTCGCGTTGACCCCGTTGTTGCATTTAGGTGTAACCATATATGTCTTCTATTTCGTTCGTTATATCTTGGATAAAATCTGGTTAAGAATTCCTTAAACCAGCGGCGGTTGCGGACGGGTGGCGGCGGCATGGTTTTCGTAACCCCGGCGCCCGGACAGCGGTGCGCCGCGGTTGAAGCGCATCCTGCTTTCGTTCGGTCGACGTGCCCTCGCCCATTTGATCGCGGCGCAGGTTGGTTTATAGTGTTGGCAGCGAACGATTTGACGACTTCACATCCCGGAAACGCTGCGCCCATAGGGTGACCGCAAGGAGAGACAGCAGATGACCATGACCATTGAAGACATGTCGGCCCGCTATGCGACCGACGAGATGAAGGAAGCGGGCAAGAAGGTCCCGCAATTCATCGTTTCGTCCGACGGCCACGTCGACGAGCCGCCGGACATCTTCGACGAGCTTCCCAAGGAGATCCGCGACACGATCAAGCGCCCCAAGATCATGCTGGAGACCCGCCCCAAGGGCGGCGTCGATCCCGCGGTCCGCGTCGTGGACATGGATCTCGACGGCGTTGCCGCCGAAGTGCTGTACCCGACCTTCGGCCTTGGCCTGTTCTGTCAGGAACAGCGGGAACAGGAGGCGGCCTTCCGGGTCTATAACGACTGGATCGCGGATTTCTGCAGCCACGCCCCGGGCCGGCTGTTCGCGGTGCCCTGCCTCGCGGTTTACGACATCGATCACGCCATCAAGGAAATGCATCGCTGCGCCGATATGGGCCTCTTGGGTGGCCTGGTGTGGCAGGTGCCGCCCGAGGGCTTGGAGCTGACCACCGATCATTACGAAAAGCTGTGGGCGGCGGCGGCCGAGTTGGGCCAGCCCCTGCACTTCCATATCCTCACCGGCTTCAACTATTTCCGCTTCAAGCGCGAAGGCATGGAGAAGCTGCGCGGCTCGGTCAACACCAAGACCCACGAGATCGTCACCACGCTGTATGACATCGTCTTTTCCGGCGTGTTCGAGCGTCATCCCACGCTCAAGGTGGCGATCGTCGAGGGGGAGATCGGCTGGGCGCCGTTCATCATCCAGCAGTGGGACTACTATTACCGGCGCAACACCAAGCCGGGCCATCCCAACACCGACTTCCTGATCAGCCGCCTGCCCAGCGAGATCATCGACGAGCATGTCTGGTTCACCTTCATGGACGATTTCGTCGGCGGCCAGGCGCTGCAGTATTGGGGCCAGGACCGGTGCATGTGGTCGAGCGACTACCCGCACCCCAATATGACCTGGCCCAACAGCCGGGCCTTCATCGCCCGCCAGATCGGCAATCTCGATCCCGAGATCCAGAAGAAGGTGCTGAGCCAGAACTGCATCGACCTCTACGGGCTCGATATCAAGATCTGATCGGGTCTTGGACCGAACAGGCACGGCCGGTCCCCTCGGGGCCGGCCGCATGCCATTATCCGTGGCAACAAAGAAATAGGAGGAAGATATGCCCGATGGATTGGATACCGGAAGGGTCGAGAACGAAACGCCGGAGATGCGGGCCAAGCGTGAAGCCGTGGTCGGGGCCAGCCCCGCGCCCCAGTTCTTCAAGCTGCGCGGGCAGTTGGTCAGCCAGGGCCGCACCGGCGAGACCGTGGCGGACACCGGCAACATGTGGGTGAACCTCAAGATCTATTCCTCGGGCGGCGAGAACGGGTTGCACAACCACACCGCCCAGGACCATTTTCACCTGGTGCTCGCGGGAAGCGCGCGGTTCTACGGCCCCAACGGCGAAGAGAAGGAGTGCGGACCCTACGAGGGCATCATGCTGCCGGCCGGCTGCTTCTATCGCTTCCATGCCACCAGCGACGAGCCGCTGGTGCTGCTCAGGGTCGGCGCCTGGGTCAAGGACAAGTCGGAAGAGAGGCGGCTCAACGTCTATGGCGACCCGCTCCCCAACGGCAGCAAGGCCAACGGCAGTACCGAGGTGGTCCTGCGGCCCGGAGAATTCTGGGGCGCCGCCGAATAGCACCACCGGTCATCGCACCGGCGCCGGCGCGCTTGCGTTGAATATCCAGACGGCGCGGGCTTAGGCGATGCCGAGCGCCTTCTCGATGGCGCCGACGCTCGCGTCCCTGCCCTCGAAAAAGAAGGCCTTGTCATAGGCCGGCCGCTGCCGGTACCGCGCGAGCCAATCGCCGAGGGCCGGATAGGCGCCGCCATCCAGGAGCTCCGGCTTGAGGTCGGTGATCCTGTCGACGAACGGCACCAGGGCGATGTCGGCGAGGGTGTACATCTCTCCCATCAGCCAGGGGCCGTTCGCGCCGAGCGCTTCGTCCATGCGCGAGAAAGTGAGGTGCATCTCGGCATAGGCGGCGGCGAACTCGGCTTCGCTGAAGCCCTCGCGCGCGGTCGCCTGCCAGCGCGCACGACGCTCCGCGGTGGGGATACGAGCAAGGCGCTCGGCCAGTTCGTCGTCGCTCAGGCCCTGCGCCACAGGTCGGCTGAGCCGGTCCCAGGTGGGCACGTAGACCGCCTTGTAGGCATGCTCGTCGGACCATTTGGTCCACAGGCGCATGCGCGCGCGCTCATACGGGTCGGCGGGGCTCAACGCCGGTTGCGGCCAGACCTCGTCGATGTATTCGATGATCAGGGTCGATTCCGTCACCGGCCGCCCGTCATGGACCAGGGTCGGCACCACCCCGCCCGGGTTGAGCTTGAGGTATTCGGGGTCATGTTGCTCGAAGGCCTGAAGGTTCAAAAGCCGGCTTTCGAAGTCGAGGCCCTTTTCGAACAGCGCGAGACGGACCTTCTTCGAGCAGGTCGAGGCCAAGCCGTGATAGAGCGTGATCATCGCCAGTCTCCGGGCCGGCGACGTGCCGGCCGTAGGGTTGGCAGCGCGAAATCTCGCCGGATTCCGATTGTGCCTGCAAAGGACCGAAACATCGGCGTCGCGCCCTTCCCTTTGCCTGGGGGTGCGAATTCCCCGAAATTGTGCGTATGATGCCCGCACGGCGTGCGTTCGACAACCGCCCCGGGGGCTCGACCGCCGCCCTTGGCCTCAATGACGAGGAGCATGGCAATGTCCCAATCCGGCGACTATCAACGCGAACACGAGATCGCCATGGCGGCCTCCGAGCTTTGTAATCCCGATATCGATCCCCAGGCCCGGTTCGAGATCAGCATGATGACGATCCTCGCCACCGGGATCGTGACCAGCGCCGTGACCTGCCTGATCCTGCTGGTGACCTGGCAGTTCTCCCTGGCGCTGCTGTTCGCGATCTGGCTCTGGGCCGCGGGGTTGGCGGCGATATTCTATTTCGGCCGTTTGCCCCGGCTGTTCGGCTTCGGCTATGTCAGCGGCGCCTTCGAATACGGCCGCTACCGCTTCTTCGAGGGACCGCTCACGCGCCTGACCAAGACCCTGCGCTTTCACCCGAGGAACGGGTCCTAGGCCTCCCGCCGCTGAAGGGGCGCACCGTCATCGGCGGTGCCGCAATGGGCCCATAGCGACATGCTATTGCCGCTGCACGACCGCACCCCCGTGGTCCATATTCGCTTTCAGGTGGTCACCTCGGCGATCATCGTCGCCTGCACACTGGCGTTCATCTGGCAGCTGAGCCTGCCCGCCTCGGAGGAGGGCGAGATCGCCATCTTCCGCCTCGCCTTCGTCCCGGCCCGCCTGTTCGGCCTCGAAGACGGGTCCGTCCGCCCCGATATCCTCTGGGGGCTGGGCAGCATCGCCACCTCCATGTTCCTCCATGCGGGCCTCGGGCATATTTTCGGAAACATGCTGTTCCTGTGGGTCTTCGGCGACAACATAGA
>JAWWBR010000067.1:0-18293 GCA_033720855.1 Alphaproteobacteria bacterium
ACCGCCCAAGAGTCCGCGGCCGAGCGGCGCGAAGGCGATAAAGGCCATGCCGTGCGCCGTGCAGGCGGCGATCAGCTCTGCCTCGGGCGCGCGGGCGAACAGCGAATACTCGTCCTGAACGGAAACGATGGGATGGACCGCCCAGGCGCGGTCGAGCAGTTGCGGCGTCAGGTCCTTGGACAAACCGACATGTCGGGCCTTGCCTTCGCGCACCAGCTCCGCCATCGCGCCCACGGACTCCTCGATCGGCACCACCGGGTCGACCCGCGAGATGCAGACGATGTCCACGTAGTCGGTGCCGAGGCGGTCAAGACCGCCCTCCAAGGAGGCGCGGATATGGTCGGGCGTCCCGCTTACCACGGTGACGCCGTCGGGACGGATGCTGCCGATCTTGGAATGGATGACCACGTCCGCGCGTCGCCCCGCGATGGCCTTGCCGATCAGGCTCTGATTGTGTCCCTTGCCGTAATTCGATGAGGTATCGAGGAAGTTGATGCCCAGATCCAGGGCGCGATGGATGGTGGCGATGCATTCCGCGTCGTCCTGCGGTCCATAGGCGCCCGACATACTGTAACAGCCAAGACCCAGGGGCGACACCATGAGGTCGCTGGGCCCCATCTTGATACGGTCCATAAGCTGGGTTCCCTCTCTCTCCTCGGCCGATCGCGACCCCATTCCTCCGGCCTCGCTCCCCACCGGCGCGGCGGCCCGCCGATCTCACGCGACACTAGCATAACACCTCCCGGCGATCGCTGGTCCCGGTGGTGGTTCGCCTCATGGGCCAAGGGAAAGCGGCGGGATGTCCCAACGGTTGTCCGGCCGCGCTTGTCTGCGCAAGGAACGGGGTCTTCGCAGGGCCGCCCCGCGGCGCGGGCTATCTTGGCGGCGCCGTGTCCATCACCGCAGACAGGGCCGCGGCGATGTCGTCCTTTCGGAACGGTTTCTTGATCAGGATGTCCTTCTCGCTCAGCGCCCCTTCCACAATGTTATCGTCCGCGGAATAGCCCGACATGAACACGACCGGCAGGTCGGGCCTGCGTTCGCGTATCTTGCGCACGAAGCCCGGACCGCTCACGCCGCCGGGCAGAATGATGTCGGACAAGACCGCATCCACCTTTACGCGCCCCAAGATCTGCTCGCCATGGGCGGCGGTGGGTGCCGTATGGACGTCATATCCCAGGCTTGCGACCATCGATTCCACCAGGTCGCGGACATCTGGATCGTCCTCGACCACCAGCACCGCTTGCCCCTCTCCCGACGGAACCGCGTGACGCCCCGAGTCCTCTTCCTTGGCCGAGGGGATGTCGGCACGGGGCAGGTAGAGCCTGACCGTGGTGCCGTCCCCGGGGAGGCTCTCGATCGTGACATGGCCGCCCGACTGCTTGGCGAAGCCGTAGACCATGGACAAACCCAATCCGCTGCCCTCACCAACCTCCTTGGTGGTGAAGAAAGGCTCGAAGGCGTGCTCCAGGGCCTCAGGCGCCATGCCGGTTCCGGTGTCGCTGAGCTCCACCATCACGTAATCGCCGGCAGCCGCCTCGAAATCGCTCCCGAGCTCGCCTTCCGGGAGATGGACATTGCGGCAACGGAGGGTCAGCGTGCCGCCTTCGGGCATCGCGTCTCGCGCGTTGTGCATCAGGTTCCGGATCGCATTCCGGAGCTGTCCCTGATCGGCGTAGGCGCGCCACAGGCCGGGATCGATCTCGGTCGCCACGACGATGGGGTGTTCCAGCGTGTCGGCCAGGCCGTTCACCAGTTCGGCCATGTTTAGGGGCTGCGGACGAAGCGGCTGCCTGCGCGAGAAGGCCAGCAGCTGTTGGGTCAAATTGGCGGCCCGGGTGGCCGCGGACAGGATATTGTCGATCAGGGACGGGGCGTTTTTCGGCGCCTCGTTCAGCAATTCCGCGTTGCCCATGATCACCGCGAGAAGGTTGTTGAAATCGTGGGCGACGCCGCCGGTCAGTTGGCCTACGGCCTCCATCTTCTGCGCCTCCTCCAACCGCTTTTTCGCTTCATAGTCTACGGTCACGTCGGTAACCGTCGATATAAAGCCGCCGTCGGGCAGAAGGGTGCGCTCGAAAATATAGGTGCGGCCGCTGGGAAGGGTGCGTTCGTGGTGCCGTGCCCGCAGATCGCCACCGGCGTCTGCGGTATCCTCCAACTGATAACCGTGTTGGCGTTCCCCGTGGCGACGCAGTTCATCCCGTGGCATCCCCACATACAAGCAGTCCGGGGGCAGCTCGGTGATTTCGGCGAATTTCTCGTTGAAGGCCGCGAGCCGGTGGCGGGCGTCGAACACCGCGATCCCTTGGTTGATGTTCTCGAAGGTGGCGCGCAGGATCCCGAGGCGGTCGGCGGCGACCTTCTCGCGCAACGACAGGGCCAGCAGAGCTAAAACGATCACGCTGATGAGGCCGGCGATGGCATAGGTATAGGCTTCAGTAGTGCTGACCGCCGCGAAGGCGTCCGATTTCGCCACGCCGATCACGGCGACGAGGGGGACGCGGTCGAGCATGCGATACGCCAAGATGCGCTGCATGCCGTCGACGATACTGGTCTGCCGGTAAACCCCGAGGGGGCTGTCCTCCAGCATTCGCCAGAGTTGCGATCGTTCAATCCTCTGTCCGACGCCGTTTAAGCGGTTGGTGTAGCGCAGCCGGATCACCTTGTCCAAGCCGACCAAAGTGGCCGAACTGTTGGGACCCATGCGCGTGGTTTGGAAGAAGGCAAGCAACTGCTCCGCCTTGACGGCGGCGAAGATCACGCCCCCGAAATCCCCTTGGGAATCGACCAGCCGTCTGACCAGGCGAACCGTCACCAGCCCGGTGTTGCGCCCTTTGGCCGCCAGCGAGACGAAGGCACGGTCGCCGTTATTATCCTTTTGGAACTTGAAGTAATCGCGGTCCCGGGCGTGGGTGCCCGGTTTGATGTTCCGCTCCCTCAATCCGTTGGTGATGAGCTCCGGCACCCCATTGGCATTCATGACGGTGATGTGGGAGAGGATCTTGTTGTCCGGAGGGACCTTGCGCACGAGCTCGCGCACCGTCTCCAGAGATCTTGTCCCCAGATACGCGTTTCTGATCAGTTTGATGTAGTCGTCGGCATAGCGAAGGGTGCTTTCGACGTGGCCCTGGAAGAAGGTCGCCAGCCGCGTGGCCCGCTGTTCCGCCTCGGCGACCGCCTGTGCTCGCTCCCAGGACACGTACTGATGGGCGCTGCCGACGGCAAGGGCGACCAGAAGCAGGGCGCCGATGATGTAGTAGGAGATTCGCATGCCAAGCCAATCGTAAGTGGGCCAGGCCCCATTTATCGTTCATTAGTTATACATCAGAAGTATAAGCCGGAAAACCTCGAATTCCCGCCGAATATGGTTAATTGGACGATAAATATTGAATTCTTGGCGTTTGGCGCCGGAGTCTCCTGGCGTTTTCGGCGCTGCCCCGTCGCGGTTCCGGGCGAAAATTTGCCGTCAACAGTGGGCTGGACGCACGCCATCTGCGGTGCCATATTCCCGGCACATCCAATCCCGCAAAGGGAGCTGAGAGGCCCCATGACCCTGGGCACCCGCCTGTTGACCTGGTTTCGAGGCGAATTCGTCGGTGCCGACGAGTACGGCAATCGCTATTACCAGGACCGCGTCCCCCGCGATCCCAAGAACAACGGCCGGCGTCGGCGGTGGGTGATCTATGCGGGCGAAGCCGAAGGGTCCAAGGTGCCGCCGGTCTGGCATGCCTGGCTGCATCACATGAGTGATGAGGTTCCCGATGCCGAGGCGCTGGCGCGCCGGCCCTGGCAGAAACCGCATCAGCCGAATATGACGGGCACGGCGGAGGCCTATCGGCCGCCGGGAAGCGCCCTGGCGGGCGGCAAACGGGCGCCGGCGACCGGCGATTACGAGCCCTGGACGCCCGACTGATTTCGGCACCCGAGGGTCCGGGCGCTATGACCAGAGGAAGGTGGTAACGATGCAAAGAAACATGATCGAAACCGTGCTGGGCGCGGTGGTGCTTCTCGTGGCGGCGGTGTTCGTCTGGTTCGCCTACACCAACGCGTCGCTACGGACCTCTTCCGGTTACCAGATTACCGCCAAGTTCGACCGTGTGGGGGAGCTCAAGGAAGGTGCCGACGTCAAGCTCTCTGGCATCAAGGTCGGTTCCGTGGTGCGCCAAACTCTCGACCCCAAGACCTATCGTGCGGTCGTTACCATGACCATCGAGCCGCATGTCAAGCTGCCCGCCGACACCGCGGCCGAAATCTCGTCCGAAGGTCTTATGGGCGGCAATTACGTTCTGTTGTCGCCGGGCGGCGAGAGCAACATGTTGGGGGAGGGCGGCGAGATCGCCATCACCCAGGGCGCGGTCAACCTGATCGACCTGATCGGCAAGGCGATGTTTTCGTCCAAGGATGACCTTGGTGGAGATCTCGGGTCCAAACCCAAGTAAGCAGGACCGCCGGGGCCGGTCCCGGTGACGCGAGGTGCCCCTGTCCCCTGGCAACGACATCGATTGGAACACCGAACGCTACGCCCGGGATGCCCGCTTCGTGCCGGCCCTGGGCCGGGCCGTTCTGGACTGGCTCGACCCGAAGCCCGGCGAGCGGATTCTTGATCTTGGCTGCGGCGATGGAACCCTGACCCGGGACCTTGCCGCCTCGGGCGCCGAAATCGTCGGCATGGATGCCAGCGCCAGCCAGGTGGCCGCGGCGCGGGCATTGGGCCTCGATGTTCGCCTTGGTGATGCCACCGCTCTTCCGTTCGCGGCCGAATTCGACGCCGTGTTCTCCAACGCCGCATTGCATTGGATGATCGACCAGGGCGAGGTGATCGCGGGGGTGGCAAAGGCGCTTCGCCCGGGCGGTCGCTTCGTCGCCGAAATGGGGGGGAAGGGCAACATCGATCGGGTGCTGGAAGCCATCCTGCAGGCGCTTTCGGACCGCGGCGTCGACGGGCGTAAGGCGATCCCGTGGTGCTTCCCCGCGCCGGAGGCTTACGCCGCGGCCCTCGAAAGGGCCGGGCTTCGGGTCCTGCGCATGGAGCATTTCCAGAGGCCGACCGATCTCGACTGCACCATGGTCGACTGGCTCGAGATCTTCGCCCCCGCCTTCGCCGCTTTACTGCCGGCAGACGAGCGGAGGCGATTTTTCGAGGACGTCGCGGCCCGGCTCGAGTGCGAGCTCTTCGATCGGGACCGGGGCGTCTGGTGGGTCGATTACGTTCGCTTGCGCTTCGAGGCGGTGAAGCCATGACCGTCGCCGCACCGTCCTTGGCCCCGGCCGGCTTGCGCTGCCGCGTGCTGGCACTGCTGTTTGCGGCCCTCGCCGCCGGGGCCCGGGCCAATGCCGCGGACCTCGTCGGTGATACCGTACTGCTTCAGGGACTGGACAAGGTCACCGCGCGGATCTCGACCATTGAGGCGCCGCTCGGTGTCACGGTGCGTTTCGGCACCCTCGAGATAACCGCCCATCAATGCCGCAAGCGACCGCCCGAAGAAACGCCGGAAAGCATGGCGCTGATGGAGATCCACGACGGGCGGCCGGGCGAGGCGCGAAACCTGCTGTTCAGGGGCTGGATGATGGCGTCATCTCCCGCCCTCAATGCCCTTGAACACCCGGTCTATGACGTCTGGGTCAAGGACTGCCTGAATGTGAGATCGCCGGAGTCGAGCGGCCCCAAATAGAAGCTGCAGTTGACCGCCAGGGCCTGGTCCAGCATCCGGCGGTACTCCGCCCGCGGGACCTCGACCGCGCCGAACTGCGCCAGATGCTCGGTGACGAATTGGGTGTCCAGGAGCCGGTAGCCGGAACGCCTGAGGCGCGCCACGAGATGGCAGAGTGCGACCTTGGAGGCGTCGCGATGCCGGGAAAACATGCTCTCGCCGAAAAACGCGCCGCCCAGCGTGACCCCATAGAGGCCCCCCACGAGCTGCCCCTCGGCCCAGCACTCGACCGAATGGGCATGGCCGATATCGGCCAGCCCCTTGTAGAGACGGCGGATTTCCGCGTTGATCCAGGTGGTGGGACGGTCAGACCGGGCTTCCGCGCAAGCCTGGACGACGGCGTCGAAGGCGGTGTCGAGCCGCATGTCGAAGGGATTGCGCCTAACGGTCCGCTGCAACCGGCGGGAGACGTGGAATCGATCTAGTGGGAGAATGCCGCGCGAATCGGGATCGACCCAGAATACCGTGGGATCGTCGGCGGATTCTGCCATCGGGAAGACGCCGGCGGCGTAGGTGCGAAGCAGCAATTCCGGGGTCAGCCGTGGCCGGCCGTGATCACGCATGGGCGGTCCTGTTCCGTCTACCGTCGGTTGGGCTCAGTCGTGACCGACGAACTTTTCGAGCCAATGAATATCGTAATCGCCGTTAACGAATGCTGCATTTTCGCACAAGCGCTCATGCAGCGGGATGGTCGTTTCGATCCCCTCGATCACGTATTCGTGCAACGCGCGCCTGAGCCGCATCAGTGCTTCATTGCGGGTCTTTCCGTGGACGATCAGCTTGGAGACCAGGCTGTCGTAATGGGGCGGCACGACGTAGCCGGAATAGAGCGCGGAATCGACCCGGACCCCGAGGCCGCCCGGAGGGTGATAATCGCCGACGCGACCGGGGGCGGGGATGAAGGTGGTGGGCGACTCGGCGTTGATGCGGCATTCGATGGCATGCCCGGTGAACCCGATGTCGCCCTGCTCATAGGACAAGGGCGCGCCCGTTGCGATCCGGATCTGCTCGCGGACGATGTCGACGCCGGTGATCATTTCCGTGACCGGATGCTCGACTTGCAGCCGGGTGTTCATCTCGATGAAATAGAACTCGCCGTCCTCGTGGAGGAATTCCAAGGTGCCGGCGCCGAGGTAGCCGAGTTCGCCGATTGCCGTGGTGACGCGCCGGCCGATCTCCTCGCGCTGTTCCGCATTGAGGGCCGGAGACGGCGCCTCTTCCAGGAGCTTCTGGTGGCGCCTCTGAAGCGAGCAGTCCCGGTCGCCGAGGTGGATGACGCCGCCATGGGAATCGGCCAGCACCTGAATCTCGATGTGGCGGGGGCGCGCCAGGTATTTCTCGATATAGACCTCGTCGTTGCCGAAGGCAGCCATCGCCTCGCTGCGGGCGGTGGAAAACGCGTTGGCGATCTCGTCGTTGTTTTGCGCGACTTTCATGCCGCGGCCGCCGCCGCCGCCGGATGCCTTGACCAGCACCGGATACCCCATCTCTTCGGCCACGGCGCGGGCGCTCCTTTCGTCGGAGATGGCGCCGTCGGAGCCCGGCACCACGGGCACCCCGAGGCGCTTCATGGTTTCCTTTGCCGCGATCTTGTCGCCCATGACTCGGATGTGATCGGCCGAGGGACCGATGAAGATGAAGCCGTGCTCGGCCACCATCTCGGCGAAATCGGCATTTTCCGACAGGAGTCCATAGCCGGGGTGGATGGCGTCGGCATTGGTGATGGTGGCCGCCGTCAACAGCGCCGCGGTGTTGAGATAGCTCTCGGAGGCCGGCGCCTCGCCGAGACAGACGCTCTCGTCGGCGAGGCGCACGTGCATGGCATCGGAATCGGCTGTCGAATGCACGGCGACGGTGCTGATGCCCATCTCCTTGCAGGCCCGGTGCACCCGCAGGGCGATTTCCCCGCGATTGGCGATGAGAATCTTATCGAACACGCTGCGCTCCACCGTGGGCTTGGCGCGTAACACGCCGATGCCGGGCCATCATTCCAGTATGATCAACACTTCGCCGTATTCCACCGGCGAGGCGTTCTTGGCGAGGATCTGGGCGACCCGACCCGTGCGCGGCGCGCGGATCGGGTTCATGGTCTTCATGGCCTCGATCAGGAGCAAGGTCTGGCCCTCTCCGACGGTATCGCCGACCTTGACATAGGGGTCGGCGCCTGGCTCCGGGGCGACGTAGACGGTGCCCACCATCGGCGAGGTGACGGCGCCGGGATGGGTGGCGCTGACCTCGGCAGGGGCGGGCGCCTCGCCTTCCGGTTCCGGGGCTGCGGCCGCGGGCTGCGCCGCGGGGGCGGCGGCAAGCTGACCGACGGCCGCGCGCGACACCCTGACATGCCAACGTCCCTCGCCATATTCCAATTCCGTCAGGCCGTGTTCATCGAGCAGCCTGACCAGTTGCTGAATGACCCCTTCGTCGATGGAATGTCTCGCCATTATTTTTGCGTCCCTGTCTTTATCAATTGCGCCATCGCCTCCAGAGCGAGAAGGTAGCCGGTGGCACCGAAGCCGGTGATCAGGCCGTTGGCTGCGCCGGAGATGAACGACTCCCGGCGGAACGACTCGCGTTGGAAGATATTGGATAGGTGAACCTCGATGATCGGCATGTCGACCATGTTCAGGGCATCGAGGATGGCGATGGATGTGTGAGTATAGGCCCCGGCATTGAGAATGAGACCATCGAACGCGCCGCGTGCCTGTTGAATCCAATCGACCAATTCCGCCTCGCTGTTGGATTGGCGGAAGTCGATGGCCATGTCGTAGTCTTCTGCCCGCGCGCGCACCTTGGTTTCGATATCGGCGAGGGTATCCGTGCCATAGATCTCCACCTCTCGAGTTCCCAACATATTCAGGTTAGGGCCGTTGAGGATCAAGATATTGGAACTCATTGCGCCTCTTTTCCCCCTCGCGGACGGGACACTGGCGTTGCAGCGGCGTCAGGCGGTGGGTGTTTATAACACGCGCCGGGGCCCGCGCAACGCCGCTATCGCTTCCTGTCCGCGGCCCCGGGTGAAATCCGTGGGCCCGCCGCCAGATAGGCTCGGGGCCAAAGTTTACGGGAATTTAACCAAGAGCGTGTTCCCTGGCCGCGCGCGTACAGTATCTGCGACACCATCTGCGGAGGTATCGGGTTTTGGCTTCCGAGAGCAATCCTCAGGAGCGCCGTTTGGTCCTGCGCCTGCTGGACTATTGGCGTGGCCTTGCGGCCGAGGGCGAGCTGCCTGCGGCGGCGCTGCTGCGGGCTGCGGACATGGACGACATGTGGCGGGCCTGTTTCACTTTGCGGCTCGGCGGGTCAGAGCCGGTTTTCGACCATATCGGCGACTGCCATGTCCGTTATCACGGCACCGACCTGACCGGCCGCGGGGTCGCCGAGGCGGGCGCCAACACCTTGCTGGGGGCTGCCGTGAGCTATCTGGACGAAGTTATGCTGCGCAGGATTCCCATAACCTACGGCGGAACCGTCCCCGGCCCTGACGGGGAAGAGATTCCCTACCGCAGCATCCTTCTTCCACTTTCCGATGATGGCGAGACCATTAACGCCATTCTCGGTGGCGCCAACTGCCGCCACCCGGTGTTTGAATAGGGCTAGCCAATGGCTGGAGGGCGGTCGCAATGGCCCGGCTGAGGGTCTTCGAAATCCACACCCATAAGGCGGGCGCCTGGAAGATCGATTCGGTTTACGACGACCGTGAACTGGCGATCAACGAGGCCAAGCGGGTCTACCGTTCAGGCCGCTGGGAATCGGTGCGCGTGGTCGAGGAGACCCTCGATGAGGAAACCGGTTTGGGAGGCTCGCGCACCGTTTATCGAGCCCCCACCGAAGCCAGCGCCGAGGCGCCGGACACGGCCGATGCCGGCTCGCGCCAGGAGCAGGCCTTGGCACGCCGCGCTCGCCGCGCCAAAGCCGCAGGATCCCAACACAAGAAGAAGAGTATGGTCGGGCCGTTCGTCCTCAGGACCGTGTTGCTGGCCCTGATCCTGGGGGTCGCCCTGGTGCTTCTTTACATCCTCAATACTTCCCTCTAGATCCGGGCCGAGGCCGCGCGGGGATGTGCCGCCGTCGCCATGGGGCCGCCATCCGGTAAGCCCCCGGTGTCAATTTGGCCTTGGCTTTCTCTATCGTTTATACTTATTGGTAAAAGCGGCGCCCCATCCTGAGACCCGGGCGCGCCGGCCCCGCGAGCATTGGGAGCACCCATGGAGAACCACATCATCGTCAATGGCGAGAAACGGTCCTATTCCGGAAGCGAGAACGTCGAGAGCCTGCTGACGACACTGGGTATCGATTCCAGAAAGGTGGCGGTCGAGCTTAACCTCGAGATCGTGCCCCGGTCGTCTTACGGCGAGACCCCGCTGCACCCCGGCGACCGCCTGGAGATCGTCCATTTCATCGGCGGCGGAGCCGATGACGTCTCCGTCGCCGACCCCGAACCGCTGGAGGTGGCGGGGATCAGCTATCGCTCCCGCCTCCTGGTGGGCACCGGCAAATACAAGGACTTCGAGGAGACCGCCCGGGCCATCGAGGCGTCCGGCGCAGAGATCGTCACCGTCGCCGTGCGCCGCGTCAACGTGACCGACCCGAGCCAGCCCATGCTGGTCGATTTCGTCGACCCCAAGCGCTACACCTACCTGCCCAACACGGCCGGCTGTTTCACCGCCGACGACGCGGTCAGGACCCTGCGCCTGGCACGGGAGGCCGGGGGCTGGGACCTCGTCAAGCTGGAGGTTCTGGGCGACCAGAAGACGCTTTATCCGAATATGCCGGAAACCGTGTCCGCCGCCGAAACCCTCGTCAAGGAAGGGTTCAAGGTGATGGTCTATTGTGCCGACGATCCCATTCAGGCGCAGCGGCTGGAGGACATCGGCTGTGTCGCCATCATGCCGCTCGCCTCCCCCATCGGTTCCGGTCTCGGCATCCAAAACCCGGTGACCATCCGCATCATCAAGGAGAACGCCTCGGTACCGGTGCTGGTGGACGCCGGCGTCGGCACCGCATCGGATGCGGCGATCGCCATGGAACTGGGCTGCGACGGGGTGCTGATGAACACCGCCATAGCCGAAGCCAAGGACCCGATCGCCATGGCCCGGGCGATGAAGCTCGCGATCGAGGCCGGACGCCTCGCCTACCTCGCCGGGCGGATGCCCAAAAAGCGCTACGCGGACCCCTCGTCTCCCCTTGCGGGACTGATCTGAACCGCCTATTACAAGCGCTCTTTTCTTGGCGCGCCGGGGCCGCCGGCGGCCGGCTGGGGGGCGGTTTGGAATGACCGACAGGATCAAGCGCTATCTCGCCGAAAATCCGGCACCCACGCCGCGCCTGGTGATCGACCTAGAGCGGGTGGCGGCGAATTATCGGCGTCTCGCCCGCGCCCTCCCCGGGGTTGCGATCTATTACGCCGTCAAGGCCAATCCTGCGCCGCCGATCCTCGAAGCGCTCGCCTGCGAGGGGGCCCATTTCGATGCCGCCAGTATCCACGAGGTGCGGGCGGCGCTGGCCTACGGTGCGGAGCCCGCGAAGATCTCCTTCGGCAACACCATCAAGAAAGAGGACGACATCGCCGCCGCGCACCGTCTGGGAGTCGGTCTCTTTGCCTTCGACAGCGAGGCCGAATTGGAGAAGCTCGCCCGCGCGGCGCCGGGGCGGCGGGTCTATTGCCGCTTGCTGATGAACAACGATAGCGCCGGGTGGCCGACGTCACGCAAGTTCGGCTGCGACTTCGAGATGGCGGCGGACCTTCTCGTCCGGGCGCGACGCCTGGGCCTCGACCCCTATGGCGTATCCTTCCATGTCGGCTCGCAGCAAATCGATCTCGAACAATGGGACATTGCCATTGCCCGCGCCAAGCTCTTGTTCACCAACCTGCAGGACGCGGGGATCAGGCTCGGCATGGTCAACGTTGGCGGCGGCATTCCGGTCGCTTACCGGGACGAGCCCGAGGGTCCGCCCGTCCCCCATTTCGATGACGGATGCCGCGTCATCATGGAATCTCTGCGGCGCCACTTCGGAAACCGGCTGCCCCAACTGATCGCCGAGCCCGGCCGGGTGCTGGTCGCCGATGCCGGAATCATCGAAGCCGAAGTGGTCTTGATCTCGCACAAGGGCTACGGCGACGACCGCCGCTGGGTCTACCTCGATATCGGCAAGTTCGGCGGCCTTGCGGAGACCATGGATGAATGCATCCGCTACCAGATAGAGACCGACCGCGACGGCGGTGCCACCGGGCCGGTGGTGGTGGCGGGCCCAACCTGTGACGAGACCGATGTGCTTTACGATCGGGCGGGGTACGAATTGCCGCTCGACCTTGCGGTCGGCGATCGCGTTCGCATCCTCTCCACCGGCGCCTACACGTCGAGTTATTGCTCGGTCGGCTTCAACGGCTTCCCGCCCCTGGAGGAACAGTTCGTCTAGGGCGGCGCCGCCGCGGGGCAGGAGAAAAAGGGGGATACCATGCGTCTTTTTGACTATTTCCGGTCATCGGCCAGCTTTCGCGTCCGCATCGGCCTCAACCTGAAGGGGATAGAGCCCGAGCGTCGGCCGGTTCATCTGCTGAAGGATGGCGGCGAACAATTCTCATCGGCGTTCACCTCCATCAATCCGCAGCAACTGGTGCCGGTTCTGGTCGACGGGGATCATGTGCTGATCCAATCGATGGCGATCCTCGAATACCTCGACGAAACGCACCCCGAGCCTCCGTTCCTGCCCGCCGAGCCGGCCGCCCGGGCACGGGTCAGGGCGCTCGCCCAGGTGATCGCCTGCGACCTCCATCCCCTCAACAATCTTCGGGTGCTGAAATACCTGAAGGATGAGCTGGGGCGCTCCGAAGACGAACGCAACGTCTGGTACCGGCACTGGGTGGCGAAAGGTCTCGGCGCTTTCGAATCCCTTGTTTCCGGAAATCCGGCAACCGGCCGCTTCTGTCACGGCGACGTCCCGGGGCTAGCCGACATCGCCTTGGTGCCCCAGATCTTCAACGCCAAGAGGTTCGACTGTCCGCTCGGCGATTATCCCGCGACCATGGCGATTTTCGAAAACTGTATGGCCGTGCCCGCTTTCGATGCGGCCCAACCGGAACGCCAGCCGGACGCGGGCTAGGGCCTTCAACGCCGCGTGCGCTGCTCCTTCAACAGGCGATCGGCCTCCGCCTTGACGTCCTGGGCCCGGATCCAGCCGGTCGAGCCGCGCGCCAGTTTGGCCTCCGCGCGCCCGGCCTGGTAGAGCGCCTCCTTAAAGCGTCCACGGATCAGCGACATCTCCGCCAGCGCCAGGGCACTCATGCCGTACTGTCTGTCGCGTCCGTAGGCGATGGCAAGCTGTTGCCAGGCGGTTGCGCTTTCGGGAATTTCGCGGGTCGCGAACAGAAGATGCTCGATCGCCTCCTTGACCGCCGCGGCGTTCTTGCGGGCGAGCAGGGTCCGGGCCAGGTCGATGCGGATCAACGCGGCATCGGGGTCGAGCCGGACCGCAGTGCGGTAGGGCGGAAGCGCCTCCTTGATCCGACCCGCCTCCAACAGCGCCTGGCCCTTCAATTCGAAGAAATAGGGGTTTTTAGGTTCTTCCGCGATCAGCTGATCCAGCTCCGGCAATGCCCGGTCGAGGTCGTTGCTCCGGTAATAGGCGATGGCGCGGGCATAGCGCGCCGCAATCGAACGGTCGGCGGCGGGGTAGGTTTGCAAGGTGCGCTCGGGCGGGAGCAGGAAGCCGTGCAGTTTCGCGCGCATGCGCCGGAACAGTTCCTCGAACCTGGGGTCAGGCGGCGTGTCGCTGTGGGGCGAACGCGCGATATGAGACTCCACGTCCTCTATGCGATAGCGGGTGATCGGATGGGTGCGTACATAGGGGTTTTGGCGGTGGGCGGGAAGAAGTTCCTGGTCCTCCAAAGTCTTGAAGAAGTCCAGCATGCCACGCGCCGATTGGCCGGTTAGGTCGAGGAATCTCAATCCGGCTTGGTCGGCGGCGGATTCCTGGGTGCGGCTATAGGCCAGCAAGGACCCCACCGCGAGCCCCTGGCCCCCCATCATGACGGCGGCCCCGGCTTCGCCTGATCCGGTGGCGGCGGTGGTCAGGGCGCCGAGGATGGTGGCGATCAAGGCCGCCCTGCTGGTTGAGGAGATACGCTTGGAGACGCGCGTGAGGTGCCCACCGGCGATATGTCCGGTTTCGTGGGCGATGACCCCGATGATCTCGCTCGCGCTGTTCGCCTCGAGCAGAAGCCCGGTATGCAGGAACATGTTGAGACCCCCGGCGACGAAGGCATTCAGCGATTCGTCGGCGATGATGAAGATGCGGATGTCGGCGGCGCGAAGGCCCGCGGCCTCAAAAAGTGGCGTCCCATAGAGACGAATGGTATTTTCAATCTCGCTGTCACGTATTAGCTTGGCGCCGGCCGCATCGCGCCCCGTCAGGGGTACGAGTAGGGTTGCCATTATCACCAAAAGCATGGCCCGCGTTCGAATGAATTTCAGCATAATCCGCACTCTCCAGTTCGCCGGCCAGCCTAGGCGGGCGCCGGTTGGGCGTCAAATGACATTCGCACTGACGGTCATGTGCGCCGCCGTTCCCGTGCTCTCGGGCTGTAGCTTCCCCTCCGTTTTTTCCAATCCCGCCAGCGGCTTCGCCAAGGGTTTTACCAGCGCCGTCGCCGGCGACGAGCCACAGTCGGTGGTTGTCGCCCAACAGGTGCTGAATGATGGTGGAAGCGCGGCGGATGCAGTCATTGCCGGCTATTTCGCGATGGCGGTCACCATGCCCACCGCCGCATCGCTGGGTGGCGGGGGCGTTTGCATGATCAGCGACGCGACAAAGGACCGCGAGAAGGAAAAGACCAAGGTCGAAGCCCTGGTCTTCACCCATCGCGGCGGCCGCGACATAGCGGCGCCCGCCAATGCGCGCGGCATGTACGCCTTGCACGCGAAATACGGGCAGCAACCCTGGCGGCAGCTTCTGGCCCCTGGCGAGAGCCTGGCGCGATTCGGTTTCCCGGTATCGCGGGCCTTGGCGGATGCCCTTGAATCGGAATCTCAGCGTCTGAAGGCGGCGCCGGGGCTGCGGTTGATTTTCACGAAACCCACGGGCGAGATGTTGAGGCCGGGCGATAGGCTTCAACAGATCGATTTGGCCTCGACTCTCGGCCGAATCAGGCGCGCGCCCCGCAATTTCATCATCGGCGACGAGGTGGCGCGGTTGGCTGCGGCCTACCGCCGCGCGGGAATGCCGATCACACAGGCCGATATCGAGGGCGAACGCCCGGAATTCCTTCCGCCTCTCTCCGTCCAGCGCCGCAACCAGATGGCCGAGTTTCCCCCCACGCCCGCGGGCGCGGTGGCGGCGCAGTTGTGGGCGGCGATGTATCGCGACGGCTATTGGCGCAACGCCGACGACGATGAGAGGCCCCATGCCGTTGCCGAGGTGTCGAAGCGCGTCTACGCCGATGCCGGGCGGGCGTTTCATCGATCCGCCCGCATCCTGCGGCGCGGGCAAGCGCTGCTGTCCGAGGATCACATCGAACGGTTGATGGCGGGTTACAAAGATGAAGCGGCGACGCCGCTGAAAGCCGCCAGCGGGCTCCGGGCGCCGCCCCCCGATTTGGGGTCCGCGAGCATCATGGCCGCCGATCGATTCGGTCAGGCCGTGGCCTGCGCCTTCACCATGAACCGGCCCTTGGGGGCTGCACGTCTGGTGCCGCGGACGGGAATCGTGATGGCGGCGCCGCCGGCCCATGACGGGCCCGGTTGGCCGGCGCTGGCCCTTATGGTGCTGCGTCTGGAAAGCCAGAACCAGCTGGAATATCTGGGCGCGGCCACCGGCGGCGGGGTCGCGCCGGTGGCTCTGGTGACGTCCGCTCTCGAGGTCCTGCTCGAACGCGCGAACCTCGAAGCGGTCCAGAAGAAGGCACGGTATTTCCATGGCGGAACCCCCGATCAAGTGATCGTCGAGCGCGGCGCGGCGGGTGCCGCCATTGCCAAGGCGCTGCGTGCGAAAGGCCATGCCATCGCCCGGGCGCCCCGCCTCGGCCGGCTCAATGCCTTCATCTGTCCCGCCGGGTTCGAGGGCGTCGACAGCCGCTGCGAAATCCGGACTGACCCCCGCGGCTTGGGATACGCCGAAGGCAAGTAGGACGGTCGGCCATGGCAATCAAGGTCGCAGACCGGGGCCGAATCTCCCCTTTCCTGGTCATGGATGTGATGCGCGCGGCCAATGCCCGGGCGGCGGCCGGTCACGATGTCCTTCACCTGGAGGTGGGACAGCCGTCGACGGGCGCACCGGACCCGGTGATTGCCGCCGCCAAGCGGTCCATCGACACCCAGGAACTGGGCTATACCGAGGCCTTCGGCCTGCCGGAGCTGCGCCAGCGCATCGCCGCCTTCTACGATGGCCGCTACGGGGTTTCCGTCGCTCCCGAGCGGATCGCCGTGACCACCGGCTCGTCCGGAGGGTTCGTGCTCGCCTTCCTCAGCGGCTTCGATGCCGGCGACCGATTGGCGTTCGCGGCCCCGTCCTACCCGGGCTACCGCAACATCGCCGCCGCCCTGGACCTCATTCCCGTGCCCATACCTTGCGACCAAGTCAGCGGCTTTCAGCCCAACGTCACGCTGCTGGACCGTCTCGATCCGGCGCCCGACGGGCTAATCCTCGCCAGTCCGGCCAATCCCACGGGGGCGATGATCGCCCCCGAGGTGATGACCGATATCCTCGCCTGGTGCGAGGATAAGGGCGTCCGCGTGATTTCGGACGAGATCTATCACGGCGTGACCTATGGCCGCGCGGCGGAGACCCTGGTCGGGCGATCGCCGGCAGCGGTCGTGATCAACAGCTTTTCCAAGTACTTTTCCATGACCGGCTGGCGTCTGGGCTGGATGGTGTTGCCCGACGACCTCTGCCGGGCGGTCGAATGCCTGACGCAGAACATCTTCATTTCACCGCCGACCTTGTCCCAGCATGCCGCCATGAAGGTCTTCGAATGCACCGACGCGCTCGATGACAACGTGCGGCGCTATGCCGATAACCGGGCGATCCTTCTTGAAGGCCTGCCGCAGTGCGGGTTCGGGCCCTTGGCGCCTGCCGACGGGGCCTTCTATATCTATGCCGGGGTCGGCAGGTTTGGCGGTGACAGTCCCAGACTGTGTGCGGAGATTCTGGACAAAGTGGGCGTGGCGGTGACGCCGGGAACCGACTTTGACCCCGACCATGGCGACGCCTTTATTCGTTTCTCCTACGCGGGCGCCACGGCCGATATGAGTGAGGCGGTCACGCGCCTGCGGCGCTGGGCGGACACGCGTTAAAGCTGTGGCGATGCGCCTGGCGGCGGTGTCTAATAGATGGGAAGGTCATAAGGGAGAGGCCATGATGGCGGGGGATATCGACAGGCCCGAGGCGGAAACTATTGGCGCGGCCAGCCGCGGCCGCGTCCCGGCACGGCCGCTGGAGCCGGTGGTCGATCCTGCCGGCTGGACCAAGGAGGATCTGGCGGCATCCGACGACTGGGTCCATGAACTCACCGAGGCGGAGATTGCCGACCTTGACCGTGCCGTGGCCGAGATCGGTCGCCGTGGTCTTGCGCTGATGGATATCGCGAAGGAGGATTTTTCCTTGCCGGTCCTCGGGCCGGCCCTCGAGGCCATCGCCCGCGACGTGATCGACGGACGCGGATTCGTGCTGATCCGGGGGGTGCCGGTCGACCGCTACGCGCGCTTGGAGGCCGCAATCGCTTTCTGGTGTATCGGCCGGTATCTCGGCGAACCGGTGTCCCAAAACGCCAAGGGACATGTCCTTGGGCACGTCAAGGACCTCGGCGATACCTCGTTCGACAATCCCCAGCACCGCGGATACCAGACCCCCGATCAATTGCCCTATCATTCCGATTCCTGCGACGTGGTGGGATTGCTGTGCCTGCACCCGGCGCGATCGGGCGGCGAGAGCACCATCGTCAGCTCCATCACCATCCACAACGAGATGCTGCGGCGGCGTCCCGACCTGGTGGCGGCCCTGGCCGAGCCGATCTACCGCGACCGGCGCGGCGAAATTCCGGAGGGCGCCGAACCCTGGTTCCAGTTGCCCGTGTTCAATTATCACCAGGGCTACCTGACGACGTCGTGGCAGGGCGGCTACATCCGTTCGGCGGGCCGCTTCACGGAACTGCCGGCACAGTCCCCGAAACTGCTCGAGGCCCTCGACATGTTCGATCGGCTCGCGCGAGAGCTTTGCTTCGCCATGGACTTCCGCCCCGGCGACATCCAGTTCCTACACAACCACGTGGTTGTCCATTCGCGCACCGCTTTCGTCGATTACCCGGAGCCCGAGAAAAAGCGTCACCTCCTGCGTCTCTGGCTTTCGACCCCCGATGGACGGCCCCTGCCGGCGGGGTTTGCGGCGCGCTACCACAGCCTGAAACCGGGCGCGCGTCCGGCCGGCGGCATCATCGTTGCCGGAACGCGGTTGCAGGCGCCGCTGGAGGCGGAATAGGCGGTGACGGCGCCCGGATCCGGCGATCATGAAGAAAAGCGCTTTCAGGTCCGGTCGAGCCTGAGGTCCGGGCGGGTAACGGCGATTGGCCGAAGGCTGCCTTAAGGCTGG
>JAWWBR010000068.1:0-17903 GCA_033720855.1 Alphaproteobacteria bacterium
CATCGCCCGAAGACGGGAGACGATCTCGGCCGCGATCTCGACCGCGTTGACGCCCTTGTCGATATGGGCGCTGTGCCCTTCGGCGCCGTGCACCTGGCAGTCGACCGACAGTTTGCCCTTGTGCCCGTTGACCACCGCCATGCCGGTGGGCTCGCCGACCACGCACCAGATGGGGCGGGTGGCCAGCTGCTCGAGGTATCGGGCCAGGGCCAGCCCGCCGAAGCATCCGGTTTCCTCGTCATAGGTGAACCCCAGGTGCACGGGACGGCGCAGGCGGGCGCTTGCGAGTTCGGGGACCAGGGCCAGGGCAACGGCGACGAACCCCTTCATATCGCAGGTGCCGCGGCCAAAGAGGCGGCCCTCGCGCTCCACCACCGTGAACGGGTCGCTGGTCCAGTCCTGGTCATCGACCGGCACGACGTCGGTATGTCCGGCGAGCATCAGGCCGCCGACATCCTCGGGGCCGATGGTGGCGACGAGGTCGGCCTTGGTGCCGCTGTCGTCCTTGATCAGGGTCGGTCGGATCCCGTAGCGGGAGAGGTATTCGGCAATGAATTCGATCAGGGCCAGGTTCGGGTTGCGGCTGACCGTATCGAAGCCGACCAATCTCTCGATCAGGGCGCGGGCATTGAGATCGTAAGAGCTGTCTGCCATCCGGCTCTCCGCCGATCAGGAGAGAAACTGTTCCCTCAGGATCCGCTCTTCGAGGTTGTGTTCTGCATCGAAAAGGAGGGTCAGGGTATGGTCCTTGTCCTCGTTGACCAACACCTCGGTGACGTCGCGGACTTCGGTGAAGTCGGCCACGGCGCTGACCGGCCGCTTTTCGGCATCGAGTATCTCGAAAGCAACGTTGGCCTTGGCCGGCAACAGGGCCCCGCGCCACCGTCTCGGCCGGAAGGCGCTGATCGGCGTCAGGGCCAGGAGCTCGGTGCCGATGGGAATGATGGGGCCGTGGGCCGACAGGTTATAGGCGGTGCTGCCCGCCGGCGTGGACACCAGGACGCCGTCGCAGATCAATTCGTCGATCCTCGTCACGCCGTCCACTTTAATGCGAATTTTCGCTGCCTGCCCGGTTTCGCGAAGCAGAGACACCTCGTTAATCGCAAGCGCTTCATGGACGCTGCCCGAGGCGTTTGTGGCTTTCATGTGAAGCGGGTGCAGCGACACCGCGTCCGCCGAGTCGAGGCGTTCCCTGAGCCCTTCCAGCTCATAACCGTTCATCAAGAAGCCGACGGAGCCCCGGTTCATGCCGTAGACCGGTGTCCCCCTGTCGATATTGTTGTGCAGGGTTTCCAGCATGAAGCCGTCGCCGCCGAGCGGGACGATGACGTCGGCGTCTTCGATGGCGCAATTTCCGTACTTGGCGGTCAGCACGTCGAGCGCTTCCCGTGCCTGCGGCGTGTCTCCGGCGATGACGGCGATGTTTTCAAAGGCCATTTACGGCTGTTCCCCCGGGGGCGATTAAAAGGATCGAAAGATTATAACCAAGCGTCAGGTTTACCGCATCTCGCCGCGGTGCGGATCGACCCGCCCACCGGTTGCTGAGGCGCTCTCTTTCGGATCTTCAAGATGGCTCGGACGGCAGGAAAGGGCTGAATATTCCCCCGATTCCCGGCCTATCAGCCGGTCGCAGCGGGCGGGATTACGGCGACGCACTTGTTTGAGTTCATCAGAAAGCTCTGCAGGAATTCGCAGTAGGCGGGTTTCTGTTGGGCTTCCTCCATGGCGCCGACCATCGGGCACCAGTTCACCAGTTCGTGCTGGCCCGCCTCCTCGAGATCGCCGAGTTTGAGGTCACGCCAAGCGAGGTAGTTTCCCGACCGGAGCTCCTCGTAACGCGCGAGATCCGCGTCGAGGTCGGGATAGAGGTACTCGTGCTTTTCGGTGAGGAACCCATGGGAAAAGCTTGCCGAGGCGACCAAGGCGATGCGCCAAGGGCTTTGCAAGAGGACGCGACCGATAGCCCGGCCCAATTCGAAGCAGCGTTTGGGTGTGGGCCCGGGCGGGTCGGGTTCGGGTGCCGCGCCGTCTGCCGACGTCTTCCCTTCGACCAGCCCCCCTTTCGCGCGGATCAATGCGGAGCCATAAGCGTTTATCGCGAACGGGATGATGGGATAGGGCCAACCCTTTCGCTCATGGTCCAGAAACAACAAGGTATTGGCGAAGGCGTGGCCCAGGAATTCCTGGTGGGGAAGGGTGTAGCTGTAAGCGGGATCGAACCCCTCCTCCAACAAGGCGTTCAAAATGACACGTGCGATGTTCGGCGCGCCGTCGTTTTCGAGCACCAGGTCAAAAGGATCGTTCCAGATATTGGGCGTGTCGCCACCGAGTCCCCGGGCACGTAGGTAGGGCTTGGTCTTGAATGCCTCTCCCAGGAAGACGCAATAGGCGGGGATCAGGTCTTCCTTGAAACATTCATACTGGTCGTCGCCGAAGATGATCACCGCATCGGGTTGAAACTCGTCCAGTGCGGTGCGGATTCGCTTGAGCCCCTCGAAATACTGTCGACGGTGCATCGCTGCGAAGCCGGCACCTTCGTCGTTCCCCCATTCCGCACGCATCGGCGCGGGCCACTTTTCCGGCGCATCGAGATCAGGGGACAGCGAGCCATCGGCAAGGCGGGCCTTCGCCCGCGCCGACATGTCTTCGTCGCCGAACATGAAGCCGCCAAAATGGCTCAAACCGAGTCCGAGAAGTTCGGCCACGCGATCCGCCCTCGCTGCAAAAACGATCCGAGACTATCCGCCTGTCACGCTCATGTGACGGGAAAGCGCAGGCTGGTTGTTTCTGCGGTCGATAACGAAGTCATGGCCCTTCGGTTTCCGCGCAATCGCTTCGTGGATAGCGGCGACAAGCAGGTCGTCGCTCTCGCTTGCCCGAAGCGGCGCCCGAAGGTCCGCGGCGTCCTCCTGGCCGAGGCACATGTAGAGCGTGCCGGTGCAGGTCACCCGCACCCTGTTGCAGCCTTCGCAGAAATTGTGGGTCAAAGGGGTGATGAAGCCGAGGTATTGGCCCGTTTCCTCCACCTTGGTGTATCGCGCCGGCCCACCCGTACGGTGGGTCGAGTCGGTCAGGGTCCACCTTTTTTCGAGATCGGACCGGACCACGGACAGAGGCAGGTACTGATCGGTTCGATCCCCGGAAATGTCGCCCAAAGGCATGGTTTCTATCAGCGTGAGGTCACACCCGCGCGTACCGCACCATCGGATCAGGTCGTCGAACTCGGTTTCGTTCACTCCCTTCAGGGCGACCGCGTTGATCTTGATCTTGAGGCCCGCTGCAAGGGCTTCCTCGATGCCGCCCATCACTTTGTCGAGATCACCGATCCGGGTCAGTGTCCTGAACCGTTCGGGGTCGAGGCTATCGAGGGAAACATTGATCCTTCGAACGCCGATCTCCGCCAAGCGGCGGGCATATTTGGCGAGTTGCGAGCCGTTGGTGGTCAGGGTTAACTCATCCAGGGCGCCCGATTGCAAGTGCCGTCCCAAGCGCTCGAACAGGGTCATAATACCCTTTCTGACCAGCGGTTCGCCCCCGGTGATGCGCAATTTCTTTACGCCCAGGCCAACGAACGCACTGCACAAACGATCCAGCTCTTCGAGGCTCAGCACTTCGGATTTCGGCAGGAACGTCATGTCTTCCGCCATGCAGTACACACAGCGAAAATCGCATCGGTCGGTGACCGACACGCGCAAATAGGTAATATGGCGACCATATGGATCAATCATGAAAGCATGCCTCCGGGCCCCGAATATAGAACCAAACCGAGCGAAGACAAAGGCCGATTCGGCGGCCATTTTGTTCAGATTGCCGATCTCCGGTGGCGACCGGAAGGCGGCTGTTTCTACGTGGAGACCTTCGCCCGGGGAAGCGAGAGGGTGAACCGCGTTCCCTTCCCGACCTCGCTTTCGACCGTGAGGTCGCCCATCATCAGCTGCGCCAACTGTCGTGATATGGCGAGCCCAAGGCCCGTTCCCTCGGTTCCGCGACTGAGAATGTTCTTTTCTACCTGGTAGAAGGGATCGAACACACGGTCCTGTTCTTCGGGCGCGATACCAACCCCGGTGTCCCAGACCGTCATATTGATCAGGTTGTCCGGACCGGTGCTTATGTCGACACCGATCTCGCCGTCCTCGGGCGTAAACTTGATCGCATTGCTGAGCAGGTTCACGAGAATCTGCCTGGCACGCAGGCGATCGGCCAGAACAAAAAGGTCCGTGTCGACGATTTTGCCATCGGTTGCGACTATTCGGCCCCTATCACCCACCTTGGGATCGACCATGCTTGCGGCTTCGTGCACGAGTTCGCTGACCTTGACCGGTATCGGCTCAATCGCAATATTGCGCGCTTCGATATTCGCGGTGTCGAGAATATCGTTGATGATATCGAGAAGATGGGTTCCGGCTTTATGAATGTTGTCGAAATACTCGACGTAGGATTCGTTGAGCTGACCGTGGACTTTTTGCGCCGCAGCATCTGAAAAGCCGATGATGCAGTTGAGAGGCGTTCGGAGCTCATGACTCATCATGGCCAGAAAATCGATCTTGGCTTTATCGGCGACTTCCGATTTCTCCAACGCGACGACGAGATCCCTGTTGCGCTGCCTGAGTTCATCCAGAGTTTTTTCAAGTTGGGCTTTGGCATCGATAGCCGATCTTTCGGCCTTGAAGCGACGTGTGACATCGGTGCCGGTGCCGCGATATCCCTGAAATCTCCCGCTCTTCTCGTCGAAAATCGGAACCCCGCTTACTAAGACATAGCGAGACTCCCCGTCGGCGCCATCCATCACGAAAGTATGGTTCCGGAAGGGGCGCTGGCTCTTCATTTGCCTCTCGGTTCCACCGTCCGTGCCGGCATCTTCGAATCTGCCGAGGGTGAAAAAGTGGCGA
Organism: Alphaproteobacteria bacterium; assembly: GCA_033720855.1. Taxonomy (GTDB): domain Bacteria; phylum Pseudomonadota; class Alphaproteobacteria; order SMXQ01; family SMXQ01; genus SMXQ01. The sequence goes on from JAWWBR010000068.1 coordinate 4,890, forward strand.
CCCGAAAGAGCCTGCGCCGGCGTGCCGATGGCTTCCGAGATCCTGGGGGAAACGAAAGTCAAATTGAAATTATGGTCCACTGCCCACAGCCAATCCGAAGATGACCGGATAACGTCCTGAAGCCAGCTTTCCATCTCTCCGGCCTTCTGGGTGGCGCGGGCAAGGGGCGTAACATCCTCATAGATACCGCCGAATCCGAGGATTCGATCCTTTTCTCCACGCACCGAAAAATGCGTCGAAATGAAATGTTTCTCTTGGCCGGCGATGGAAACGGAATCCGAACGCTTGACCTCGCCTTCTTCGGCATGAAGTCGTTGAATGATCGACATGAGGGCTGCGGGCGTTTCGTCCAACGAGGCCGGTTCCCGGTCGGTCGAGAACAAGGCCGGCGCCATCTCCGTAAATGCCCTGCTGCTGATTACGAGATTTCCGGATGCGTCTGCGAGATAGAAAGGCGTGATACGGTCGAACAGGGCATCGAGCAAGTCCTTGTGCCCCGCCTGACGCTTCAATGTTGTCCGGCGCCCGGCTTTTGCTTTCGGCTTCGCGCCGTCCGTCTCCTCGAGCGGCAGCACAACGGCGCCACTTCCGACACCCCGCAAGAGATCGCGAAGACTAGTCTCGGTTGCACTCATAACACCCTTTTCCCCGCCCTGGAACGGGGCCCCCAAATCCCTCTATCCGCACATCTCGGGAAGCCCGATTACGACGGCTGTCGGTACGGAGTACCGAGATAATGCGCCGGAGACAGAGATTCGTCAAGTTGTTCAATGTGATATGAAAAAAATGAAAGGTTTTGCGTGAACTTGTATTTGGTTAGTCTTCACACGTTCACCCGCTGCCGACGTCAGGAAACGCACCCTGCTAAATATGCAGCCTCAAAGAACCGAGGATAGGTAAGTGACCGAAACAGACAAGATTTCCCTTGTCGAACCGGCACGGTCCGCGCCGCCCCGACCGCAAGTTGTGGGGGTGATTTTGGCCGGGGGCTTATCCAGGCGATTCGGGGGCCGTGAAAAGGCGTTCGCCGATCTCGCCGGCCAGCCTTTGATCCGAAGAACTATGGATCGGGCTCGGCCGCAGGTACAGAGGCTTATTATCAGTACGAACGGCGATCCCTCCCGGTTTGAAGGTTTCGGCGCTTCGATCATCGTGGATGGCCTGGCCGGCCATCGCGGACCGCTGGCTGGCCTCGAGACGTCTTTGTCGTGGCTAGCCAAAAACGAGCCCGGCATCGAATGGGTCGCGACCTTTCCCGTCGATGGGCCGTTCTTTCCTGAAGATCTGGTGACGGTTCTTTTGTCCGTTGCGGTGCCAAGGGGGGTTCCGGCAATCGCTGAGGGCGGAGGGCGCGTTCATCCGGTTTTTGCCGTCTGGCCCAAAGCGGTATTCCACGATTTACGGGAATTCTTGAACACGGACGGGCGGGGCCGGTTGTTGGATTTCGTCGCCTTTCAAAATGGCGTCAGGGTCCCTTTCCCTGATCGCATCCCGGCTCCCTTCTTCAATATCAACAATTTGGAGGATCTCAGGCTGGCCGAGACATTCTTTTAGTCTCGACCTTGGACGCTTGGGCTCAGCCCCGAGTTGGATCCACAACGATCACGAGTTCGACGATATCTGTCTTTATGAGTTGTTTACCGGCATGTTCGAAATTGACGGTGACACGATTTCCGTCAACGGATTGAACCTGCCCGGTGCCCCATGCCGGACAATCGGGATGTCGGACATGGTATCCGGGAGCCAATAACGTCATCTGAGGGGGAGTTCCGCGGGCCACATCCGCTCCCATTATGAAAGGGCGTTTGCCACGGTCTATGCTTGCCGGGAAGACCGTGATAGGTATGCGATTCTATCACTCGTTTCATCCTTAAGGCTAAAAATGGTTGCTCAATTGGATCCAAGGGTCACCGAATTACTTTGTGCCCGCCTATGCCATGACCTCATCGGCCCCATCTCGGCCATAAACAATGGCGTCGAGTTCGTGCGCGACTTTGGTGATGAAATGAAGGGGGAGGCATTCACGCTGATCGCCGAAAGCGCCAGCAAGGCCTCTCGGTTGCTGCAGCTCTACCGCGTTGCCTTTGGATCTGCCCGCGCCGCGGATGGAAGTGGCATCGGTCTGGATGAAGCCCGCCAGCGGGCCATCGATGCGCTCGCCTCTGAGCGCGTGACGATCGACTGGCCCGCCGGAGTGGCACTTGAACAGGGGAGCGAATCGCGGTCGCTGGTAAAGCTTGTTCTCAATTTGGTCCTAACGAGCGTAGAGATTCTGCCCGGCGCAGGAACGGTGACCGTCCACATAGAGTGCGGACAGCCCATGCGCATGCAGGTGACGGCGGAGAAGGAAGGCCTGTCCCTAAGCGAGGATTTCGGCCGCGTTTTAGATGGGGAAATTGCCGTCGAGGATTTGTCGCCGAGAACCGTTCAGGCCTATCTCACACGGTCCCTCGCGGAATCGGTTGGCGCCCGGATTGAGGTCGCAGCCGATGCCGGTCATCTGTCTTTGGTGGTAGAATTAAAAACCTAACCCACCATCGGGCATAAATCCCACGATCCCGCAAATTTATCTGCCAATTTACTGGTTTTTAACCTGTTTCTTACACCTTTTGACGATCAGAAATTCTGACCTAGCGCAGTTCAGGATCATGACCTATCGGTTAAATCAATTAGCTGTCCTTGTGGGGTTAAGGAACAAAAATGAAGCGTTGTCTCATTGTTGATGATTCCAGAGTGATCAGGATGGTGGCCCGAAAAATTCTCGAGGATCTAGAATTTGCCATCGAAGAAGCAGAGAACGGTAGGGAGGCTCTCGACGCGTGTTTTAACAGTATACCCGACGCCATTCTTCTGGATTGGAACATGCCGGTCATGAGCGGAATCGATTTTCTCCGCGAACTGCGCAAATCCAAAGGCGGAGACGCGCCGGTAGTGGTCTTTTGCACCACGGAAAACGATATGGATCACATTTGCGAAGCGATGGGTGCGGGGGCTAACGAATACATCATGAAACCGTTCGATAGCGACATCATTCAATCAAAATTTTCCTTGGTGGGCCTTCTTTGACTAAAGGTCTAGGGTTCAATAATGACCAACGCTAATTCGGCGTTCATTGCTCCTATCCTGTCTCTCAAAAAGTTCAGCGCATACTAGTAATATCTAAGAGGGCTGCTTGATGCACGCAGATGACTTTCAAACGCTTTCTAGCCTTTTAAAGAAGCGATCGGGATTATCGCTTACGGAAGATAAATCTTATCTTCTTGAAAGCCGTTTGATGCCTCTCGTCCGGCGCCGCAGATATTCCGGGTTGCCCGAACTCGTCCAGGCCATCCGCATCAAACCGGACGACTCCTTGCTGACCGAAGTTACCGAGGTAATGACGACAAACGAATCGTTTTTTTTCCGGGATACGCGCCCGTTCGATCAGTTTCGCGATGTGGTGCTGCCGCAGCTCAAACAAAGCAGAGCGAGCAAGAAGCGCATTCGAATTTGGTCGGCGGCGTGCTCCAGCGGCCAGGAGCCCTATTCTCTGGCCATCGTCATCAAGGAGATGGGCGCGGAATTCGCCGGTTGGAACATCGAAATCGTCGGAACGGATATTTCCGAGGCGATCCTCGAAAAAGCTCGAGAGGGCATCTATTCGCAGTTTGAAGTTCAGCGGGGACTGCCCATCCAGCTTTTGATGAAGTATTTCACGCAGGTAGATACCGGATGGGAACTGGATGAGAGCATTCGGTCAATGGTGCAATACCGGTACTTCAACCTGTTGGATAGCATGTCGGCCCTCGGGACGTTCGACGTCGTGTATTGTCGTAACGTGCTGATCTACTTCGACCAGCCGACCAAGTCCGACGTGCTCAGCAGGATCCGCCGGCAGATGAGCGATGACGCAGTCTTGTATCTGGGCGGTGCCGAAACGGTTCTTGGAATATGCGAGGAGTTCAAGCCTGTCACGGGCCAGAGGGGAATGTACTGCATCGTTAACGAAAGCGCCGAGAGGCTGGTCGGATAAAGTCGGTCTTTTGTCTTGATTCGCGGGCCGGGGTAAAAAAAACCCCGGCTTTTTTTGCCGGGGCGTGATGAAGTGAACGGGTTTGAACGTGACGTGTGATCAGGCGGAAGCCGCCGCAGCCTGGTTTTCAGGCTGATCCACAGGCGGTTGCTGGCCTTCTGGGTCGCGAAGAACGTATCCCCGGCCCCAGACGGTCTCGATGTAATTTTCGCCACCGGTCGCCGCGGACAACTTCTTCCTCAGTTTACAGATGAAAACATCGATGATCTTGAGTTCCGGCTCGTCCATCCCGCCGTAAAGGTGGTTAAGGAACATTTCCTTGGTCAGCGTGGTGCCCTTGCGCAACGAAAGCAGTTCAAGAATGCCGTATTCCTTGCCCGTCAGGTGCAAAGGCTGCTGATTGACCTCGACCGTGCGTGTGTCCAAATTGACCAAGAGCTTGCCCGTCCGAATAACGGATTCAGAATGACCCTTTGAGCGACGGACGATGGCGTGAATACGAGCGATCAACTCCGCCTTGTCGAATGGCTTGGTGAGATAATCGTCGGCGCCGAACCCCAATCCTTTGACTTTGCTGTCGGGCTCCGTCAATCCGGAAAGGATGAGGACAGGGGTTGTGACACGGGCGGAACGAAGGCGTCGCAACACTTCGTAACCATCGATATCCGGGAGCATGAGGTCCAGGATCATGAGATCGTAATCATAAAGTTTCCCGATCTCCAATCCGTCTTCACCGAGATCTGTGGAATCGACGACGAAATTCTCGGACTTAAGCATAAGTTCGATGCTCTTGGCGGTAGAGGAATCGTCCTCGACGAGCAAGATGCGCATAATCAGGTTTCTCCAGTTTTCGATCCCGTTGGTGGGCCTACGCTGAAATTCCCCTAAGGCCCCAAAAGGGTTAACTTCAAACTTGATTAACCATATGTGCCATTATTGACCGCCGCAAGTTAACAAAAGATTTACCAGCCGTAAAAAATTTAAGCTTCGATAATGTCACATGTTTTTTGGGATTCGGGGCGGGGTCGGCCCTGGGCCGGTCGCTGTACGCGGCAATATCGAACCTTCCTTTACCCAAACTTAAATAGTCGCAGGCATCATGCTAAAGCATTCGGTGGCACGTAACGTAAAACGGATTTAGGTGTTTTTTTGGGTCAGCTGCTAAACGCCGTTCATACAAACCTTGATCAAATCCCGGCTCATCACCTATACGGTCGCGTCACGTCCGTACAGGGGATGCTGGTCGAGGTCGGGGGTGTGCAAAGACGCCTCATGGTGGGCGACCATTGCCATATCCACAGGCGTTCGAACACGCCTCTACGATGCGAGGTCATCGGTTTCAAGGAAGGCCGGGCGCTGCTGTTGCCATATGGGCCGCTTGAGGGAATCGGGCTCGGCTGCAAGGCCGAGGTCGAAAACCAAGACCCCGTGATCCGGCCCACGCCCAATTGGTTGGGACGGGTGGTCAACGCCTTGGGGCAGCCGGTTGACGGGAAGGGCCCTTTAGATGAGGGCGATAAACCCTGTCGCCTGCGCTCGCAACCCCCGCCGGCGCATTCGCGGCAAAGGGTTAAGGGTAAAGTCGATCTCGGCGTTAGAGCGATCAACACGTTCCTGACCTGCTGCCGCGGTCAACGCATGGGGATTTTGTCCGGATCGGGCGTCGGCAAGTCCGTCCTTCTGGGCATGATGGCGCGATATACGACGGCGGACGTCAATGTCATCGGCTTGGTGGGCGAGCGCGGTAAAGAGGTTCAGGAATTCATTGCCGATAATCTCGGCGAAGAGGGTTTGGCACACAGCGTCGTCGTTGTGGCGACTTCCGATGAAACCCCTCTGATGCGGCGCCAGGCGGCATACGTCACCATGGCGCTTGCCGAATATTTCAGGGATCTGGAAAAGGACGTGCTCTGCGTCATCGACAGTGTCACCCGATTTGCGATGGCACAAAGAGAAATCGGCCTTTCCGGCGGGGAGCCGCCTACGAGTAAAGGCTATACTCCGACGGTATTTGCCGAACTTCCCAAGCTTTTGGAGCGTGCCGGGCCCGGCAGCGGAAAAGGAACAATCACGGGGCTGTTCTCGGTCCTGGTCGAGGGCGATGATCACGACGAGCCCATCGCCGACGCTTTGCGCGGGATTCTCGATGGCCACATCGTACTCGAGAGGTCCATCGCCGAACGAGGCCGCTTCCCCGCCATCAATGTTTTGCGCAGTCTCTCGCGTTCCATGCCCGATTGTAACAGTCCAGAAGAAAACGCCCTGGTTGAAAGGGCGCGCCAGATGATCGCCACCTATGAAGACATGGAGGAGATGATTCGTCTCGGCGCCTACCGTCACGGCAGTGACGGTAGGATCGACGCCTCGATGGAATTCTATCCGGCCCTGGAGTCGTTCCTGGCCCAGGACCGCAATGAGAGAAGCGATCTCGCGACCGGCTATGCCGAACTGGCGCAAATATACCGGGAGGCAGGTGAATGAAGAAACTGGATTCCCTGATTCGGTTGCGGCAGTGGCAGCTCGACGAGAAACGTCGCAAGGTCGCCGAACTGGAGCGGTTAGCAAGCAGATTTCGCTTGGAAATCGAGCAGCTGGACGAGGCTCTGAAAGCCGAACAGGATACCGTGTCTCGGAGCGGGGCGGCGATCACAGGTTACGGCAATTACGCCTCGACCGTCCTGTCCCGCCGGGAAAAAATGCAAAGCTCTTTAGCGGGGATCGAGAATGAAATGGTGCAGGCGGTCGAGGAAGTCGCAGCGGCGTTCCAAGAATATAAGAAAGTCGACCTGATCAGGGCGCGGCAGTTGAGAACGGCTGAATTGCGCAATAAGCGGAAGCAACAAAGCGCGATGGATGAAGCCGGCTTGAACCTTTATCGGCGCGCGTCAAACACCTGAAACAGACTACCCAGCAGCGGGATGGGCGGGCGCCCTTTCCTAGCCCCGCTAGACGATCAGGCCGCTTGCGTGACCGGGTTCCTTCGCGGTGTCGTGAAAGGGATCGAGGCTGACCTGCGACCCGGCCTCGAACTGAACGTTTCCCTGCAAACCGCCGATTTCCAACGCCGACACGAAGATTTCCCGAATGTGCCCCTGCATCGCAGGGGTGAACGCGGTATTGCTCCGAACCTGAAGGTCAAACCGATGTGTTCCCAAAAGCCCGTCCAGCTGGACCAGCCCGAATGCGGCCAGCTCGGCTTCCACGACGAATCGGCTCGGAGATTCCCCCGAGGTCTCGTCGTGGCCTTGCCGGCCGCGGTAAAAAAGTCTGATCTGCTCGAGCCGGTCCCCGTTTGCCAGAGGGATCAGCATGATTTGCCACCCCGAGGGCTGCGGCTCCGACGCCAGCCGAGCCAACTGGTTGAAATCGTCTCCAAGTTGCGCCAACAGCTGGCCCTGATGCATCCCTTCCAACTGGTTCGTATTCATCTCACCGAGCCAGCTGCGCAGGTCGCCCCCTTTCAAGGCAGCGATAAAGAACAGGATCGTCGATGCAAGGGCAGAGCCTGGGGTGGGCAGGGGAGGCTGGAACGTTGCATTGCCCTGTGGCGCCGTGCTGGTATCGGTGAGTCCCATGGATGCCCTCAGCGCCGGCCACTCCCGCGCCAATTCCAGAAAGCTGCGTTGCCCCCGGGGGGCCGCCATTTCCGCCTTGGTCGCGGCCCCCGTGCGGTCCAGAATTTCAAGCAAGACCGCAGTGCCCTCAGGGCCAGGCGGTGCCGCGTTGACCGCAAGGCGAGCGCTGCCGAAAGCAAGAACCGTATTCGCCGAAGGAGCCTTCCCCGTACCGATGGAGGAAGCGATAGATCCACCGCCGTCTGCGGCGCTCGTCGTCACGGCCGCATGCACCCAGTTGCTTGCGGCGGTCCGGGGCGGAACTTGAGGCGTCAGTTTTTGGCCGTCGGGACGCGCAATGGCCAGGACTCTGACAGTTAAGGCGTCTCCAACGTCGAGATTGGTGCCGCTCGGAGTACCGGCCCCGCGAGGCGCGTTGATGTCTACGACGACGGCCGGCACGATCACACCGTTCGCCAGTGGTGCCCGCGCTTCCGCGAAAGCTCCGCCCGGTGCAACATTGCGGCTCAACACCTTTTGATTTGCGGTTTGCCCCGCCACCGCCGCTGGGCTGCTCCCGCCAGCGGGATTCTTGGAGGAATCGATCCCTGTACCTTGCCGCGCATCGCCTGGGTCGCCCGTTCTCGTTTGCGGCGCGGCTGATGAGTTCGTCCCGGTGATCCGTGCTTTTTCAGCAGCCTGGGAATAACCGTCGGGGGTGCCAATGGCTTGGCCGTCCACCGAAAGAATGACCACGCGCGATTGTGTTCCCACGGACTGCAATTGCATAACCAGCGCATTGCCCACTTTGAGGGGCAAATTCGATTGTAGCGTTAGGTTCCCCTTATCTGTCTTGACGATGAATGTGCTGCGCGGACCACGTTCCGCGATCACACCGTTGATCAGCGTCCCAAGGGTGAGATTCGGCAGTCGGAACGAGGCGTCCGCGACGATGACAGTGGCCACGGGCGAGGCGGCCGCCGTTCCTTGAAGGCGATGGGTGGCTGCTTCGCCCACGGCGCGGGTGGAGAAAAGGTCGCTCATGCCGAGGGATCCCTTCTACGGCTACCGGACACCGGTCTCATCGACGGCCAATGCGAGCAACAGAGCGCACGCATGTGCAATCGGCCCGATCATCGTCAGCTCAGATCTGCCCGAGGGTTTTGATCTTTGCCTTGGCATAGACTTCGTTCTGCGACATCACCATTGTCATGGGGCGGAACCTCTCAACTATGGAACGGACAAAGGGGCGAATTTGAGGGCCGGTCAGTAACACTGGGTTTTCGCCAAGCATGGCCTGGCGTTCGAACACGTTGCGAACTTCGGCGATAAATTCCTGCAGTCGGCTGGGCGCCATGGAAAGTTGCCGGTCTTCGCCCTCTCCGACGATCGATTCTATAAAGGCCTGTTCCCACTCGGGAGAAAGGGCTACGAGAGGAATGTAACCGGCGCCGGCGCTGGCGGCATCACTGATCTGGCGGCTCAAACGCGTGCGCGCGTGTTCGGTTATGGCTCCGATGCTGCCGGTATAGGTGCAGGCTTCGGAGATGCCTTCCAAAATGGTGGGAAGGTCGCGAATAGAAACGCCTTCGGCGAGGAGATTCTGAAGGATCCGCTGAACCCCGGTGACCGAAATCTGGTTGGGGATCATGTCGGCTATGAGCTTTTGCTGATCGCTATCCAGTTCGTCGAGCAGCTTCTGGGTTTCCGCATAAGACAGCAGCTCCGACATGTTGTCTTTAACGATCTCGGTGATGTGCGTCGTGATGACCGTGGCGGGGTCGACAACCGTGTATCCTTTGAAAGAAGCCTCCTCACGAAGCCCATCCTCGACCCACATGGCGGGAAGCCCGAATGTGGGCTCTACGGTTTCTTCACCTGGCAACTGGATTGCATCGCCCTTGGGGTCCATGACCAACAACATATTCGGGCGTAGATCGCCTCGACCGGCCTCGATTTCCTTGACCCTCACCACGTATGTGTTGGCCGGTAGTTGCATGTTGTCCTGAATTCGCACAGACGGCAGGACGAAGCCCATTTCGCCCGCCAGCTGGCGCCGAAGCGCCTTGATCTGATCTGTAAGCCGCTGGCCGCCTTCGTTATTGATCAAGGATAAAAGTCCATAGCCCAGTTCCAGGCGCACGTAATCCATTTGCAGTGCGGTCGCGATGGGTTCTTCGGCGACCGGCACCATTTCCATGGCGGCTTGTTCTTCCGCTATCACCTCAGCCTCTCGCTGCGCCTTCTGGCGGTTCGCCATATAGGCCAAACTTCCCGTGATTCCGGCAAGAAGCATGAAAGGAACCATGGGAATTCCCGGGAGAAGGGAAAGCGCTACCATTAGAAACGCGCTCAATCCGAGGGCCGAGGGATAACCACCAAGTTGTCCGAATAAGGCTTTGTCGGTGGATCCCACCATGCCCGCCTTAGACACCAGCATGCCGGCCGCAGTGGAAACGATCAGAGCCGGGATCTGCGTCACCAGCCCGTCACCCACAGTCAGGACGGTATAATTTTGCGATGCCTGGGCAAAGCTCAGATCCTTTTGTGCGACCCCGATAACGATTCCACCGACGATGTTGATGAAAGTGATGAGCAGTCCGGCGATCGCATCGCCGCGGACGAATTTTGCCGCACCGTCCATGGATCCGAAAAAGGTGCTCTCGTCCTCAAGATCCTTCCGTCGGACGCGCGCCTCGTTTTCGTCGATCAATCCGGCCGACAAATCAGCGTCGATAGCCATCTGTTTGCCGGGCATGGCGTCCAGGCTGAAGCGTGCGCCGACTTCCGCGATACGGCCCGAACCCTTGGTGATCACCACGAAATTCACGATGACCAGGATGCCGAATACGATCATACCGATGACGAAATTGCCGCCCATGACGAAATTGCCGAAGGCTTCGATAACTTGGCCCGCGGCCCCCGGGCCTTCGTGCCCGTGGGCGAGAATCAGTCTTGTCGACGCCAGGTTCAGAGCCAGGCGCATGATGGTGGCAATCAGGAGGACGGTGGGGAAGGAGCTGAAATCGAGTGGTCGGGAAATGAACAGCACCGTCATCAGGATCAAGACGGAGAACGTGAAGGACAGCGCCAGCGATGCATCGAGCAGCCACTTCGGCATAGGCAGGATCAAGACCACGAGTATGGCAACCAGGCCGAGGGCCAGCGCGATATCGCTGCGCTTCGCGATATGGGCGAACAGGCCGGGAAGGTCGGCGGATCGCTGTACCGCCGGATCTTGGCTGGTTTCAGTCATGGGTGACCAAATGTCGCGACCGTGTCACTGACCTACAGGCTCGCGCGATCCATTTCGCGCGGCGTGGGAACCGATATGCCGTCCTCTGAATACTGCTTCAGTTTGTTCCGCAATGTGCGGATGGATATTCCGAGGATATTTGCGGCATGCGTGCGGTTACCGAAACAGTGATGAAGCGTTTCGAGGATGAGATCGCGTTCGACCTCGGCGACGGTTCGACCGACCAATGCGCTGGTATCTGCGACCACACCCTCGGCCGCGCCGGCGGCATCGGGGTCGACGGTTTCGTCGGCAAATTCCGGGCCGTCGAAGGACAGAATGATGGCTTCGGGCGTGATCTCCTCTCCGGTCGCCAGCAGCACAGAGCGGTGCATGGCATTTTCCAACTCTCGAACGTTGCCTCGCCAGCCATGGGCGCACAGTTTCTCGAGGCCCGCTTCCGAAAGCGGCCGAGCCAGAACCCCATTTAGCTCGGCATATTTGTTCACGAAATAGCGGGCGAGAAGAGGAATATCCCGCGGCCTGTCACGCAGGGCCGGAATGCGGACGTTGACCACGTTGAGGCGGAAATACAGATCTTCACGAAAATCTCCATCGGCCACCGCCTTCTCCAGGTTCCGATTAGAGGTCGCGATGAGTCGGATATCGACGGGTATCGGCGCGGTGCCACCCACGCGGTCGATTTCGCGTTCCTGGATGGCTCTTAAGAGTTTCGCCTGAAGGCGAGGGTCCATCTCGCTGATCTCATCAAGCAAAAGGGTACCGCCGTTTGCCTCTTCGAATTTGCCGATGCGGCGTGCAACCGCACCGGTGAACGCGCCTTTTTCGTGACCGAACAATTCGGATTCAAGCAGGTTGTCGGGAATCGCCGCACAGTTCACCGAGATGAATTTGTTCTTCGCACGGCCCGATTTGGCATGGAGGTGGCGGGCGAGAAGTTCCTTGCCGGTGCCGGATTCTCCCGTGATCAGAACGCTTGCGTCGGTCGCGGCCACCTGCTCCGCCAGTCTCAGAGTCTCACCCATCGCCGGATCTTCATAGACGATGGAATTCGATTCCTCGGTTACCGCTTCCAATACCGCGGCAATCAACTCCGGGTCGGGCGGCAGCGGGATATATTCCTGTGCCCCGCTTTTGATCGCGCCGACGGCCGCCTTGGTATCGTTTCCTAGACCGCAAGCGACAACGGGAATGCTTATGCGCTCGGAGGCGAGACTGCTGATGATGCGGCCGATATCCAGTTTGTCGTCGATCATGAGAAGGTCGGCGCCTTGGCCGGCCCGCAACGCTTCGAGGGCGCCGTCGATATCGTCTGCATGCGCGACTTTGGCGCCACGACCAATGGCGATTTTGCTGGCAGTGCCGATCTGCCCGTTCAGTGATCCAACGATGAGAAGCCGCATTTTTGTTTGCTCCTAGGCGCGACGATTAAGCCAATGAATTCATAACCTTAGCCGACCGGCGTTCAGTCCGACTTGACGATTTCCGTCATCGTGACACCAAGGCGCTCGTCGACGACGACGACCTCGCCTCGGGCGACGAGTCGGTTGTTGACGTAAATGTCTATCGCCTCGCCAACCTTTCGGTCTAATTCCACAACTGCGCCTCGGCCCAGCTTCAAAAGCTGGCTGACCTGCATGTTGGCCCTACCCAGTACCGCCGAGACCTGAACCGGCACATCGTAGACCGCACTGAGGTCGGTGGCTGAGCGTTGCTCTTCGTTGCCGGACTCGGGCATGTCGACATCGGTCTCGCTACCCGCGTCCTCTCCAGAGGCCGGAGACGCCGACTCCTCGGCGGCGATCTCTTCCATTGCGGCAGCCATATCATTTTCATCCATCTCGGTGTCTTCAACGGGCGGATTTTCTTGATCAGCCATTTTCATCTCCTATCTTGGTCATCCCGCCGGTGCGGCTACTCAGCCGCTACGCCAGTAGTCGGTTCCGGCGCAACGTCCGTGAACCGTGCGATTGCACTCTTGATTTCCGCCCAAACTCTGTCGACATCACGTTCGGCGCCTCCGTCGGCCCACTCCACGCGACAATCGCCCGGGGCCAGCGTCTGATCTTCGAGAAGAACGACGTTGCCGTTGAAGCCGCAGGATGTCGTCAGTTGGTCGAGATGGTCGGCAAGAGGACCGAGGATTGTTTCATGCGCGCGCACGACGATCCGGGGTTCCTCATATGCCGCGG
>JAWWBR010000069.1:0-17845 GCA_033720855.1 Alphaproteobacteria bacterium
CTGGCCTGGCTGCTGGCCCAGGACGGCGTCATTCCCATCCCCGGCGCCCATCGCGTCGAGCACGTGGAAGACAACGCTAAGGCGGTGGAGATCGCGCTTTCCGCCGAGGATGTCGCGCGCCTTTCGGAGTCCATGCCCGAAGGCGCCGCCCAGGGCACGCGCTATCCCCAGGGCCAGCTGGCGGCGCTCGGCATCTGACGATCCCCGCGAGGGCGCCCGGCCGCGCCCCGCGCATCATTCCGGCCGCAAGGGCTGGGCCTTCCCAGGGGCCCGGCCCTTGGCGTTTTTGTTGGGATCGGGCGCTTTGCGCGAGGGCGAGAGAATGGCAGATATTCCGCAAAAATTATTAGGGGGTTTACATTTTATTCATTTTTATGATATGAAATTTTCATAATCTGAAAACACGGACGGCAAAAAATGCGTCAATGCGTAAACTGTGCGACCGATCTCGAGATCGAGAAAATCCGCTGCCCCGCCTGCGGCCTGGGCTATGAGGGGCATTTCGCCCTGCCCCGGCTGGCGCGGCTCGAGACCGCCCATTACCAGCTCGCCGAGCAGATCATCATGGCGGCGGGCAACCTCAAGCAGGTGGCGGAGGCGCTCGAGGTCAGTTATCCCACCCTGCGCAAGCGCGTCGACGGGCTGATCGAGGCCCTGGGCCGCCTCAAATCGGAAGACCAGGCCCGCGGCGCCGCCCTGCTCGACGAGGTCGAGGCGGGCCGGCGCACGCCCGAGGAAGCCGCCCGCCTGGTAAAGGAGCTGAACGGTGTCCTCTGAAGACCGCATCCGCGCCCTGGAAAACGAGGGCATCCTGTCGACCGATCAGGCCCGGCTGCTGAGCGAGAGTTTCGAGAGCTTCGAGGCCGCGGAGACGCGGCCCGAGGGCACCCCTTGGCCGCGGCGGGCGCCCTATATCGCCGCCGCCGTCGCGGTCGGGGCGGTGCTGGCCTACCTGATTTTCCCCTGGGGCGGCGACCCCGTCTCCGACGGCGCCATCCAGGACGTTACCCGTTCACTCAACCAACCAGGAGGGTATGGCGAAATGAACAAATCCGTTTCCGGCATTCTGGGAGTCCTGGTGCTCCTGATCGTGCCGTTGATCGCCTGGGTCTGGCTCCACAACAACCTGGTGTCCAAGGAGGAACGCGTGTTCGAGGCCTGGGCCCAGACCGAGAGCAATTTCCAGCGCCGCGCCGACCTGATCCCGGTCCTGATCGAGACGGTCTCGCGCTACCTCCGCCACGAAACCGAAACCCTGCAGGCGGTCACCGGCAAGCGCAGCGAGGGCACGGCGGCGCTGGGCAAGGCGATCGACGACCTGGCGGCGGCGCAGAAGGCGACGACCGAACTGCTGAAGGGCAAGGGGCCGGGGCTGCTGGACGAGGATGCGACCCTGCGCGACCTGCTCGCGGCCCAAACCCGGGTCGGCAGCGGCATCAGCGCCATCGTCGCCATCGCCGAGCAGTATCCGGAGCTGCGTTCGTCGGACCAGTTCCTGCAGCTCCAGGCCCAGCTGGAAGGCACCGAGAACCGCATCAACGTCGCGCGCATGCGCTTCAATGCCGCGGTCAAGGAGTACAACGGGGCCATCCGGCGCATGCCGGGCTCGCTGGTCGCCCGGGCCGGAAACTTCCGGCGCAAGGCCTATTTCCAGTCGGACGCGGAGGCGCGCCGTGCCCCGGACTTCAAGATCCCGTAGACCGCTGATCCTGCTCGCCGTCCTGTGCCTCGGGTTGGCGGCCTGCGACGAGGCGCCGCTGGTGGCCGACGGCGCCGGGTTGATGAGCGCCGAGCAGAAGGACCGGCTCGCCCTGTTCCACGGATTCCTCCTCAAGGATCACGACATCGACTACCGGGTCGTCACCGGCCGCGATCTCGGCGACATCAACGTCTTCGCCGCCGAGCGGTTCGCCGCGCTCAAGATCGGCCAGCCGGGGCGGAGCGGCCGGGGCCTCCTGCTGGTGATCGACGCCAAGGCCGACCTGGTGCGGCTCGAAGTGTCGAGCAATCTGGAAGGCGTCTATCCCGATGCCTTCGTCGCCTATGTGGAGCACCGCCAGATGGTGCCCTTCTTCGGCGCCGGGCGCATCGCCGACGGCATCCTCGCGACCACCGAGTTGATCGTCACCCGGGCGCAGCGGGCCAAGGCCAATGCCGGCTTCGACGGGGAGGCCTGGCACGGCGGCAGCGGCGGCGGCGGCGCCACCGCCAAGGCGGGCATCGGCGCCGGCGTGGACCCCGGTTTTCGCAAGAACGGCACGGGGATCGCCGCCGGCAGGACACCGGGCGAGACCCTGGCCCAGTATTTTCGCGCCATGGCGCGCCGCAACGCCGCCCCCGACCTCGACATCTATACGCCGGCAACGCAACGCATGCTGCGCCGTTGGGTGGTGACGCCCGCGCAGATGGACAACCTGGTCCGGGCCTATCGCCGCTGCGGCGCGAGCGAGACCCGGTTCGGCCCCGACGGCCGCCGGGCCGTCATCCGCTATGGTTTGAAGGAACGCCAATGCGCGCCCTTCTTCTTCCTGAGGAACGCAGACGGCTGGGCGTTGGACCTCACGGTGATGCAGAACCTGATCCGTTTCGGGCGCGACAATTCCTGGCATTTCGTGGCCCGGGCCGCGAACCCCTACGCCTTCGCCTTCACCGACTGGCGCATCGACCGGCGCGGCTATCCCCGCGCCCGGAAGCAGAGATAGGCGGGCGGCGAGAGGCAGCGTCGCGCTGTCCGGAAGCACGGCCGGAGGATCCCCATGGCCATAGACGACCTCATCACCATGCAGCCGAACCTCCCCCCGGAGGTGACCGAGGACCTGGCCGAGCTCTCAAGCCCCCCGGCGCGGCTCTCGATCCTGGGCACCACCAAGAATATCGGGCGTCTCGCCGATTTCCCGCCGATCGAGGCGATCTGGGTGGGCGACGTCAATCAGCGCCAGTTCGATGCGATCCTGCCCCTGCTCGACCCGGTCTACCTCGCCTTCAACGGCCTGCGCGTCGCCGATCTTGCGCCCCTTGGGCGCCTCCAACGCCTCGAGGCGCTCGAGATCAACTGGAACACCAAGGTCACCGACATCTCCTTCCTGGCCAGGCTCACCGGGCTCCGGCTGCTGTCGCTGATCCACTGCACCAAGGTTCACGACCTCGCCCCCATCGGGCATCTCCGCAACCTCGAGATCCTCGATCTCGGCGGCGGCATGTGGGCGACCTTCAAGCCCGACACCCTGGAACCCCTCCGCAGCCTCGAGAAGCTCCGCGGGCTCAGCCTCAAGGCGATCCGCGTCGGCGACGAGTCCCTCGCCCCGGTGGCGGGCCTGACGACGCTCACGGAAATCGAGCTCTCCAACCAGTTTCCGGCCGAGGAATACGCCCGCCTCTCGGTCGCCTTCCCCGAGATCGACTGCCCGCATTTCAAGCCCTATCTCGATTTCGGCGCCGGCGCGCGGGCCAATCAGGTGATGATCACCGGCAAGCGCGGGCCGGTGCTGACCCTGCCCGAGGATGCCCGGCGGCTCGAGCGCTACGTCAAGCGCTTCCGTGACATGCAGGAGAAATTCCAGGGCGGCGGCTGAGCCCGCGGCAACCGCGAGCGATTCTAGAGATACCCCGCCTCCCTGAGCGCCACCCACATCAGGCGCAGGGCAAAGCCGGTCATCACGATCTTGAAGATCAGCCGGTACCAGGTCTCGCGCATGCGGTTCAAGGCCGCGCGCCCGGCCCAGCTGCCCAAGGCGGCGGTGGCGATCATCGCCGCCACCAGCGGCAGATACGCGCCGATGCCCACGCCCAAGGCCCCGAAGGCGATGATCTTCATGATGTGGACGATGGTCATCAGGATCGCCAGGGTGCTCGAATGGTTGCGCCTGTCGGGGCTGGCGGCGGCGACGAAGGGGCTGACCAGGGTGCCGGTGGCGCTCACGAACATGCCGAGGAAGGTGGCGCCGCAGCCGAGCAGGGCGAAGCGCCCCCGCTCCGGCCCGAAGCGCCCGAGATTGGGCAGCCAGGTGACGGTGACGATGAAGACCGCGAGGATGCCGTAGAGCAGCGCCGCGGGCAGGGTGATGAAGATCTGCGCCCCGGCCAGCGCGCCGACCGCCGCGCCGATGGTGAAGGGCAGCACCGTGTCGCGCAGGATGTAGCGCCACATCAGCAGAACCCGGCTGGTGCCGACGCCGAGCTGGACCAAAGTGTGGATCGGGATCAGGATCACCGGCGGGAAGAACATCGCCAGGATGGCGAGCAGCATCAGGCCGCCGCCCATGGCCATGGCGACGCTCAAGAAGGTGGTCACGAAGGAGGCGGTGGCCAGCCCGATGACCAGCCACCCGTCCACGCCGGGCATGCCCAGGAAAGGCGCCTCCATGCTCGACCTCGCTTGACCGTTGTTTGACGGCCCCCGGAACCACGCGCTCAGCCCGGTGCGGGCAATGGTTTGGCTTGTGGGTGGGAACCCGCCGGTCCTCCGGAAAAAAACCACCAAAGCATGCCGACCCGCCCCGGACAAGGCGTTTTGTCGGGCCCGGCGCCGCCCTAGGCGAAGGCCGCATTCTTTGCTTAGATATCCCCGCCGCCCCGGCGGCGGCTCTCGGAAAAGGGGGGATGGCGGGATGAACGCGATATGGAAGGTCTTGAACTCGCCGCTGGTGGTGGTCCTGATCGCGCTTGCGCTGTGGCCGCTCTTGTCCACCCTGTCGGCGCGCTACGCTTGGCAGAACGTGGTCGGCGGCATCACCGGCGAGGTGGCGGGCGCCTATACCGGGCTCAAGGACACGCAGGTCAAGCGCGACCGCGCGCGGATGGCGGCGATCGACGGCATGGAGGTCACCGCCGCCAGGCTCGTCGCCGGGCGCTACGCCGGCCGCCAGAAGGTCATCGGCACGGTCAAGAACGCCGGCTCCGGCACCGTCAAGCAGGTCAAGATGACGATCTCCTATTTCGACGGAACCGGCGAGCTGATCGACGTCGGCTCCACCTGGCTCGGCAATATCGCCTTCCTCAAGCCCGGCGAGAGCGCGAACTTCAGCGCCGCCCGCGGATACGACCGCAAGGCCGGCCAGCCCGCCGCCCGCGTCACCGTCAAGGTGACCAACGTCAATCCGGTGGACGACGCGGCAAACTAGCGCCGGCATCCCCGAACGGCACCCGGCGGCAGCCGGCGGGCCATCCGGTCCGTCCCGCCGCCAGGGCGCCGGTGCCGATGGCCTGTTGACACGGGACCGGGACCGGTGCTAAAAGTGAGTAATCGCTCACTCATCTAAAGGCCGACCCAAGCGGCTCGGCCGACGATTGGGGCGATGATTCTTCCCGGTTTATCCATAAAACGCTTGCAATAGTGCGTACGTGTCATGTGAGGATACCCATCGACACGGCCTTAAGCCGAGGTGATAAATGAGTAAACATTCACTCATAGCAAGGCGATCGCGGGAACAATGGCGAGGGGGCGCATCATCGCCCCTCCGCACCCGTGATCATGATGGTCGAGGGCATTTCATGGGACGCGGAAGATCGACACGGCAACCGATCGGCCGACCGGCGCCCTGTCCGTTCGCAACCAGGCGACGGGACGGCGCGCAACCGCGATGTCGCGGGACCCCCAGGCAACGACCGGGAAGACGATCGACGCGCTGTCGCGGCAACGGGGTGCCGGCCCCAGCCGGCGCCGGGCGGGGCGGGCCCGAGGTCCGTCCAGGCCGCCGCCGGAGGCGGGCGCCCATGGGGGGCAACCGGTCGATCCCAACCTCGAGGAGGATTGGACGATGAAACACCTGCTTTGTTCCTCAGTATTGGCCTTGGCCATAGCGGCCGGGCTTCACGTGGCCCCGGCGCGGGCGCTGGTGGTGGATGTCGTTTGCCCCGGCGGGGGATCCGAGCTCCAGAACGCCATCGACAACGCCGGGCCCGGTGACACGCTGCAAATCACCGGCGTCTGCGCAGAGGATGTCTTCATCGGCGTCGACGAGCTGACCATCCGGGGCAAGAACAACCCCACGGAAGGCGTCGAGGGCAACGTTTCCATCCGGGCCGCCCGCCGCATCGAGCTGCGCGACATGACCGTCAGGGACTGCATTCTCCCCGGCCCCGGGCGCTGCACGGGCATCATCATCGACAGCGGGGCGCAGGTCCTCATCCTGAACGTCACGGTCTCGGGCCATGAGGGCACGGGGGTTTCGGTCACCAACGGCTCGGTGGTCGAGATCTCCGGGTCCCTCATCGACGGCAACCAGAGGGTCGGGATCAACCTCAACACCGGGGCCAGCGCCCGCGTCACCGGTGGATCCGCGGTCACCGGCAACGGCCGCAACGGCATCAGCGTCGGCGGCAACGCCACCGCGGTGCTGAGCGGCATCACCGTCGCCGACAACGCCCGCCGTTCGCTGTCGGCCTCCGATAACGGCTTCGTCATCGCCGAGCAGAGCACCTTCGCCTCCGACGTGCCCGACGGCGCCAACGACGGGGGAGTCCTGGTCAACCGTGCCGGCGCCCTGGTCCTGGACGGCGGCAACACGGTCACCAACACGGCGGCGGCGGGTGGCCGCGCGCTGACGGTGTTCGCCGGCTCCTTCCTTCGCCAGGGCGGCGGCGACGCCCACGACACGATCACCTCCAGCAACGGCCTGGCGCTGATCGTGCAGGACAAGAGCCTCGCCGATCTCAGGACCTTCACGCTGACCGGCGACATCCGGGTGGATCGCGACAGCCTGCTGAGGCTGCGCAAGGATGCCCCGGATGCCGATGTCGCCAACGGCACGGTGACCGGCAGCATCCTGGTGCGGCGCGATTCGGCGATCAACTTCGTCCAGGCCGAGGGGCCGGTGACGGTCAGCGGCACCGTGACCTGCGCCGATGCCGAATCGAGCGTCGACCTCGGCGGACAGTCCGCCGCAGCCATCGTCGGCGGCGACGGCAGCGAACTGGCCTGCTCGGGCTATGGCCCCGGCAACGGCCAACCATAAGGCGCCGATGCGCCCATCTACCGGGGCGGCGTTCGCGCCGCCCCGCCCTTTCATCGCCGCCCGCCCCGGGCCGAGGCCGCGGGATGGGAACCGGGGATCCGCCGATAGGGTCGATGGGCCGACGGGCCGCGCCGAGTCAGGGGCGAAAACGGCGGCACCGACGGTCGCTTTTCTGCTGCTCTGCCTTGCCCTGGCGGGCTGCGTCGTGCTTCCCGCCGATAACGCCAAGGGCGCCGGCAGGCATATCGACAGGGGCGCGATCCTGTTTCTCGAAGCGGGCAAGACCGGCCATCGGGACGTGGCCCGGCGGCTCGGGCCGCCGGACGTCGTCTGGGAGACCGAGCGCATTCACGCCTACCGTTCGGAACGCGTCGTCGGCAAGGTCCTCTGGGCCCTGCCCGTGGGCCCCTATTCGGCGACCGGCGGCACCACCGATGCCACCGAGCGGCACGTGCTGCTGATCCGTTTCGATGCGGCCGGCACGGTCGAGAGGTTCGCGTATCTCGAACGCGGCTTCTTCGACTCGCTCGGCGACATCCTCCGGCGCTGGCACGCGCCGGGGCAGGCGGCGCCGGAAACGCCCCCCGCGGACCGGGCGCCCCGCGGCGACAACCGTCGCGGCAGCATGTCCCATGATCGATAAGAGGAGAGTCTCATGATGAATAGGGTGTCCATAATCATCGTCCTCGTCACGGCCATCGGCCTGGCATCCTGCGTCTCGATCCCCCGAGGGCCGCTGACCCCCGACGAGCTCGCCGACGCGGCTCGGGCCGGCAAGGCGGTGGTCATGGTGCGGATCCTGGGCGAGGCCGACGGCGAACCCATCAGCGTCTTCGAGTCCTCCCATTGGGAAGACAACCTGGCGGTCGCGCTGGGGGGCTTCGAGACGGGCGGCGAGGTGGCGCCCCTGGGCACTTTGCGCTGGGTCAGTGAAGCGGCCAGGAAGGAGGGATGGATCTTCTTCGTCCTCGCGCCGGGAACCCACTACATGGCGCTGCAGCCGCCGCGGCTGACGGGGTTCTTTACCTATCAGGCGCGGTGGCGCCATGCGCCGCGCTGGCGCATCGAGGTGCCGGCGGGCCTGCGGGCCGGCTATGGGGGAACGCTGATCCTGCCGGGCAAGGCGTCGAAATGGGCGTTCGGGGCCAAGTTCCTGATGTTCCTGGCGCCGGGCAGGAGCAGGATCGTCAACCACGAGAAGCGCGCGGCCGAGCTGTTCGCCGCCCATCTGCCGGGGCTGGGGCCGCCCACCCGCATCGAAATGGTTCGCCATGCCGGCCCGGTCATCATCCGCACGCCCCAGGCCCGGAAACCCGCCAAATGAGCGACGGGGCCATGGCGCGGCGCCGCCCCCCGGCGGGGCGGCACCGCCGCCGCGGGCGAACGCGTCATCGGCCTCACGCCGACCCCTTGCCCTGAAGGATCTTGGTGATTTCCGGCTGGCTCAACTGGCCCGTGAGGAAGCCGTAGGTCCCCTCGGCCCGCAATTCCTCGGCACCCCGCTTGACCAGGGCCAGGGTCGCCTTGGCGAAGCCGCTGCCCACCGTCACCCGCCTGACGCCGAGCGCCTCCAGTTCGGCCACCGGCGGCGAAGTGGGGCCGGCGAGGATGTTGAGCGGCCCGTCTATGGCGGCCGCCAGCTTTGCGATCACCGCGCCGTCGGCGACACCGATGACGAAGGCGCAATCGGCCCCGGCCGCGAGATACGCATTGGCGCGGCGCACCGCCTCATCGAGGCGCGCCGCCTCGTCGCCCTCGCCCACCGAATAGACATCGGTCCGGGCGTTGATCACCAGGGGCAGGGCCGCCGCCTCCGCCGCCGTCCTGGCGGCGGCGATGCGCGCGACCGCGAGGTCGAAATCGATCAGGGCGCGGGTCGCCCCCTTGGTGCTGTCTTCGATGTTGATGCCGACGGCGCCGGCGGCGATGGTGGCGCCGACGGTCTCGGCCACCGCCTCGGGCGCTTCCCCGTAGCCCGCCTCCATGTCGGCGCTGACCGGCAGATCGACGGCGGCGGCGATGCGCGCGACCACCTCGGCCATGGCCGCGCGGCCGATGCGCTCGCCGTCGGGGAAGCCTAGGGAAAAGGCGCAGCCGCCGCTGGTGGTGGCGATCGCCTCGAAGCCGGCGGCGGCGAAGATGCAGGCGCTGGCTGCGTCATAGGCGTTGGGCAGCACCAGGATACCGGGCCCGCGGTGGAGCGCCCGAAAGCGCTCGGCTTTTTCCAGCTGCGTGGCCATGACCCCTGGCTTCCCCCCGCGCTCGTGGCCCGTTCCCGCCGACGCCGCAGGCCCGCGCGTCCGACAAAAATGGCGCGCCCGGCAGGACTCGAACCTGCGACCCCCAGATTAGGAATCTGGTGCTCTATCCGGCTGAGCTACGGGCGCGCATGCGCCCCTTATAGCAGCGCGCGGGCGCCCTGGAAACGGCTTGGCGGGAGGGCCCACGGGAGGGCCGCCGCGGGCGCGGGCTCAGCGCGCGGGCTGGCCCAGGGGCATGGAATAGACGACCATCAGGGCATTGGCGCCGGGATTGCGCTCGTCCAGCCCGGCGTTGGAGACGTGGTAGAGCTCGAGCCCGATCCGGGCGCGGCTGTCCAGCCGGTAGGCGAGCTCGATGGACGAGCGGAACTCGACGATATGGCCGAGATCCTTGCCGCCGCCCTCGATATAGAGCCCCGGGGCGAAGCTCGGCGTCAGCACGAAGCGGCGGCCGAAGAACAGGTCCACCGCCACCCCGCCATAGACGTAGAACGAGCCGTCGAAGGTCGCCATCAGCCCGCCCATGGGCTTGAACTCCCAAAAGAGCCGCTTGTCGTCCTGGTATTCGACGGAAACCGTGCCGGTGGTCTCGTCGCCGTTCATGTCGAAGATGCCGGCGCCGAAGGTGAGGAAGGCGGGATCGGCCGCCCGCGCCGAGGCCAGCGGCGCCGCCGCCAGCACAAAGGCGAAGAGAAGGCCGAGGAGGACGAAGGCCCGGGCCCCGCGCGCCCGCGTTCCGCGCAGGCCGCCCGCGGCGCTTGAACAGATACGCATCCTCAATGTCATTTTCCCCTCCGGTGTGTCGCCCGGTGGCATTCTAGGAACCCCCGCCTAGTCGGGCAAGGTCTTGAACTTCTCGGTCGCCGCCATCAACGCCGCCCGGGTGCCCGGCTCTGAGGCCGCATGGCCGGCATCGGGGATGATGTGATAGTCGAGCCCGTTCTCCCCCGGCGTGCCGGGCCAGGCGCGCACCAGGGCATCGGCGCTGGTGATGGGGCAGACCATGTCGTAGCGCCCCTGGACGATGACCGCGGGCACGCCCTTGAGGCGGGCGATGTTGTCGAGCAGGGCGCCGTCCTCCATGAACATGTCGTTGGTGAAGTAATGGGCCTCGATGCGGGCGAGCGTAAACGCCCCCTTGCCGCCGCTCGGCGTGCCGCCCTCGCGCTCGGGCTTGACCTCGTGGCGCAGCGTCGAGCACGCCCCTTCATAGGCGGCCCAGACCCGGGCGGCGGGCATGTGGACATCGGGGTCGTCGTCGGTCAGCCGGCGGTGATAGGCGGCCAGCGGGTCGTCGCGCTCGCCCTCGGGCAGGAATTCGATGAAGCGCCGGCGCGCCTCGGGGAAGAACATGCCCATGCCGTTCAAGAACCAGTCCACCTCCCGGCGCCGGCCGAGGAAGATCCCCCTCATGATCAGCCCCAGGCAGCGCTCGGGATGGGCCTCGCCATAGGCCAGCGCCAGGGCCGAGCCCCAGGAGCCGCCGAACAGCACCCAGCGCTCGACCTCGAGGTGGATGCGCAGCCGCTCGAGGTCTTCGACCAGATGCGCCGTGGTGTTGTCGGTCAGCTCGCCCAGCGGCTGGGACAGGCCGGCGCCGCGCTGGTCGAACAGGATCACCCGGTAGCGGCGGGGATCGAAATAGCGGCGATGGTGGGGATGGCACCCGGCCCCGGGCCCGCCGTGGAGGAAGACCACGGGCACGCCCTTGGGGTTGCCCGAAACCTCCCAATACATGCGGTGGAGCGAATCGAGCTTGAGCAGGCCCTTGGCGGTGGGCTCGGCCGGCGGGTAGAGCGCCGTGCGGCGCGATGGGCGGGTCTGGTCCATGGAACTCCGGTCCGGGTTTGCGACATCTTAGGGTTCGGGCCGGGTGCGGTCAAAGGGAACACATCGCCGGTTTTCGCGGTAAAATCCGGTCATGTCCAGCCCCTCGAAATGGGCCCTTGCCCTCTTCTGCGCGCTGATTTCGGGCCTCGGCCCGGCCCGCGCCGAAGCCCCGCCCCCGGGCCTGGCGGCGGGCGCCGGCGGCACCGCCCAGCGCGTCATCGACGGCGACACCCTGGTGCTCGCCGACGGGCGCGAGGTCAGGCTGGTCGGCATCCAGGCGCCGAAGCTGCCGCTCGGGCGCGCGGGCTTCCGAAAATGGCCGCTGGCCGACGAGGCCAAGGCGGCGCTCGTCCGGTTGACGGCGGGCCGCCGCGTGAGGCTGCTGTTCGGCGGCCGGCGCGAAGACCGCCACGGCCGGGTGCTCGCGCACCTGGTGCGGGACGCGGACGGGCTCTGGATCCAGGGCGAAATGCTGCGGGGCGGCCTCGCCCGGGTCTACAGCTTCGCCGACAACCGCAAGGCGGTGGCGGAGATGCTGGCGCTGGAGCGCCGCGCCCGCGACGCCGGCCGGGGCATCTGGGCCCACCGGTTCTACGCGATCGTTTCCCACCGCCAGGCCGGCCGCTATATTGGCACCTTCCAGCTCGTCGAGGGACGGGTCAGGAAAACCGCGGTGGTGCGGCGTTGGGCCTATGTCAATTTCGGCGCCGATTGGCGCAGGGATTTCACCATCTCCATCCGCCGGCGCGACCTGCGCGCCTTCCGGCGCGCCTTCGGCAAGCGGCTCGAGCGGCTGGAAGGCCGCCGCATCCGGGTCCGCGGCTGGCTCAGGTTGCGGAACGGCCCGATGATCGAGGCCACCCATAGGGAACAGATCGAGGTTCTGTCGCCATGACACCCGCGCCTTCACCGAAACCCGCCGCCCGCCGCCGCCGGTCCGCGACCGTCCTCGGCGCGGTCCTGGCCCTGGCCGCGGCGGCGCTCTTTCCCGGCTGCGCCACCAATCCGGCCACCGGCGAAAGCATGATGTCGTTCATTTCGCCCGAGGAAGAGGCGCGGATCGGCGCCCGCGAACACCGCAAGCTGGTCCCCGCCTTCGGCGGCGCGATCACCGACAAGGACCTTCAGCGCTACGTCTCGTCGGTGGGCGCGCTGCTGGCGCGCACCTCGGAACTGCCCAATTTGCGCTTCACCTTCACGGTGCTCGATACCGACACCGTCAACGCCTTCGCCCTGCCCGGCGGCTACGTCTACATCACCCGCGGGCTGCTGGCCCTGGCCAACTCGGAGGCCGAGATCGCCGGCGTGCTGGCCCACGAGATCGGACACGTCACCGCCCGGCACGCGGCCCAGCGCCATACGCGCTCGGTGTTTGCCGGGCTGGGGGCGGCCGCCGTGGGCATCCTCACCGGCAGCGGCGAACTCGCGCAGGTGGCGGGCACCGGCCTCGGCGCCTATGTGCGCAGCTATTCCCGCGGCCAGGAATTCGAGGCCGACAAGCTGGGAATCCGTTACCTCAAGCGCGCCGGGTTCGATCCCGGGGCGATGGCGAGCTTTCTCACCAACCTCCGCGCCCATGCGCGCCTCGATGCGCGGCTCAAGGGGCAAGCGCCGGACAGCGTCGACGAGGCCAATTTCATGTCGACCCATCCCAGGACCCTGGACCGGGTGCGGCAGGCGGCGGCAGCGGCGGAGGGCGCGCCGCCGAGGAACCCGATCGTCGGGCGCGAGGTGTATCTCGACAAGATCGGCGCCATGGTCTACGGCGATTCGCCCGAACAGGGCTTCGTGCGCGGGCGCGATTTCCTGCATCCGCGCCTGCGCATCCGCTTCCGCGTCCCGCCCGGCTTCCTGTTGATCAACCAGCCCAGTCAGGTCGTCGCCAAGGGCCCACGGGGGGCCTTGATCCTGTTCAGCGCCGCGCCGGCGGGGCGCGAGCAGACGCCGTATCGGTATCTCGTCAACGTCTGGGGACGGGAGCTGCGCCTTTTCGACCTCGATCGCTTTTTCGTCAACCGCCTGCCCGCCGCCAGCGGCGCCGCCCGGGTCCGCACCCGGCAGGGCATCCGCACCCTGCGCCTGGTGGCCATTCGTCAGGGCCGGCGCATGTATCGATTCCTGTTTCTCGAGGGCGGCGGCGGGCGCCGCGCCCTCGATGAGACCTTTCGGGAGACGGCCTTTTCCTTCCGCGCCGTGTCGCCGGGAGAAGCCCGCCAGTGGCAGCCCTACCGGATCAGGGTGGTGCGCGCAAGACGCGGCGACACGGTCGAGCGCATGGCCCGGCGCATGGCGCCGCCGCGGTTCAAGCTAGAGCGTTTCCGGGTGCTCAACGGCTTGGGTCCGCGGGAACGGCTGACCCCCGGCCGACGGGTCAAGATCGTCGTCCTCGGGCCGCAAACACGCTCGTGAGCACACCCCGGCTGCGCCGGTAGATCCCGGGCGCGGTGCTCTCCCGGGGGCCGGCGACGTTGAGGGACCGAATCCCCTCATCGGCCAGCCAGCCGACGATCCGCGCCCGCGCCTCGGCTTCGGGCAGGGCCGCCAAATCGACGACGAGGAGGGGCCGGCCGAGATCCCGGGCCGCGTCCTCGGTCAGGCGGGTGCCGTCGTCCCGGCGCCCATCGATGAGGATGAGCGTGCCGTCCGCCTCTTCGACGTTCAGCCGCGTGCGGCAGGCGGGGTCGGCCGTGGCCGTTTCCTCGAGGGGATACCGTCGGGGGATGGGCCCGTCCTCGGCCCAACGACCGGCCGGGCACCAGCCGCCCGAGGGAATCGCGCAGGCTCGGGCGGCATCCAGCGCCGCGCGGTCGACGCCGGTCTGCCCGCCGCTTATCACGCGCGATGGGGGACCGAACGGCCCGGACGGCTGATCGGCCTCGGTCATCGGTCGATCATCCCCCTCGACGAAAGAGGCCGGCCCCGAAACTGGGCCGGCCCTCGTTACCCGCCGCGACGTGCCAGGTCACGCCGCGGCTTCCAAAATCCCTTCCAGCTTCAATGTCGCGGTATCGCGGTCCGTCTTGTCCACGGCCGCCACCTCGCGGGCGAGACGCTCCAGCGCGGCCTCGTAGATCTGGCGCTCCGAATAGGATTGATCGGGCTGGCCCGCGTTGCGGTGCAAATCGCGCACCACCTCGGCGATGGCGACGGGGTCTCCGGAATTGATCTTGGCCTCGTATTCCTGGGCGCGGCGGCTCCACATCGCGCGGCTCACCCGGGAGCGCCCCTTGAGGGTGTCGATGGCGACGTCGATCTGCTGGCGCGACGACAATTTGCGCAAGCCGGCCTCCTCGGCCTTATCCACGGGACTCCGCAGCGTCATCTTCTCCTTGTCGAATCGCACCACGAACAGGCGCAAGTCATAGCCCGCGACCTCCTGGTCCTCGATCGCCGATATCCTGCCGACCCCATGGGTCGGATAGACCACGAAATCGCCGGTGGCGAAGTCGCCGAGCTTCTTGGGCGGCGCCTTCCTTGCGACCGCTTTCTTCGGCGCGGCCTTCTTGGCCACCGCTTTCTTCGGCGCGGCCTTTTTCGCCGCGGTTTTCTTGGCCGTGGCCTTCTTTGGCGCGGCCTTCTTGGCCACCGCTTTCTTCGGCGCGGTCTTTTTCGCCGCGGTTTTCTTTGCCGCGGCCTTCTTTGCCGCGGTTTTCTTTGGCGCAGCCTTCTTTGGCGCGGCCTTCTTGGCCTGTGCCGCCTTGGCCGGCGCCGTCTTGGCGACACGCTTTACCGGAGCGGCCTTTTTCGCGGGCGTTTTGCGCGCCGCGGGCTTTTTCGCCGCGGCCCGTGCCCCGGACGCACGCCGCGTCGTCTTGGCCGTGGCCGCTCTGGCTGCCGCCGTCCTGCCCGACGCGGCCTTCCGCGGGGCAGGCTTGGACCGGCTCGGAGTGGATTTTTTGGTCGTCTTGGTTGCCATCGTCATCCTACGAAATTGCACATCACACATGGTCGAGCGGAAACAGGCCCATCAGGGGGCGTTTTACCGCGACAAAAACGCCGGCCGCGGAGAAAGCCGCAAAGCCGCCGTCTTCAGTTCCCCCAATGCCGCTCGTATCCTCTTCTGCGAGGATTAGGCGAAGCCCGGATGCGGCCCGCCCCCGATCCTAAGAAGCGCTCTTATCCCCATAAAATCAGAGGATTATAACGATCTTCGGAACCAATACATATCACATATGGAGGCAAATTTCCAGTCGCTGGATGGCCTCTTATCCGCCGCCCGAACTTCCCGGATTCGGGCTGAAATGCTGCTCGAACTTGTCCTTGACGTCTTTCCAGTCGTCGGCATCCGCGGGGGGCGCCCCCTTGCGGGTGATATTGGGCCACGTATCGGCGTATTTCTGGTTGATCTCGACCCATTTCCCGAGATCGCCCTCGGTATCGGGCAAAATCGCCTCCACCGGGCATTCCGGCTCGCACACGCCGCAGTCGATGCATTCCTCGGGATTGATGACGAGGAAATTCTCACCCTCGTAAAAGCAGTCCACCGGGCACACTTCCACGCAATCCATGTATTTGCATTTGACGCAGGGTTCGGTGACAACGTAAGTCATGAACGTTTTCTTCCTTTCGAATGCGATCACGCTGAAGCGCTTATTCGCGCAAGGGCCCGCTTGCGCGCCGCGCCTCGTTCCCGATCGTTGACATAGATCAACCCGCCGATTCGCCGCATCAAGGCGGCCTCGTGATCGTGCAGCACGCCGTCCGCGTAAACCACCTGCCACAGCATTTCAACCATTTCGATCCTTTCCTCATGGGAAAACCGGTCCTTGATGACCCGTGTGAAGGGGAGGATCTGGGTTGCCGAGCGCACTTCCGCCTCGGCCGCCGCGACCAGGCTTTCCGCCTCCGCGCCGGAGAGGCCGAACCGCTCCGTCACCAGGGCGATGATGTGGCCACGCTCGGTCTTGTCGAAATCCTGATCGAGCCAGGCCGCTTCGACCAGCAGCGCCGCGGCGGCGAGTCTGATCTCCTCTTCGGCCGCGGCCGCAGCCGCCTCCGCGACATCCGCGGAGCCGCCGGACAACAGCGTTTTGATACGGTTGATCATGGTGGCTTTGGGTATCACAGGCGACCCGCCCGGGCAAGCCTCGACCACGAGACGCCGAGACCCGATGGGCCCAAGACGGACAGCTCTAGCGGCCTTTCAGCCGATCGGTCGCGCGCCGTTCGGACTTGGTCGGGCGGCCACTCCCGGGCAGCCGCCGGGCCTGGGCCGCGGGCCGCGGCTGCCTCCGCCCCGAGCCCGGCTGCG
Organism: Alphaproteobacteria bacterium; assembly: GCA_033720855.1. GTDB lineage: Bacteria > Pseudomonadota > Alphaproteobacteria > SMXQ01 > SMXQ01 > SMXQ01. Next base: position 16,296 of record JAWWBR010000069.1, read on the forward strand.
GCGGGGCCAGATCTTCATACAGGGTCGCCGCCTCCACGGCCGGGCCACGGCGCGTTCCCAGCCCTTCGATCCGCACCACCCGCACATGGGGACCTTTGGGAAAGGTCACGACATCACCGGGCCGCACCAAGGCGTGGGGTTTGGTGATGCGGTTGCCGTTGACCCTGATCCGGCCGGTGCCGCACAACTCCGCCGCCAGCGACCGGCTCTTGAAGAACCGCGCGTACCACAGCCACTTGTCGATGCGAAGCCCGGGCGTCTGCGTCATCGCCGCCTCACCGCTTGAGCTTGAGCTCGCGCAGTTTGGCAAACGGCGAGTGGCGATCGGCCCGGCCGGCACGGCGCGTCTTGCCCGCCGCCCGGGTCGCCGGTTTTTTCTTGGGGCGCCGCCGGCGCGCGGCGAAGCCGACCCCCTCCGGCCCTTCCTCGGCCTGGAAGCCCAAGGCCAGCAGGACACCCACCAAATCCTCGATACTGCCGCCGGCAAGCCGCCGCAATTCCCTGGTGGCGGAAAACGCGCCCTGCCGCGCGAGCTTGCGCGCCAATGCGGCGAGGGCCTCGGCGCGGGCACAGGCGATCGCCCGCGCGCCCAAAGGGAGATAGCCGCATGCGCGGTAAAACGCGTCCGGCCACTGGCGGTCCCGCGGCAGGCCGATGCCGGCTCGCGCCACGGCACCCACACGGCGCGCCGTTTCTTCTCCGCCAACCCCCGTCCAGACGCACCACAGAAGCCCGCGCAACCGCACCGCCTGCCGGCCGGCGATGCCATCGAGATAGATCGACTCGGTGCCGAGACGCACGCCCGAGCGGGCGAGCCTCTTGCGGCCCGATGCATCGAGATCGCCCAACAGGCCCTGGGCCTCCCGGCGCGGGATCGCTCCCAGGGACTCCGCGAGCCGGTACAAAAGCCCCCGCACCGGCGCGTCCAGCCCCGCGGTGTCGCCGGCAGCGGCGGCCGCGGCAAGGGGCCCGAGGGTCCGGTCGACGGAGCCGGTCAGCCAGGCCTGCAGGTCCCTCCGGAGCCGGTTTTCCTGGCGCGGAGACATGAGGTCGCTGGGCAGCACGCGGACCGTGGGGCGAAGCGGATGCCGCCCGGGGAGAAGCTCGGCAAGGGCCGCGCCGCGCCAGCGGATAATCGCGTCGTCACCAAGTTCGAGGTGTTCGTCGGCGGCACCCGAAAGCGCCGAAAGCCGGGCCGCGATCTCCGGGCGAAGGGCCCGTAAAGCCGCGTTTTGCAACGCCTTGCGGGCAACCTCCCCGTCCCCGGCTTGCCGCGGCGCGGGCTGAAACCTGAGGCCGTCGAGGCGACCGACGACGTGCCCTTCCACCTTCACCGCGCCGTCGTCCTCGACCTCCGCGACCAGCGCGCCCTTGGCGCGCAGGCCCTTGACCAGGGCGGTCGTCCGCAGATCCACGAATCTCTGGGTCAGGCGGTCGTGCAGGGCATCGGACAGTTTGTCCTCGACGGCGCGGGTGCGCGCCTGCCAGGCGGTATCGTCGCGCACCCAGTCGGCGCGGTGGGAAACGTAGGTCCAGGTCCGGATGTCGTC
>JAWWBR010000070.1:0-17635 GCA_033720855.1 Alphaproteobacteria bacterium
GCGCTTTCTGAGCACCTCGCGCTGACCCGGCTTGCTGTAGAGTTTGATGCCGAGCTTGAGCCAGGAGTCGTGGACCAGTTCCAGTACGTCGGTCTGCTCGGTATGTTCGCCCGAGGATTCGACGATGATCTCCATCGGCCGTCCGTCCGGCAGCAGCCTGAGGCCACGAGAATCGCGCCTGGTCAGTCCCATCTTGTCGAGCAAGCGGTTGGCTTCCTTGAGGTCGAAGCGGGCCCACCGGAAGCGCTGCTCGCGATCGTAAAGAGGGCTTTGCGGCAGGACCAGGTTATTGCCCTCGATGCCGAGCCCGTAATAGAGAACCTGATTGATCTCGTGCCGATTGATGCCGAGGGACAGGGCGCGCCTGAAATCGACGTTCCAGAATAGGCCGCGCCACACCGGGTCTGCCAGGTTCAGGTTCGGAAACAGCGCAAGATGCGCCCCGCGCGCGGTCTGCCACAGGTACACCTTGTAATCGCCGCGTTTCTCGCCCGTCTTGAGAAAGGTGTATTGATTGAAGGCGAGACCGCGCGCCTGCAGATCCGATTCGCCCCCCGAGGACTTCGCCGCGATCAGCGACGAGCTCGACACCCTCATGTCCACGCGGTCGATATACGGCAGCTGACGGCCCGCAGAATCGACCCGGTGGAAATAGGGGTTGCGGACGAACACGAAGCGCTGGGAGGGCCCGAAGGTCGTGTTGCGCCACGGCTGCAGCGTAGGAAGGTCGGGATTGTCGAACCGGTAGGGATTGTCCATGCGGCTGTGCAGGGCCGCCCAGTTGTGCAAGCGCTGGCTTGCCGCCATGCGTTTCAGCTTGCCCGGGTCGGTGTGGTTGACATGAAACTTCCCCAGATAGTGCGCCGGGCGGTAAATGAAACGGGGTGCGGCGGCCGCCAGGGCGGGCAGGAAATGGGGATTGGGCTTGTCCCAGCTATAGCGCACCTTGGTGGGGCTCAAGACCTCGAATCGGGGCAGTTTCCCCTCGACCAGGAGGAATTTCGATGGGCCGCCGGGCGAAAGCTCGGGATTGAGCGCCACATCCTTCCAGTAATAGCTGAAATCGCGGGCCGTAAAGGGCCGACCGTCGGACCACCGATGCCCTTTGCGCAGGTGCAGGGTGAAGATCCTGCCCTCCTCGACCTCGAAGCGTTCGAGCAGATCGGCGACCAAACGGTAATTTCTGTCATAGCCCACCAGACGGGCATAGCCGTAGATCACCATCAGGCGGGTATCGCGTTCGCGCCCGACGAGCAGCCGCAAGGTGCCGCCGTGCCGCCCCAGGGTCTGGCCGGGCCCGGGATGCATCACCCGGGGGGTGAGCGGCAGCCGTTTCTCCACCGGCGGCAAGGCGCCGGAAAGTTCGGAATGGCCGAAATAGAACGGGCTGATATAGGCCTTGGGATCCGCTCCGGTCGCCGCCGCGGTGGCGGCGGCAAAAACCGCCAGGACCGCGCCAACCGCCGCCGAGGTCAAGGTTACATGCGGGCGCTCAGCAGCGGACCGGCCCGCGCCCCTCGGCCACTGGCGCCAGATCATGCGGGAACCGCCGTAGCATCGGCCGGCTGGCTACGGCGGACGAAATGTCCATTGCCAACGTCTATCAATTGGGGACGGATGTCGCCGTCGATGGTGAACGGGGCGGGCCAGGCGCTCGGGTCAGAGCAGCGCCCTTCCATGAGCGCGTGAAGATCGAGGGGGTGTTCAAGGTCGGGTTCCGGCACCGCCGCCAACAACGCCTGGGTGTAGGGATGAATGGGCCGCGCAAAAAGGGTCGCCTTGTCGGCCGCCTCTACGATGCGCCCGGCGCACATGACGATGATTCGCCCCGCCATATAATTCACCACGGCGAGGTTGTGGGAGATGAACAGATACGTGAGGCCAAGTTCGTTGCGCAGGTCCGTCAACAGGTTCAAGACCTGCGCCTGGATCGAAACATCGAGGGCGGAGACCGGCTCGTCGAGGATGAGCAGATCCGGTTTCAGGGCCAACGCCCGCGCTATGCCGATCCGTTGGCGCTGCCCCCCCGAGAAGCTGTGGGGATAGCGCGCCATGGCCTTGACGTCGAGGCCGACGAGGTCGAGGCATTCCCGAACCGTCGCTACGCGGCTCGCATAATCGCCGATCCCGTGGATCACAAGCGGCTCGGCGACGATATCGGCGACCGTCATGCGCGGATTGAGCGAGCCGAACGGGTCCTGAAACACGAACTGCGCCTTGCGGCGGAACGACAGCCGACGCTCCGCCGGCAAGGCATGGACGTCGGTAAGGTGCCCATCGTCGTCGAACGTGACCGTCCCCGTATCGGGGGTCAGCGCGCCGAGGAGGATCTTCGACAGGGTGGTCTTGCCGCAGCCGCTCTCGCCGACCAGGCCCACGCATTCCTGATGACCGATATCGAGACTGACGTCGTCGACCGCCTTGACGACGCCTTGGCCCGACGCCGACACCTTGGCGAACAGCCCCGAACTGCGGATATTGAAGCTCTTGCTGATATTTTGCGCGCGCAACAGCGGCGTGTCCGATACCCGTTCCCCCTCGCGCTCGCGGGCGGTCGAGAAATAGGTGCTGGTCGAATGGCTGATCTCCCTGAGCGGCGTCAGCCTTTCCCCCTCGGCCATGTTGAAACGCGGCACCGCGTGCAACAGGCCCTTCAGATAGGCATGCCCGGGCGCGGAGAAGATATCGGTCAGCGTGCCCTTCTCCATCACCTCGCCGCGGTACAGCACGACAACTTCGTCGGCCATATTGGCGACCACCCCGAGATCGTGGGTGATGATCAACACGGCCATCCCCAGCTCGGCCTGTAGGTCTTTGATCAGCTTGAGGATCTGCGCCTGGATGGTGACGTCCAACGCGGTCGTGGGCTCGTCGGCGATCAGCAGCGCCGGGTGGCAGATCAGGGCCATGGCGATCATGGCGCGCTGGCGCAGCCCGCCGGAGAGCTCGAAGGGGTAAATCTTGAGCGCCTTGTGAGGATCCGGGAAGCCGACCCGGCCCAGCATCGCCGCCGCCAGTTCCCTGCCCTCCTCGGTGCTGACGTCGCGGTGCAGGTGCAAAGCCTCGCAAATCTGGTCGCCGATGGTGTGCAGGGACGACAGCGAGGTCATCGGTTCCTGGAAAATGATCGAGATCTCGCCGCCGCGGATGGCCCGCATCTCCGGGCTGGACGGCGCCAGCGCCGCGATATCGACCACCGGCGAGCCCGCATCCGGCCGTTCCGCGTACGCGATCGACCCCCCCAAAATCCGCGCCGTCTTCGGCAGGATTCCCATGATCGCCTGGGAGATCACCGATTTGCCCGAACCGGATTCGCCGACCAGCGCGACGGTGCGGCCATGGGGGATACGGAAGCTCACTTTGTTGACCGCGGTCATGCGCCCGCCGATCAAATCGAACGCAACCTCCAGGTCCCTGACGTTTAGAAGGTCGACCATGCGCCCCGCCTGCGAAATCGTCCAGCGACACCCCTTATCATTAAAAAACGTACGGGTATAGCCGCATTTGCAAACAATAGTATACGCTGTTCCTTCGGCGTACTATGGTCGTTGTTCGACGCGGCGGACGCAAGCCCGCTGCGGCAGCCGCCCCGCCGGGGTCGCGCGATGGAAGACTGGCCGCGAACGCGATTCTTCTATGCAGGATACTCTTTTTCGATTCGTCTTCCGTTACAGTCTGCGCCAGCAGATCATCATTCTGACGATGACGGTGCTGTCGTTCCCGTTTCTATATTTTTCCCTCGACCTTCCCAAAATCATCATCAATGAAGCCATCGGCGGCAAAGATTTCCCCCGCAATGTCCTGGGCATGGAATTCGACCAGGTGCCCTACCTTCTGCTGCTGTCTTTCATCTTCCTGGCGCTGGTTTTCATCAACGGCGGCTTCAAATACTTTCTCGAGATCTACAAGGGCAAGACCGGGGAACGGATGCTGAGACGGCTCCGGTTCCAGCTCTACGATCACATCCTCCGCTTCCCGCTGCCCCACTTCCGCCGTGTGCCCCAAGGCGAACTGATCCCCATGATCACCGGGGAGGTCGAATCCGTGGGCGGTTTCGTCGGGTCGGCGGTTTCCGTGCCGGCCTTCTACGGCGGCACCCTTTTCGTGATCCTGTTCTTCATGTTCATGCAGGACCTGATCCTCGGCCTCGCCGCGATTTCTCTCTATCCCATCCAGGCTGTCCTGATTCCCATCCTGCAGAAGAAACTGCTGCACTATAACCGGCGCCGGGTGCGGGAGATCCGTCGGCTCGCCAATGTCATCGGCGAGAGCGTGCGCGGCGTCACCGACATCCATGCCAATGACGCCGGGCAGTTCTTCAGGGCCAGGATCTCGGACCGGCTGGGGCGCATTTACGGGATCCGCTACAAGATCTACCGGCGCAAATTCCTGATCAAATTCCTCAACGCCTTCCTCGGCCAGCTGACTCCGTTCTTCTTCTTCTCCATAGGCGGCTACCTGGTGATCAAGGGCGAACTGACGCTCGGCGCCCTGGTGGCCATACTGGCGGCATACAAGGATCTTTCGAGCCCCTGGAAAGAGTTGTTGAACTACTACCAGCACCAGGCCGCGGTTAAGGTCAAATACGAACAGGTGGTGCGCAACTTCGTCCCCGCGCGGCTGATGCCGGAGCCCCCCTTGAAGGGCGAGACGGACGGCTACGATAGGCCCCTTGGTGACCTCAAACTCGCCGGTGTCTCGTTGCTCGACGACCAGGACATCAAAACGCTGGACAACGTATCCCTCGACATAAAGGACGGCGAGCACCTGGCCATCACCGGACCCGAGACCAGCGGCAAGAGCGAGCTCAGCATGATCATGGCCGGTCTGCTCGCGCCTTCGACCGGTCGCGTGACACTCGGCGGAACCGATTGCACCGCTCTGCCGAAGAGCGTCCTCGGGCGGCACATCGGCTATGTCGGCATGGACCCTTTCCTCTTTGCCGGCACCCTCAAGGACAATCTCTACCTGGGCCTCAAGCATGAGCCCGTGGGACTCGACGACGGTGACGAGGAGCTGGAGCTTCTGAGAAAACAGAACGAGTTCGAAGCGGCGATATCGGGGAATTCTCCGTTCCACCTGAGCGCCGATTGGATCGATCTCCAAGGGGCCGGCGTGGACAGCCATGAAGCGCTGGCGGAACGCGCCATCGAGGTGCTGTCTCGCGTCGGCATGGAGACCGACCTTTACGAGATGGGCCTGCGCACCAGCGGCAATCTCGATACCCAGAGCGCGACCAACGAACGCTTGCTTGCCGCGCGGCGCGAGGTTCATTCCCGCCTGCGCGACCCGGAGTTGAGCGCCCTGGTCGAGCCCTTCGACCCCGACGTCTTCAACAACAGCGCCTCGGTTGGCGAAAACATCCTGTTCGGCGCCTCGGCGGCGGGCGCGTTCGAGCCCAAGGCGCTTGGGGAAGATGCCTACATGCGCCAGGTGCTGGCCAAGGTCGGGCTCCTGGATACGATTCTCGAAAAATCCATCGAGATCGCGGAACTGATGGTCGAGTTGTTTGCTGACATTGACCCGGGCAACGAATTGTTCGAGCGCTTCAGCTTCGTCGGTGCGGACGAGATCGCCGACATGACGGAGCTGGTCAACTTCATCCATGACAAGGGCGCCGGCAAACTCAAGGAGCCGCAGAAACGCCAGTTGTTGTCTCTGGCCTTCCAGGTGATCCCCAGCCGCCACAGACTGGACCTCATCGATAACCGCTTGATGGTGAAGATCCTCGAAGCCCGTCGTGAGTTTGCCGCCCACCTGCCGAGGCAGTTCAAGGACAGCTTCGAATTCTTCGACCCGGCCAAGATCAACCGGTGGGCCACCATCCAGGACAACATCTTGTTCGGCAAGGTGGTGTACGGCCAGCCGCGGGCCAAGGAGCGGGTTGGCGAAATCATCAAGGACGTTATCGATTCCTTGGGCCTGCACAAGACCATCATGCGCTTTGGCTTCGACTATCACGTGGGGCCCGGCGGGGCCATGCTGAATCCGGCCCAACGGCAGAAGGTGATGCTGGCCCGCCAGTTATTGAAGCGGCCCGATACACTCATTCTCAATGACTGCTTGACCTCCCTGGACGGCGCCGCACAAGCGGAAGTCATTGCCGGGATCCGCGAGGAATGCCGCAACCGTCGGGTTATCGCCTGCCTGTCGCAGAGCGAACTTGCTAAACATTTCCCGCGGGTCGTGACCATGGACAAAGGAACAATAGTCGGAGACGCTCCGGCCTATGGCGCAGTTGCCGAATGAGAGTAAATTCATCACATTCGGCCTAAAGGAGACGATTGCGGCACCGGAAAAAGATGCCGACATTGACGAAGCGGGGACCCTATGAGCCTGAAAGACGAACTCGAAGTCATAAAACGAATACCCTTGTTTTCAAAGGTCGATCCGGCGCACCTCAAGCTTCTGGCTTTTGCCAGTGAACGCCTGACCTTCGGCGATGGGGAGTATCTCTTTCACCAAGGCGACGACGGCGACAGCGCCTACATTCTGCTGGAGGGCGAAGCCGAGGTTCTGGCCGGGGCGAATGAAGCCGTGGTGGCCCGTCTCGGCCCGAATGATCTGGTCGGAGAGATCGGCATGATCTGCAACAAACCCCGGTCGGCGAGCGTGCGCGCCCTCGGCACCATGACCGCGCTGATGATCCCCAAGGACGTGTTCATGCCCATGCTGACCGAGTTTCCCGGCATGGCCCAGGAGATCACCATCGAACTTGCGGCGCGGCTCGAGCGCACGACCCAACAACTCGTCGAACGCACGTCGGAAAATGCCGAGTGATGATATCGCCACCGTGCACGGATGGGCGCCCGCAGGCTTCCGCGGGCGCGGCGACAACCTGTCCGCCGGGGCCCTGAATGCTCCCCGATGAAACCTTTTGGCTCCGCTTTTGGGGCGTGCGCGGGTCCTTGGCCTGCCCGGGGCCGGAGACCATCCGCTATGGCGGCAACACGTCCTGCATAGAGGTCAATTGCGGCTCCCGCGTGCTGGTCCTCGATTGCGGCACCGGGGCGCGGCGCCTTGGCAACGACCTCACCGAGCGAGACGTTCGCTCTCTCGATGTACTGTTTTCCCATACCCATATCGATCATCTGGTCGGCCTTCCGTTTTTCCTGCCGGCGCAAAACCGCCAAGCATCCTTGACCCTGTGGGCGGGGCATCTTGAAGAGGATTACGACCTTCGCGGCGCCATCATGGCGATGATGCAGCCCCCTCTTTTTCCCTTGCCCCTAGACGCGTTGAAGGCGGAGATCACGTTCAAGGAATTCGCTTCCGGCGAGACCTTTTCTCCCGCGCCGGGGGTCGAGGTTCGCACCGCGCCGCTCAACCATCCCGAAGGCGCAACCGGCTACAGGATAAGTTTCGAGGGCCGCTCGGTGTGCTACGTCACCGACACCGAACACGTGCCCGGACGAAACGACGAATCGATCCTCGGACTGGTCGAGAACGCCAACCTGATGATCTACGATTCGACCTTCACCGAGGCCGAGTTCGCGGATCGTCGCGGCTGGGGGCATTCCACCTGGGAGGAGGGCGCACGCCTCGCCGATCTCGCCGGGGTGGATGTTTTCGTCGCCTTTCATCACGACCCCTGGCACGACGACGACACCATGGACGAGATTGCCGGACAGCTGGAGAAGAAGCGCCCCGGCTCCATCGTCGCCCGCGAGGGCATGATCCTGGTGCCCTGAACGGATTGGGCGCGGGCGCGGGCAGGCGCTGCCGCGGGCCGCGCGCGGCGCTTCGACAACGGGGAATGTGTTGGGCTTAGGGTTGGAAACGACGTGGTTGGTTGATGATGTTTGATTGGCTCGCCCGGCTTCTACGGACGCCGCAGACCGAGACCCTGCCCGAGCGCATTCGGGAGGCGATCCTCGACCAACAGCATCGCAGCGAAATCCTGATCGGGTGGATGCAACTGGCCGTGGTCCTGACCTTCGCCGCCCTTTACCTGATCGCGCCCAGACCGACCAACGCCGAGGTGACCTTCGACCCCGTTCCCTACGTGCTTGGCAGCTATTTCGCGTTTACCCTCCTGCGCCTCGGACTGGCCCACCGGTTTCACCTGTCGGCGCCGGTTCTGGCCCTTTCGGTGGTGGCCGACATGGCCTTGCTGATGGTCACCATCTGGAGCTTCCACATCAAATACGGCCAGCCGCCGGCGTTCTACCTCAAGGCGCCGACGCTCCTCTATGTCTTCATCTTCATCGCCCTTCGCGCCCTCAGGTTCGAGGCCAACTACGTCATCCTGGCGGGAATCACGGCGGCTCTGGGCTGGCTCATCCTCGTCGGCCTGGCGGTTTGGGCCGAAGGGCCGGTGACCCGGGATTACATCGACTACATGACCAGCAACGTCATCCTGCTCGGGGCCGAATTCGACAAGGTCATTTCCATAATCGTCGTTACCCTGATCTTGGCCTTCGCCATCAGTCGGGCGCGGGCGATGCTGATCGGCGCGGTGGTGAAGGAGACCGAGGCCCGGGAATTGTCCCGCTTTTTCGATGCCGACGTGGCGCGCCAGATCACCCGCGCGGAGACCGAGATCGAAGCCGGCCAAGGGGTGATTCGCGAGGGCGCGGTGTTGATGGTCGATATCCGGGGATTCACCACCCTTGCCGCGCAAATGGACGTAGAGGACCTGATGGCGCTGCTCGGCGAGTATCAATCGCGGATCGTACCCACCATTCAGGACGCCGGAGGGAACATCGACAAATTCATGGGCGACGGCATCATGGCAACCTTCGGCGCCGCCCAGAGTTCGTCGACCGCCGCCGCCGACGCCCTGAAGGCGATGGATGCCATCGTCGAACAGGGTCGCGACTGGGCGGCGGAGCGCACGGCAGAGGGCAAGCCCCCCGTCAAGATCGGGGTCAGCGTCGCATCGGGTCGCATCGTTTTCGGTGCGGTGGGCGACGAGAACCGCCTCGAATACACCGTCATCGGCGACCCCGTGAACTTTGCCGCGAAACTGGAGAAACACAACAAGACCGAAGGGACCGTCGCCATCACCGACCTGCCCACCTATGACTTGGCCAGGGTCCAGGGCTATACGCCCAGCGCGGATCCCGAGGTGCGGCGCGGACGCGTCCTTGAGGGCGTCGAGGGAAGCCACGACCTGGTGGTGCTGGCCGCGTGACGGGCGCCGGTGCGGCCGGTCATTGCGCTTGGGCTTGACCTAGGCCCCGGCCTTCGCCTGCCATATCACGTCGAGGTAATTGAGCAGCCCGACCATGGCCTGCTGCGGATGGACGACCAGATAGGTCGGGACCGCCGCCAGCCAGTCCCGGTAGCGGCCCTTTTCGACGAAGCGGCGCCGGAACGCCCTGAGATCGAACAACGGCCCCAATCGCGGTATGACGCCGCCCGCCAGATAGACCCCGCCACGGGCCCCGTAGGCGAGCGCGAGGTTGCCGGCAAACCCCCCGGCCATGGCCGAGAAGATGGCAACGGTCTCCTTGGCCAGGGGGTCGCGCCCGCGTCGTGCGCGCCGCGTCACCGCGGCGACGCCGAAGGAGTCGGGATCGGGCGGCGCAATGCCGTCGATCGCCGCCAGGGCTTCGTAGACGTAACGCAGGCCGGGTCCCGAGATCACCCGCTCGGCCGACACGTGCCCGAAGCGGTCGCGCAGGGCCTCGACCAAGGCCACCTCCCGCGGGGTATGGGCGGCGATGCTCATGTGGCCGCCCTCGGTCGCGATCGCCATCGGCGCATGGGGCGGCGACCAGCCCCGGGGCAGAAAACAGGCGACGCCGAGACCCGTCCCGGGGCCGAACACCACCCGCGGCGCGCCCTCGTCCCGGCGGCCGCGTCCGAATTTGCGGATGTCATCTCCCGAGTAGGCGGGCAAGGCCCAGGCCAGCGCCTCGAAATCGTTGAGGACATGGAGCTCGCCGATCCCCGATTTCCGGCGCAGGTCGCGAATCGAGAACGCCCAGTCGGCATTGGTGAATTTGACCCCGTCGCCGGTGACCGGACCGGCCACGGCGATCACCGCGGTTTGCGGCCTTGCGCCTTGCGCCTTGCGCTTCAGGTACGCCGCGATGGCCTCCGCCGGCCCCGGGTAGTCCTTGGTCCGCAGGACATGGAAGGCATGGGGCTTGGCCCCGCGCTGCGCCAAAGCGAAACGGGCGTTGGTCCCGCCGATATCGGCGATGACGCAAAGGCCTGGCTCCGGTTGGCTTCGGGATATGGTTCCGGGCATGGCCCGATCCTCGCATGCCTTGAATAAGGAGGGAAAGACGTTATGGCGGCGAGAGGCCCGGATTCGTGGCACACTTCGCCAAGCCCCCGGGAGCGGAGGGGGCTTGCACCCTGGGCGACGCGAAGGGAGTGAACGATGCACGAAACCATCGAAAAATTCGGCTATCCCGAAACCTTGTTGGGGGACTACGAGCATTGGGTGGTTCTCCTTCGGCCCGGTCAGATTACCGCCGGCGCCATGGTCTTGGCCTGCAAGGCCGAGGCCCAACGCCTGCCCGACGTTTCGCCGGAGGCCTACGCCGAATTGCCGCGGGTCACCGGCGATCTCGAGGCGGCACTGGCGGCCACGCTGAAGCCCGACAAGATCAACTACATCCTGCTGATGATGGTCGACAAATACGTCCACTGGCACGTTCTGCCGCGCTACGACGGGACCCGGACCGCGGCCGGCGTCACCTTCGAGGATCCGGGCTGGCCGCGATATCCCGCGCTGACGCAGGCGACCGAGCTCACCGATGCGCAGTTCAGCGAACTGGGCGCGTATCTGCGCGATCATTGGCCGGGCGGATGACGGCCCCGGCGGTCGCCGGCGCTTGAAAGCGCGGCGAATCGATTCTCCGGGGCCCGATTGAAAGTCTCCCCGAGAGACCTATTTCTAATGGATAGACATTCATCGGGAGGATGAAAAATGGTCGAAAAATCCCACACCGCCGGTGATCTGACCTCGGGTTTCTGGCCCCGCTTGCCGAGTGAGATCCAAAGCATCGCGCGCCGGGTCGCGAATTACTTTGCACCCGAATCCGATGCCGCCGCCACGGACTCGTTTTACGAGATCAACGTCGAGCTGCCGGGCGTCGCCGGAGAGGACATTGACCTTTCGGTGCACAACAACATCCTGACGGTCAAAGGCGAAAAGCGTTACGAGCACGAGGAAAAGGGCAAGACCTATTTCTTCTCCGAACGCGCTTACGGCGCCTTCCAGCGGTCCTTCCGCCTGCCGCCCGATTCCCAGGGCGAAGAGATCGAGGCCAGCCACAAGGATGGGGTTCTGACCATTCGCATCCCCAAAACGGGACCGGCCAAGGAAGAGGCCCAGAAGATCCAAGTCCGCAGCGGGTGAACGGTTGCCGCCGCTCTGAACGACGGAACGCCGCACGGCTCGGATCATGGCGGCGTGTCGGGACAATGCTTCTTTTTTGATGCGAGCCGAGAGCGCAGAGGGGGATTTTGTCCGCGCGGCAGCGGCGCCCGATCGCATGTATCAGGATCAAAAATCCCATAATCGTTCCGTACGCCGGGGCACCTCATAGGGTGCGCGTCCGCAGGTGCGCGGATCGGGGCGAAAGACCCTTCGGCGGCCCGAGCGGTGCGCCCGGGTTGCCGCAGTGGCCGCCGGGGGTGGGTCGAGAATGCCGCACCCCAACAGGTTGCAACGAGGAACCCTGAGCGGAGAATGACCGAAGTCCACGCCCTCACCGTCGCGGAGGCGCTAAAAAGCCAGGAGGTCAGCCCGGAGACGGGCTTGACCGCCCCCCAGGTCAGCCACCGGCGGCGGCGGTACGGGGCAAACCTATTGCGCCGTGCGGACCGCTTCGCGGTCTGGCCGATCCTGGTTCACCAGTTGAGAAGCATCATCGTATGGTTGCTCGCCGCCGCCGCGGGCCTGGCTTTCCTGTTCGGAAAAGGGACCGAAGGCGCAGCGATCGTGGTGATTCTGACCCTCAACACGGCCCTGGGTTTCGTCATGGAACTGAGGGCGATGCGCTCGATGGAGGCGCTGCGGCGCCTTTCCCTGGTCCCGGCCAAGGTACGCAGGGAGGGACGGGTTGCGGAGATCTCGGCCCAGGATCTGGTGCCCGGAGACATCGTCATCCTCGAAGCCGGCGACGTCGTCACCGCCGACCTCCGGCTGATCGAAGCAGCCAATCTGCAATGCGACGAATCCCCTCTCACGGGGGAATCGGTCCCGGTCGCCAAAGACATCGACCCTGTCCCTGCGGACCGGCCCCTTCACGCCCGGACCAGCATGGCGTTCAAGGGGACCGCCATTGCCGGCGGCAGCGGCGAAGGGGTCGTGGTGGCAACCGGAATGTCGAGCGAGCTCGGACGGATCGCCGCCTTGGTCGAGACGGCGGAGAGCGAACGTTCGCCGTTGGAGGCGCGCCTCGACCGGTTGGGAGGCCAATTGGTCTGGGCCACCCTGGCGCTGGCCGCGGTGATCACCGGCCTCGGCGTCTCCGCCGGGCGCGATGTTCTGCTCATGGTTACGACGGCGGTGGCGCTTGCTGTTGCCGCCGTCCCCGAAGGGCTGCCGGTGGTGGCGACGATGGCGCTGGCTCGCGGCATGTGGCGCATGGCCCGGCGCAACGCCCTGATCGAGCGGCTCTCAGCGGTGGAAACCCTCGGCGCGACCACCGTCGTCCTCGTCGACAAGACCGGGACGCTGACGGAAAACCGCATGAGCGTCGTGAAGGTCGTGGCCGACGATGGAACCGTCGAGGTCGCCACCGGCGGGCCGCTCAATCGCGATACATTTTTTGCAACCGCCGGCAATGCCGTCGAGCCCGAAACCCATGGGTCTCTGCGCCTGGCGCTCGAGCTCGGCGTCCTGTGCAACAACGCCGCCCTGTCGACCGAGGGCGAGCAGAAGGCCGAAGCGCGCGGCGTCGGCGATCCCTTGGAGCTGGCCCTCCTGGCAGCGGGCATCAAAGCGGGGATAACCCGGTCCGCCCTACTGTCGGCCTTGCCCGAAATTCGCGAGGAGGCATTCAGCACCGCCACCAAGATGATGGCGACGTTCCATCGCCAGAGGGACGCCCATCTGGTTGCCGTCAAGGGTGCGCCCGAAGAGGTCCTCGCGCATTGCACCCAGGTCCTCACCAAAGAGGGGCCCGTCGCCCTGGACGCCAAGCGTCGCGAGGAATGGCTGAGAAGGAGCGAGAACGCAGCGGGCGAGGGCCTGCGCCTGATTGCGCTGGCGACCAAAACCGCCATGTCGCAAAGTTCGGACCCTTATGACGACCTGACCTTCGTCGCCTTGGCCGGGCTTCTCGATCCGCTCCGGCCCGATGTCGCCCGCGCCGTCGCGGATTGCCGGAACGCCGGCGTAAAGGTCGTGATGCTGACCGGCGATCACGCGGCGACGGCACGAAAGATCGCCTTGGATGCCGGTCTGGGCGATGGGGAAGCGCCGGCCGTGGTCGAACTGCGCGGCATTCCCGACCCCGCGCGCATCGGCGAGGAGGAACGCAAACAGCTGCTATCGGCCAAGGTCTTCGCCCGCATCAGCCCCGACGCCAAATTGGCGCTGGTCTCCCTCTACCAGGCGGGGGGTGACATCGTGGCCATGACCGGCGACGGCGTCAACGACGCGCCCGCTCTCAAGAAGGCCGATATCGGCATCGCCATGGGACAGAGAGGGACACAGGTCGCCCGGGAAGCCGCCGCCATGGTGCTGAAAGACGACTCTTTCCCGTCGATCGTCGCCGCGATGCATCAGGGCCGCGTGATCTTCACCAATATCCGCAAATTCGTCGTCTACCTGATGTCCTGCAACCTCGCCGAGATCATGATCATCGGCCTGGCGACCCTGAGCGGGCTGCCGCTTCCGCTGTTGCCGCTGCAAATCCTGTATCTCAATCTCGTGACCGACGTCTTTCCCGCCTTCGCCCTCGGCGTGGGGGAAGGCGACGCCGAGGTCATGCGGCGCCCGCCAAGGGATCCCGATGAACCGATCGTCGGGGCCACGCAGTGGTCGGAGATCGGCGCCTATGCCGGCCTCATAACCGTGGCCACCTTGGCGGCCTTCGTCCTCGCCCTGGAATGGCTCGATCACGGCGCGCAAGAGGCGGTAACCGTGTCGTTCCTGACCCTGTCGCTGGCGCAGCTGTGGCACGTCCTCAACATGTCGGCATGGCGCTCCCCCGTGCTCGTCAACGAAGTGACGCGCAATCCCTTCGTTTGGGGCGCGCTTGCCCTCTGTGTCGGACTGATCGTCCTGGCGACCCACCTGCCGGGCCTGTCGTCATTGCTCGGCCTGTCGGTGCCTGGACCCGAGACTTGGATCTTGGCGATCGCGGCCAGCCTGTCGCCGGTTCTGGCCGTGCAGACCGCGCGGTTCTTGACCGCGGCACGGCGCCCCGGTCCAAAGCAGCATCGGTGACTCTCCCCCCGCAGGGCTGTTCTTGCAAATGACCAGTTGAAACCGCTCCCGCGGTAGGGCCAACACCTTTTCGAAATTCGAGAAGCGCTGGACGGGGACGCGCACCGCCAAAGCCGGGCCGGCCATCGCGGGGGCGCCGCCTGTTCCCTAAACGGCCCGGATTCAGGCACTCATGCCGCCCGCCTGATGCTCCAGCATGTGGGCATGGAACAGCCATTTGCCCGGCTCGGCGGCAAGTGGTTTGAGACTTTCATGGGCGTCCAACCGACCTCAGAGAGCAATTCCGTGCCCATGCAAGACCATACGGAATTTGACGGACTGCCCTGAAAAAAGAGCCTTTTCACGGCCCTAATTTGCGTTTTCTCGCCCTAAGAGGCCGTTATAGACCGCTGCGACGGCCGAGACGATCAGGCCCCCAAGTCCGCTCCAGGCGACAAGTCCGGTGAAAAACCCCGTCCAATGCATTGTCCAATTGGCCGCCCCGAGGTCGGCATGAAGCATATGGCCGCTCATGCCCATCATGGCGCCCGGAACGAAAACGACAAGAAGGCTACAGATCACCCAGACCACGGCGAAAACGATGGCCGTTGCCACGCCGAGCTTGATGGCATCGAGTTTCATCACATCCTCCTTCATCGAAAAATCGGGCGGGCCATCCCGCCCATTGGGTTCAACTATCGGATTGGTGATTGGCCCGCAGGAACAGGCGTTCGCCCGCGAAAATGATCGCAATCCCCGCGACCGCCGCATAAATGACCAGCATGTCGGTTCGCGCCTTTATGATCAGGAGTGCGATCAGCACCGCCGCATCCAAAACGATCGCCGTGATCAGGATTGCGGCGCTGGCTCCGATCTCTTCTCGAAGGCGGCGCAAAATCCCCCAATGCACGGCCATATCCATGACGATGTAAAAAATCGCGCCCAGGGCGGCGATCCGGCTGAGGTCGAAGAATACGGTCAACACCATCGCCGCGACGACGGTATAGACGAGCGTGTGCTTCTGGATGCTGCCCGGCATGCCGAAATGGCTGTGCGGCACCAGCTTCATGTCGGTCAGCATGGCAAGCATGCGCGAGACCGCGAAGACGCTGGCGATCACGCCGGAAACGGTGGCGATGATGGCGAAGACGACCGTGAACCACAGGCCATACGGTCCGAAGGCGGGACGCGCCGCCTCGGCCAGCGCATAGTCGCGCGCTTTCACGATCTCGCCGATCGTGAGGTTGCTGCCGACGGCCAGGGCGACGAGCACATAGATCACAACACAGATGACGATGGAGATGACGATCGCCCGTCCGACGTTCCTGTGGGGATCGACGATCTCGCCGCCGCTGTTGGTGATCGTGGT
Organism: Alphaproteobacteria bacterium; assembly: GCA_033720855.1. GTDB lineage: Bacteria > Pseudomonadota > Alphaproteobacteria > SMXQ01 > SMXQ01 > SMXQ01. The sequence goes on from JAWWBR010000070.1 coordinate 15,711, forward strand.
GAATCCCTTGTAAGCCAGGACGGCGAGGGCGACAGCGCCGAGGAAACCGGTGGCATCGGTCTTCGCCGGATCGACCGAGACGCTCTGGAAGGACAGGCCCGAGGCCCACAGCCCCGCGAGGGCGAATACGGCAACCCCTCCGATCTTGAGGAACGCCATGAAAAACGAAACTGTCTGGATGGCCCGGTTGCCGAGAATGTTCACGAGAAAAGCGAAGCAGAGAAGCCCCACGCCAAGGGCCGGGACCAGCCAGCTCGTCTTGTCGATGTCGAAGAGCTGGAGCGCATAGGTCCCGAATGTGCGCGCGACCAAGCTTTCGTTGATGACCATGGAAAAATACATCAGCAGCGCGCAGGCCGCGGTCATCACCCCCTTGCCATAGGCCTTTTCCAGGAACATGGCGATGCCGCCGGCCGAGGGATAGGCGTTCGACAGTTTCACGTAGGAATACGCGCTGAAAGCGGTGACGAGGGCGGCGGCGAGAAACGCGAGCGGAAACCATTCGCCCGCCAGCTCGGCCACCTGGCCCGTCAGCGCGAAGATGCCGGCGCCGATCATCACGCCGGTCCCCATGGAGACCGCGCCCGCGAGGCTCAGGCTGCCTTCGGCATAGTGTGGGGTCCTATCATCGTGTGACATTTAATGCGCCTTTCAGTCTCTTGGATCCGTCCGGTGTGGACCGGCGACGATGTTTGGCGGCCTTCCCAAGGTTATGTCACCTCGATCCAGGTACTCATGCCGCCGGCCTGATGCTCGAGCATGTGGCAATGCAGAAGCCACTTGCCCGGCGCCGCGGCGATAAAGGCGATCGACACCCGCTCGCCCGGCTGCACCAATTCGGTATCCCGCCAGGGCGAACCCTCGACCGCCGTGCCGTTGCGATGCACCACCTTGAAGTGCTGGCCGTGGAGGTGCATGGCATGGGGCCAGCGGTTGGCGTTGTCCATGTCGATCCGCACGGTCTGGCCCCTGCGCACGGTCACGAGCGGCCTGTCCGGCAGTCCGGCGACGCCGTTGAACGCCCACACCTTGCCCTCGGCCATCAGGCTTCGCATGCCGTGCATGCGCCCGCCCATCATGGCCCCCATCATGCCGCCCATGGCGCCGCCCTCCATCCTGAGCGGCGCCACCACGGCGTCCTTCAGCGACAAGGGTCCGGGCAAGGGGTTGGCCGCGAGCGGCGCCGGCGGGCCGAGGCCGGCCCGGCGCAGGGGGTCTTCGGGGCCGTAGGCGAATTTGGCGATATCGACCACCTGGCGCGGGAACAGGGCGCGCACCGGGCTTGCCGTCTCCGGCCCGCCGGTCATGTCGATCAGCAGATCGACCCGCTGGCCCGGGGCGAGGGTGAGGGGTCCCGGGTCCGACCGCCAAGGCGCGATCGGCTGGCCGTCCAGCGCCATGACCCAGGGCCGGAGGCCGGGAAAGGCGAGCTGGAAGATCCGCGCATTTGCGGCATTGAGCACCCTCAGGCGGATGCGTTCGCCGGCACGGACCTTGAGGACGGGGCCGGGTTTCCCGTTTACCGTGACCCAGTTGCCCAAGCGCCCCGCATGGGCCCAATCGGGCATCGCGCCGAAGCTTCGGCCGTCGATCTGCCCCCGATTGTCGAGACGCCAATCGTCGACGATGAAAGCGAGGTCCCGATCGGCTTGCGGCGGGTCCGCCTCCTCGACCACCAGCATGCCGTAAAGGCCGCGGGCCATCTGCTCCCAGGAGCGGTTGTGGGTGTGGTAGCAGTAGGTTCCGGCATCGGGCAGCTCGAAGCGATAATCGAAGTTCGCCCCGGCGCCTACCGGATCCTGGGTCAGGCCGCTGACGCCGTCCATGGCGTTGGGAAGCCGGATGCCGTGCCAGTGTATCGATGTTTCCTGAGGCAGGCGGTTGTGGAGGGAGACGGACAACGCATCCCCCTGCTTGACGCGCAA
>JAWWBR010000071.1:0-17622 GCA_033720855.1 Alphaproteobacteria bacterium
AGCGCGCAGAGGCCCGAATTGGTGCAGATGTTGGACGTCGCCTTTTCGCGGCGGATGTGCTGCTCCCTTGCCGACAGCGTCAGCACGTAGCCGCGGCGTCCCTCGGCGTCCACGGTCTCGCCGGAGACGCGGCCCGGCATCTGCCGGACGAAGCGCTCCCGGGTCGCCAGCAGGCCGAGATAGGGGCCGCCGAAATTGAGCCCGCCGCCGATCGGCTGTCCCTCGCCGGCGACGATGTCGGCGCCCATGGCGCCGGGCGGCGTGCCCGCGCCCAGCGACACCGGCTCGGCGACGCAGGCGACCAGCAGGGCGCCGGCGTCGTGGCAGGCGGCGGCAAGCGCCGAAAGATCGCGCAGATGGCCGAAGGCGCAGGGGTTCTGGACGACGACGCAGGCGGTGTCCGCGCCGATGCGCGGGATCAGGTCCTCGCCGCCCTCGGCGTCGACCGGGGCGCAGTCGAGATTGGCGTCGGAGAAGCGCAACAGGGTGGCGATGGTCTCGCGCCAATGGGGGTGGACGCCGCCGGCGACGACGACGCCGGGCCGGCGCGTCACCCGCCTCGCCATCAGCACCGCCTCGGCCGCCGCCGAGGCGCCGTCATAGAGCGAGGCGTTGGCGATCTCCATCCCCGTCAGCAGCGCCACCTGGGTCTGGAACTCGAACAGGTATTGCAGGGTGCCCTGACTGATTTCCGGCTGATAGGGCGTGTAGGAGGTCAGGAACTCGCCGCGCTGGATGATGTAATCGACCGCCGCCGGCACGTGGTGGCGATAGGCGCCGGCGCCGAGAAAGGAGACGGCCCGGCCGGCCGGCCGGTTCTTGGCGGCGAGGGCGCCGAGCGCCTCGGCGACCTCGATCTCGCCGGCGTGATCGGGCAGATCAAGGGGCTCGTCGAGGCGCACCGCCTCGGGGATGTCGGCGAACAGCTCGTCGACGCTGCCGGCGCCGATCACCTTCAGCATCTCGGCCCGGTCGGCGTCGGTGAGCGGCAGGTAGCGCATCAATCGAGGCCCTCCACATAGGCGCGGTAGGCATCGCCGTCCATCAGCGCGTCCACCTCGGCCTGGTCGACGCCCGACATTTTCACGAACCAGCCGCCGCCCTCGGCATCCTGGTTGATCTTTTCCGGCGTCTCCGCCAGGGCCGCGTTGACCTCGACGATCTCGCCGGCCACCGGGGCGTAGACCTCGCTGGCGGCCTTGACCGATTCGACCACCGCCATGTCGTCGCCGGGCGCGACCTTGCGGCCGGTCTCCGGCAACTCGACATAGACCACGTCGCCCAGCTGCTCCTGGGCGTACTGGCTGATGCCGACGGTGGCGATGTCGCCGTCGACGCGGATCCATTCGTGTTCGCTGGTGTAACGCAGTTCGGACATGGCCGTCTCCCTCTATGGCTGGCCCCGGAAATAGCGGTGTTCGACGAACGGCAGGCCGCAGACCTGGGCCGGGACCTCGCGCCCGCGAACGATCAGTTTGAGCTCGGTTCCGACCTCGGCGAATGCGGCGGCGACATAGCCCATGGCGATGGGGCCGCCGACACTGGGCCCGAAGCCGCCCGAGGTCACGGCGCCGGTTTGGCTGCCCGAGGGGCCGATGATCGCCGTGCCCTCCCGCGCCGGTGCCCGGCCCCGGGGCCGGATGCCGACCCGCCTGCGCGTCGGGCCGGCGGCGATCTCGCCGAGGATGCGCTGGGCGCCGGGGAAGTTGGCCTCGGCGCGGCGCCGCTTGGATATGGTCCAGGCCAGGTCCGCCTCGACCGGGCTGGTGCCCTCGTCGATGTCGTGGCCGTAGAGGCAGAGACCGGCTTCCAGCCTCAGCGTGTCGCGGGCGCCGAGCCCCGCCGGCGCCACCTCGGGCTCGGCCAGCAAGGCGCGGGCCAGGGCCTCGGCGCCGGCATTGGCGATGGAGATCTCGAATCCGTCCTCGCCGGTGTAGCCCGCGCGCGACACCAGGCAACGGGCGCCGCCGATGTCGATGGTTCGAGTTTCAAGGAAGCGCATCTCCTTGACCTCGGGGGCGGATCGGGCGAGGACCGCCGCCGCCTCGGGGCCTTGCAATGCGATCAGGGCGCGATCGTCGAGCATCGCAACCTCCACCGCCGCGCCCAGGCGCTCGGCGATATGGGCGATGTCGACCCTCTTGCGGGCGGCATTCAGCACCAGCATCAGGCCGTCGTCCGCGGCGCTGACCATGATGTCGTCGAGGATGCCGCCGGCTTCCGTGGTCAACATGTTGTAGCGCATGCGGCCGGGCGCAAGACCGCAAATATCCCCGGGCACCAGGGTTTCCAAGGCTCCGGCCGCGTCGCCGCCGGCGAGACGCGCCTGGCCCATATGGGAGACGTCGAACAGCGCCGCCGCAGAGCGGGCATGCAGGTGTTCCTTGATGATGCCCGGCGGGTAGGAGACCGGCATCTCGAAGCCCGCGAACGGCACCATCTTGGCACCCAGTTCGCGGTGCAGATCATAGAGCGCCGTGCGCGCGAGCGGCGCCTCGTCTCTGGCCCTAGGATCAGTCCCGGCGGGGTTGGGCACGCGGATCCTCCTTCGCAACAGGGGGCATGGCCTGAGCCCTGCCGCCTCCTGCCCCCTCTGTCTTCGGACCTGAAAGATTCACCGGGCGGGCCCGGCTTACATCTTCGGTGAGGCGGCCCAAAGCGCGCCGCCTGCTTTCCAGAGTGCCATCCCCCTGCGGTCCGTTTGCCTGAGAGTTTCCGAGGCCGTTGCTCCTTCGGCGCCGGTTTGCGGCCATTCGGCCGAACCGGACTCTCCCGCAGGGATCACCTGACGTTGGTCATCGCCGTGAGGCCATCTTAGCGGGGCTGGATGGGCCGTCAACCTGCCTCGGAGAGAATGGACGCGGGGGCTAGTTCGGCTCTGCCGGCACGCGGCCCATGCCGCCCTTGCGATCGACCGGCGGAAACTCTCCCTCTTCCGGCGTCGGGCTGGTTCGGGCCGGGGGGGCGATGGGGATGTCGCCGAGATTGCCCGGGGTCCGGCTCCTGGCCACCCGCCGGTTGTAGTCCAGCTGCTCGCGCGTCAACTGCAGGCCGGCGACCACGCGATAGGCGGCGCCGGGCTCACCCTTGGCCAGCGGGATCCTTTGGATCAAGCTGTCGGTGAGGCGGCCGGCATCAACGTTGACGGGGAACTCCAAAGTCACGTCGAAGACCCGTTTGGCGATGATCTTGCGCTCCGGGTCCATGATGGCGACGAAATACTTGGCGCCGGCCTTACGGCTGCGGTCGGCGGGCCCGCGGCGGGCGGCGATGGTCACCGCCAGATCGACGGCAACTTCGTCCTCGCTGTACTTACAGCTGGCGCTGAGGCCCACCAGGCGGACGTCGCTTTGCAAGGCCGACAGGTCGGTCCCGCCGCCCGGCGCGAAGGTGACCTGCCTGAGCGCGCCCTTGAGGGGCGACACCTGGGGACAGGGCGGTGGGCGTTTTTTGCTGAAGACGCCGCAGCCGGCCAGCACCGACGCCGCCAGCACCAGGATCGCCAATCGCCTAAAGACCGGCATGGGTGCCATCGCAGTAGGGCGCGTCGGTCGAGCGCTTGCAGCCGCAGAGGTATAGACGCATGGCTTCTCCGACCTCGATCGGTCTGGGCGTGAATTCGGTGCCGGCGTGGGAGCCGTCACAGAAGGGCTGGGACTTGGACCGCCCGCAGGCGCACCACCAATACGCCCGACCGGGCTCCAGGTCGACCTGATAATAGTTTTTACGGGCAATCTCTGGCTCGGCCAATACGCTCTTCCTTTGCGGATACCGGATGCCTATGTTTAGCTTGCGCAGTTCGGGCCCGCAGGATACCAGCCCGGACCCCGCGCGGACAACATGCCCATCGCCATGAACCCCGCTTCGCGCGGTCGAGGAGCACGATCAATCGGTATGGCAAACCCGGCGAAAACAGGCGAGAAGCCCCACCTCGAGGTTCTGCTCGCCCGCCCGCGCGGCTTCTGCGCCGGGGTGGTGCGCGCCATCGAGGTGGTCGAAGCGGCCCTCGAACGGTCCCCGGGCCCGGTCTATGTGCGCCACGAGATCGTCCACAACCGCCACGTCGTCGAGGGGCTCGAAGCCAAGGGCGCGCGGTTCGTCGACGAGGTGGCGGAGATCCCGGACGATGCGGTGGCGATCTTTTCCGCCCATGGCGTCGCCAGGTCGGTGGTCGACGAGGCCGCCGCGCGCGGCCTGAAGACCCTGGACGCCACCTGCCCGCTGGTCAGCAAGGTCCACCAGGAGGCGCGCAACCATCACCGCGCCGGGCGCCACATCCTGCTGATCGGCCATGCCGGCCATCCCGAGGTGCTGGGCACCATGGGCCAGGTGCCCGCGGGCGCGATCACCCTGATCGAGGATTGCGCCCAGGCCGAAACCGTCGAGGTGCCGGATCCGGACAAGCTCGCCTATGTCACCCAGACGACCCTGTCGGTGGGCGACACCAGGGACATCATCGAGGTCCTGACCCGGCGCTTTCCCGGGATCAAGGCGCCCAACAAGGCGGACATCTGCTACGCCACGACCAACCGCCAGGACGCGGTCACGGCGCTTGCCCCCAAGGTCGACGCCGTCATCGTCATCGGCGCCGCCAATTCGTCCAATTCCAACCGCCTGGTCGAGGTGGCCCGGGCGGCGGGCTGCGACAAGGCGTTCCTGGCGCCGAGCAGCGAGGCGATCGACTGGGAGGCGCTCGAAGGCGTCTCCAGGCTCGGCCTGACGGCCGGGGCGTCCGCGCCGGAGGTCCTTGTGGGCCAAGTGATCGAGGCGCTCGCCGAGCGCTATGACGTCCGCGTCCAAGAGGTCGGCGGCAAGGAGGAGAACGTCAGTTTTTCCATCCCCAAGGCTTTGGTGGACTGAGGCGAGAGGTCGGCACGCACGGCTCACCATGGCGGTCTACACCGAAATCAACGATGACGAGCTGGAAGCCTTCCTGACCGATTACGATCTCGGCGGGGTGCTCGCCTACAAGGGCATCGCCGAAGGGGTAGAGAATTCCAATTACCTTCTGCAGACGGAAAAGGGCAGCTTCATCCTGACCCTTTACGAAAAACGCGCCAAGCCCGAGGATCTGCCCTTTTTCCTGGCGCTGATGGATCACCTGGCCGCCGCCGGCTTCGCCTGCCCGACGCCGATCCACGGCCGCGACGGCGTCGCCCTGCGCCGCCTCGCCGGCCGACCGGCGGCCATCGTCAGCTTCCTCAACGGCGTCTGGCCGCGCCGCATCCAGCCCCAGCACACGGCGGCCCTGGGCGAGGCGGTCGCCGAGATGCACCGGGCCGGCGCCTCTTTTCCCGAGACGCGGGCCAACGATCTCGGCCTGCCGCAGTGGCGCCCGCTGTTCGCCGAGGTCGCCGAGCGCGCCGACGAGGTCGCCGCCGGTCTCGCCGACCTGGTTGCGGCCGAGCTCGATGCGCTGGAGGCAAACTGGCCCAGCGGCCTGCCCACCGGCATCATTCACGCCGACCTGTTTCCCGATAACGTCTTCTTCCTCGGCGGCGAATTATCCGGCATCATCGATTTCTACTTCGCCTGTACCGACGCCTATGCGTACGAGCTCGCCATCTGCCTGAATGCCTGGTGCTTCGAGCCGGACAATTCCTTCAACATCACCAAGGCGCGGCTGATGCTGGCAGGCTACCAGAAGGGCCGCAAACTGGAGGCCGACGAGCTGGCGGCGTTGACCTGGCTCGCCCGCGGCGCCGCCATGCGTTTCCTGCTGACCCGGCTTTACGACTGGTTCAACCAGCCCGAGGGCGCCCTGGTCGCGCGCAAGGATCCGCGCGAATACCTCGCCAAGCTGCGGTTCCACCAGGGGCTTTCCGGCCCCGGCGCCTACGGGCTCGATCACTGAGGCGGGCGGTGGCGGACGAGGACGGCATCGTCGACATCTTCACCGATGGGGCGTGCTCCGGCAATCCCGGCCCCGGCGGCTGGGGCGCGATCCTGCGCTGGCGCGGTGAGGAAAAGGAACTGTCGGGCGGCGCGGCCGAGACCACCAACAACCGCATGGAGCTGACGGCGGCGATCGTGGCGCTGGAGAGCCTCAGGCGCCCGGTCAAGGCCCGGGTCCATACCGACAGCCAGTACCTCAAGGGCGGGATCACCGAATGGATCGCCAAATGGAAGCGGAACGGCTGGAAGACGGCGGCCCGCAAACCGGTCAAGAATGCCGATCTGTGGCAGCGCCTCGACGACGCCGCCCGCGCCCACGATGTCCAGTGGCACTGGATCCGGGGCCATGCCGGGCATCCGGAGAACGAGCGCGCGGATGAGCTCGCGCGCGCCGCCATCCCGCGCGGCTGACCGCTGGCCTGACCGAGGCGAGACGCGGAAACCGGAACGGACAGGGGCGGCATGCGCCGCCCCCGTGATCGACGTGCCGGCGGCCTTGCGCCGGCAGCCCGCCCTACAGCGCCGCGAGGACGGCCTCGGCGCTCGATTTCTCGAACTGGCCCGCTTCCTCGACGTTCAACAGCGCCACGGTGCCGTCATCGACCACCATGGCGTAGCGCTGGGAGCGCGGGCCCATGCCGCGCTCGGTCAGGTCCATGTCGAGCCCCAGCGCCTGGGCCAGCTTGGCCGAACCGTCGGCCAGCATGGTGACCTTCCCTTCGGCGTCCTGGTCCTTGCCCCAGGCATCCATGACGAAGGCGTCGTTCACCGCGACGCAGGCGATCTCGTCCACGCCCTTGGCCTTGATGGCATCGGCATTGGCGACGAAGCCCGGCAGGTGCTTCTGCGAACAGGTCGGCGTGAAGGCGCCGGGCACCGCGAACAGCACCACCTTGCGCCCGGCGAAGTAGTCGTCCGTGGACACCTGGTCGATACCGTCCGGGGTCTTGTGTTGGAGGGTCACCGAAGGAATTTTCTCACCTACCGATATGGTCATGCGTCGTTCTCCCCTGCTGAGTATTCGGCCCGCGCGCGATCGCCCACGGGCCTTGAACGTGGCCGCATTTTCGGGCAACGGGCGGTCGATTTCCACCGGAGTATTTGTAGGGTTATTTGCCCTCGGCTCTGGCCGCGCCGGCAGCCGTATCCAGGGCCGCCAGTACCTCCCGCGCGCTCAGCAGCTCGCTCAGGACGATGCCGGCCGGCGCCGCCGGTCCATAAACCGCGTTGAAGGGGATGCCGAAACGGCCGAAACCCGCGAGATAGGCGGCGATGCGCGGGTCGGGCCGGGTCCAGTCGGCCCGCATGGCGATGACCTCGGCGCCACCGAGGCGCGCCGCCACCGCCCCGCGGTCGATGACCAGCGCCTTGTTGGCCTTGCAGGTGAGGCACCAATCGGCGGTCACGTCGACGAAGACGGTGCGCCCCTGGGCGACATGGTTGAGCAGCTGGACCTTGTCGAACGCCTGCCAGGTGATCCCGGCGTCGCGCAGGGCTCCGCCACCGGCAGCGGGCGGCGGCGCGGCGAGCTTCGGCACCGCCAAAAGGGCGAGCAGGGAGAGCGCCGCAAGGCCCAACGCGGCCCACCTGCGGGCGGGCAGCAGCCGCCGCGCGACCAGGGCGGCGAAGGCCACGGCCAAGAGGACGGTCGCCATCGCCGCCGTCAGCGGACCGGCCAGCGCCAACAGCACCGAGACCAGCCACGCCGCGGTCAGCAACAGGACCACGGCGAGGACCCGGCGCAGGGTGACCATCCAGGGACCGGGCCGCGGCAGACGGGTGGCGACCCGGGGCCAGACGGCGACCACGAGATAGGGTGCCGCCAGGCCCAGGCCCAGCATCGTGAAGACGGCGAGAATCTCGGCCCAGCCGCGGCTCAGCGCGAAGCCGATGGCGGTGCCCAGGAACGGCGCCGAGCAGGGTGTGGCCAGCAGGGTGGCGAAGGCGCCGGTGACGAAGGCGCCGCCGATGCTCTTGCCGCCGCCGAGCCCCGCCGCGGCGCCGGCGAACCCGGGCAACGGGATTTCGAACAGGCCGAACAGGTTGGCCGCGAACAGAACCAGCACGGCGGCCATGAAGATCAGGAACAGCGGCGACTGGAACTGGATGCCCCAGCCGACGCCCGCGCCCAGCGCCTTGACGGCGATGGCGCCCGCCGCCAGCACCAGGAAGGAGAAGACGATGCCCGCGGCGGTGGCCAGGAAACCGCGGCGCACGGCGGCCACCTCGGCGCCGCCATGGCCGACCACCGACAACAGCTTGATCGACAGCACCGGCAGCACGCAGGGCATCAGGTTGAGGATCAACCCGCCGATGAAGGCGAGGCCGAGGACAGCGAGCAAACCTAGGCCGATGCCGCCGGCGCCCTCGCTCACGGGCGCGCTCAAGACCTGCTCCAGGGCTTGGCCGCGGTCGGCCAGGGTCAGGACCAGTTTCGGCGTCTTCGGCGCCGCCGTCCCGGATCCCGGCACCGCCACCGGCACCCTGAACAGCGCCACCCGTTTGTCGTCGGCGAGCTCGGCCCTGGCCGCGCCGAAACGCAGCGGCCGCGGCCCCTCGACCAGGAGCCGCGGGGCGGCGAACCCGTCCCGCGACCGGGCCAGAACCTCGACGGTCAGCCGCTCGCCGTCCCTGAGCAAGCGGGCCCGGGTCACCGACATCGGCGCCGCCGCCGCCTCGGCGCCGGCGAGCCTGCGCGGCACCCGCGCGGCATGGCGTTCGATGGCAGCGGCGTGGCCCGGCGCGGCTTCGCCCGCCCCGGCTTCGAGGTCGAGGGCGAGGCGCGCCTCGTAGGGAATGCAGATCTTTTCGCAGACCAGATAGCGCACCTCCGCGCGCAAGCTGAGGGGCGCATCGGCATCGCGGCGGGTGAGGTCGAGCGGCAGCACCACCTCCTTGCCGTAGACCTGGGTGGTCAAGCCGAAGATGGTGAAGCGCTCGGGCAACGGCCAGAGGATGCTCGCGGCCCGCAGGTTTTCCGATCCCGCCCAATCGATGCTGGGCGGCACGCCGGCATCCCCCGGCGAGCGCCAATAGATCTTCCAACCGGGCTTGAGCCGGAATTGGAGGCCGAGGCGCAGGGTCTCTTTGTCGCCGGCGCCGCTTGCGGGGCTGATCAGGCGCACCGCCGAGTGCTCGGTCTTGGCCCAGGGGGAGGCCGCGGCCTGGACCGTGGCGGGGCCGGAGCCGAGCACGATGCCGATGGTCGCGGCCGCCACCGCGCCGAACGCGGATCGGAGGCGGCGGCGGCACAGTCCGGGAAAAGTACGAAAATGTCTCATCGTTTCAGACGATTAAACCGAATTGATGAACCGAGTCTTAGCCGTACTCGAGGTCGCGCCTCCTTTTATCGTACCGCAGCTTTACCATCCATCACTTATCATCACCTTATCGTTATGGCGATTTCGCTTGCTTCCTGGCCTCGGCGTAAGAAAATACAACTATGGCAGACGAGACGACTTCATCGGACGGGGGCGGATACCTGACGGGACAGTTGCTGATTGCCATGCCCCAGATGGCCGATCCCCGATTCGCGCAGACGGTGATCTACATGTGTGCCCATACCGCCGACGGCGCCATGGGCCTGGTCATCAACCGGGAAATCGAGAGCATCACCTTCCCCGGCCTGTTGCGGCAGTTGGAGATCGACATACCGCACGCGGACGAGCAAATCCGGGTGATGTTCGGCGGTCCGGTGGAGACCGGCCGCGGTTTCGTGCTCCATTCCCGCGACTACGTCCAGGACTCGACCCTGATGATCGGCGCCGATGTCGGCCTCACCGCGACCATGGACATCTTGAGGGACATGGCGCAGGGGGCGGGACCGCAGCGCAGCCTCTTGGCGCTCGGCTATGCGGGATGGGCGCCGGGGCAGTTGGACGCAGAAATCCAGGCCAACGGCTGGCTCCATGCGCCGGCCGACAAGAACCTGATCTTCGGCGAGGACATCGAGTCGAAATGGGACCAGGCCCTCGCCCTTCTCGGCATCAACTCGGCCCTGCTGTCGGGCGACGCCGGCCACGCCTAGCGGCATCGGGACCACCCCCGCCTTACGTTCACCCCCCGCGCGGTTCCGTCGCCGGGTGCAGGGTCTCCGCGTCGTCGGCGCGGGCGCGGGCGCGCCGAAGGCTCCGCGCCTCTTCGGCCAGCAGCGCGAACAGCAGGTGATCCTCCCAGATACCGTTGATGCGGAGATACTTGGGGGCGAAGCCTTCCTCCCGGAAGCCGCATTTCCTGAGCACCCCCTGGCTCGCGGCGTTGCGCGGCAGGCAGGCCGCTTCCAGCCGGTGCAGGTGCAGGCGGTCGAAGGCGTATTCGATGACGCAGCCGAGCCCCTCGGTCATGATCCCCTGGCGCGCGAAGGGCTCGCCCACCCAGTAGCCGAGGGTGCCGGTCTGTGCGACGCCCCGGCGCACGTTGGACAGCGTCACCCCGCCGCGCAGCCCGTCATCGGCGGCCGAAAAGATGAAGAAGGCATAACCGACCCCGCTCTGCCACTCCTCGGCGTAATGCCTGAGCCGCCGCCGATAGGCGTGGCGGGTGAGGCTGTCGACGGGCCAGGTGGGCTCCCACGGCACGAGGAAGGCGCGCGAGCGCTCCCTCAAGTCCGACCAGGCCTGCCAATCCTCGTCCTGGGGCGGGCGGACATAGACATTGGGCCCGTCGATGCGCTCCTCGGGGGGCAGCCTCTGCGGCGTCTTGAACAGATCGAGCATCGCCTACTCCGCCGCGGTCGGCGCCGACACCGGCCCCGCCGCCGCCTCCACCTGCCCCACCGGGCCGAGGGCGGCCAAGGTCGGCGGCCCGGCGAAGACCCGCTCGGCGAGGGCGGCGATGGCGGCCCCGTCGACGGCGTCGATGCGGGCGACGATTTCCTCCACCGGCACCGGCCGGCCGAAGACCAGCATGTGCTGGCCCAGGCGCTCGGCGCGGGCGCGGGTGTTTTCCAGCGCCATCAACAGGCCCGCCTTGAGCTGCGCCTTGACGCGGTCGATCTCCTCATCGGTGACGGTCTCGCCGATGGCGGCGAGTTCGTCCAGCACCACCGGCATCAACTCGCGCACCTGGTCCTCCCCGGTGCCGGCGTAGAGGCCGAACAGGCCGCCGTCGCGATAGGAGGAATTGAAGGTGTAGATGGAGTAGACCAGCCCGCGCTTCTCGCGCACCTCCTGGAACAGGCGCGAGGACATGCCGCCGCCGAGCAGCGACGCGAGCGCCCCCATGGTGTAGTAATCGGCGTCGCCATAGGCGACGCCGCCATAGCCCAGAACCAGATGGAGCTGCTCCAGGTCGCGGTTTTCCAGGTGCTGCCCGCCACGGTAGCGGGCCGACTCGGGCTCGGCGACGCCGAGCGGAGGCAGCGCGCCGAAGGCATCCTCGGCGAGGCCAACGAGCCGCTCGTGGTCGACCTTGCCGGCGGCGGCGAGAACCATGCGGTCGGCGCCGTATTGCGCCTTCATGTAGCCGTCCAGCGCGCCACGGTCGAGCGCCCGCACGTTGGCCGCGGTCCCCAGGATCGAGCGGCCCAGCGCCTGGTCGGGATAGGCCGCCTCCTGGAACTGATCGAAAATGAGGTCGTCCGGCGTATCGTTGCACTGGCCGATCTCCTGCAGGATCACGGCGCGCTCGCGCTCGAGCTCATCGGCGGCGAAGGTCGAGTGCTGGAGGATGTCGGCAAGGATATCGACGGCCAGCGGGATGTCGTCGGCGAGCACGCGGAGGTAATAGGCGGTGTTCTCGCGCGAGGTATAGGCGTTGATCTGCCCGCCCACGGACTCGACCTCGTTGACGATGGCTGCCGCGCTGCGCCGCTCGGTGCCCTTGAAGGCCATGTGTTCGAGCATGTGGGAGACGCCGTTCAGCGCCGGCGTCTCGTGGCGCGCGCCGACGCCGACCCAGACGCCGATGGCCGCGGTCTCGACCCCGTCCATGGCATCGGAGGCGACGGCAAAGCCGTTCCCCAGCCTGGAGACCTGGGCGCTCATGCCGGCGCCCCCGCGCCCAGCCGGTCGCGCACGAAACGCTCGACCGCGGCAAGCTCGTTGGGCAGGACCTCGTAGCGCTCGGGCCGCTCCATCAGGTCGGCCAACTGGGCCGGAAGCGCCGGCGCCCGTCCGGTCGCCCGGGTGACGGCGTCGGGGAACTTGGCCGGGTGGGCGGTCGCCAGCGACACCATGGGTATCGCCGGATCGCCACGATGGGCGGCGCCGCCGGCGACGCCGACGGCGCTGTGGGGATCGATCAGCTCGCCGGTGGCTTCGAAGATGCGGCGGATCTCGGCAAGGGTCCCCTCATCGTCGAGGCGGAAGCCCGCAAAAACGTCGCGCGCGGCGCCGAGCGCGCCCGCGTCCAGGGCCAGCTCGCCCGTATCCTGGAAGGCCGCCATCTGCTGGGAGACCCGCGCCGCGTCCCGGTCCATCAGGTCGAACAGGAAGCGTTCGAAGTTGGAGGCGACCTGGATGTCCATCGAGGGCGACAGGCTGGGATGGACCTCGCCCCGCTTCATCACCCCGGTGGCGAGCAGGCGCGAGAGGATGTCGTTGGCATTGGTCGCCAGCACCAGGTGGGAGATCGGCAGGCCCATGCGGCGCGCCGCGTAGCCCGCGTAGATGTTGCCGAAATTGCCCGTGGGCACGGCGAAGGCGATGTCGCGCTGCCAGCAGCCCAGCGCCGCGGCGGCAGCGAAGTAATAGACGACCTGGCCGAGGATGCGCGCCCAGTTGATGGAATTGACCCCCGACATGGACACCTCGTCGCGGAAGGCGGCGTCGTTGAACATGGCCTTGAGCAGGGCCTGGCAGTCGTCGAAGGTGCCCTCTATGGCGACGGCATGGACGTTGGCGGCGTCCACCGTCGTCATCTGCCGGCGCTGGACCTCGGACACCCGGCCCTCGGGGAAGAGGATGAAGATGTCGATCGCCTCGCGCCCGCGGCAGGCCTCGATCGCCGCCGAACCGGTATCGCCCGAGGTGGCGCCGATGATGGTGACCCGCTGGCCCCGCTGGCCGAGCACCTGGTTGAACAGGTTGCCCAGGAGCTGCATGGCGTAATCCTTGAACGCCAGGGTCGGGCCGTGGAACAGCTCCATCAGCCAGTGATTGGGGGCGAGGGACTTGAGCGGCGCCACGGCGGCATGGTCGAAGCCGGCATAGGTCTCGGCGACGATGGCGCGGTAGGCCTCGGCGTCGATGGCCTCGCCGACGAACGGCCGGGTCACGCGGTAGGCGATGTCGCCATAGCCGAGCCCGGCCATCGCCGCCACCTCTTCCAACCCGAAGGCGGGCCAGGACTCGGGCACGTACAAGCCGCCGTCGCGGGCGAGCCCGGTCAGCATGGCATCGGCGAAATCGAGCGCGGGCGCCTGGCCCCTGGTGGAAATGTAACGCACGTCAAACCCTTTCCCGTGCCGGCGCCGGCACGAACGGCCCTAGAGACTACTCGCGCGGCCGCCCTCAGGCAAGGTAGCGGGCCTTGAGATGCGCCTTGAAGGCGTCCGCGCCGAGCGGCCCCCCGGTCGCCTCGGTCATCAGCGCATCGGTGGCCATCAGCGAGCCCTTGGCGTGGACGTTTTCCCTGAGCCAGCCCATCAGCGGCGCGAAATCGCCGGTGGCCAGGGCACCGGGGATTTCGGGCCGGGCTTCGCGGGCGGCGGCGAACAGCTGGGCGGCGGCCATGGCGCCCAGGGTATAGGTCGGGAAATAGCCCCAGGCGCCGTCGTACCAGTGGATGTCCTGCAGGCAGCCCTGTGCGTCGTCCGGCGGCGTGATGGCCAAGAGTTCCTCCATGCCGTCTGCCCAGGCGCCCGGGAGCTCGCCGATGGCGAGGTCGCCGGCCAGCATGGCGCGCTCCAGGCGGAAACGCAGGATGACGTGGGCGGGGTAGGTGACCTCGTCGGCATCGACTCGGATGAAGCCGCGCGCGACCCGGGTGTAGTGCCTGAGGATGTTGTCGGCGTCCCAGGCCGGGCCCGAGCCGCCGAAGGCGTCCCGCATGCGGGGGGCGGCGAAGGCGATGAATTCCGCCGAGCGGCAGGCCTGCATCTCGATGATCAGCGACTGGCTCTCGTGCAGCGCCATGCCCACCGCACTGCCCACCGGCTGGTGGCGCCACGCCGGGGGCAGCCCCTGCTCGTAAAGGGCGTGGCCGGTCTCGTGCAGCACGCCCATCAGGCCGGGCATGAAGTCGTCCTCGGCATAGCGGGTGGTGATGCGGATGTCCTCGGGCACGCCGCCGCAGAAGGGGTGGTGGCTTTCGTCCAGGCGCCCGTGGGTGAAATCGAACCCCACCGCCTCCATCAGCGACCGGCACAGCCGCCGCTGGGCGTCGATGGCGAAGGGGCCGGAAAGCGCCTGCGGCTCCCCGGCCGCGGACTGGCGGGCCAAGACGTCGTCGAGGAATCCCGGCAGGAACGCCGCCAGGTCGTCGAACATCGGCTCGATCCGGGAGGCGCGCCCGTCGGGCTCGTAGCCGTCCAGGAGCGCGTCATAGGGGTCGAGGCCGAGCGCCGCACCGAGAGCGGCGGCGCGCTCGGCCGTGAGGTCGCGGATCTCGGTCAGGGCCGGTGCGATCATGTCGAAATCGGCCTTGTCCTTGGCCTCGCGCCACTGCATCTCGCAGGCCGAACCGGCCTCGGACAGGCGCCGGACCAGATCCGCGTCCACCGCCGTCGCCCGCGCCCGGCGCCGGCGCATCTGGGCGAGGTTGGCCTGCTGCCAGGGATCGAGGCTGCGGTCGGCCTCGGCGGCGTCGAGGAAATCGGCGAGCGCCGGGGCGGTGAGGATTTCGTGGCGCAGCACCTTGAGGGCGGAGAGCTGCCCGGCCCGCGCCTCGACCCCGCCCATGGGCATGTTTGTGGCCATGTCCCATTGCAGGATGCCGATGGCCTCGCCGATCTTCGACAAGCGTTCGAACCGGGCTTCCAGTTCCCGATAGGGGCTTTTCGGCGTGCTCATGAGGCGACCCTCGGCCGCGGCCTGTGGTAGATGGCGAACACCGCCACCAGGGCGGCGGCCAGCGCCAACCATGTCAGCGCATATTGCAGGTGATTGTCACGGAAATTCACCCGCGTGACGCCGCCAATGGGAAGGGCCCGCGGGTCGGTGCCGCGCTCCGCCTCGACGATCACGGGCAGCGCCTCGGCCAGGCCCATGGCCCGGGCCATGGCCTCGGGATCGTAGCCGGTCCAGAATCCCTTGGCGGGGTCGTTGCGCGGCTGGAACCGGCCGGCGCTGAACGTCGTGCGGGCAACGCCGGTGACGGTCTGCACGCCGGGGAGTTGTCCCGCCGCCCGCGTCCTTGGGTCTTTGTTCCTGGCCGGTATCCAGCCGCGGTTGACCAGCACCGGCGGCGCGCCGCGGCGCACGAGCGGCGTAACCACATGCAGCCCGGGATGGCCGCCGTGGAATCGGGGGTAGAGATAGATCTCCTTGTCATGGGCGAAGCGCCCGGTGACGCGGACCCGGCGGTAATCGAGCGCCGGCGGGTCGGCGATCCTGCGGACCAGCACCACCGGCGGGCCGCTCATGCGCTCCTGGATGGTCTCGATGAGGTCGTGCTTCCAGGCGCGCCGGTCGAACTGCCAGGCGGCCAAGCCCAGCAGCACAACCAGGCCGGCGCCGAGGCAAAACCACGCGGCCGGGGTCGGGCGCCGCCACTGGATCTCGCGTTCAGCCACGTTCGACCTCACCCTTGCGATGGCGGAAATGGGCGCCCGCCAAGAGTCCCTTGAGCGGCGGCAGCATGGCCAAGGTCACGGCCAGGGTCAACGGCACCCACAATGCGGCATGGACCCAGAACGGCGGTGTGAACCTGATCTCCACCCACAGGGCGAGACCGATGACGAGGAAACCGGCGACCAGGGTGACGAAGACGGCCGGCCCATCGCCCTGCTCAAGCGCGCCGAAGTCCTCGCCGCAAACGGCGCAGCTCTCGGCCAGCGTGAGGTAGCCGCGGAACAAGCGGCCCTTACCGCAATTGGGGCAGCGTAGCCTGAGGCCGGAGAGCAGCGGCGACGGGGGCCGGTTCGGCGTCTCAGCCATCGCCGGCACCACCCAGGCCGTCAGATGGGATCAGGAGCCCCACAGGTAGATGCAGAAGAACAGGAACAGCCACACCACGTCGACGAAATGCCAGTACCAGGCGGCAGCCTCGAAGCCGACATGGGCGTCGGGGGTGAAGTGTCCCTTGATCGCCCGCATCAGGCAGACGATCAGGAAGATGGTGCCGACGATCACATGGAAGCCGTGAAAGCCGGTGGCCATGTAAAAGGTGGTCGGGTAGATGCCGCCTTTGAAGGCGAAGGCGGCATGGACGTATTCGAACGCCTGGATCGCGGTGAAGGTGAGGCCGAGGAGGATGGTCGCCATCAGCCCCCGCACCAAGTCGCGGCGAATATTCTCGATCAGGCCGTGATGGGCCCAGGTCAGGGTCGCGCCCGAGGACAGAAGGATGAGGGTATTGAGGAACGGCAGCGACCAGGGGTCGAAGGTTTCGATCCCCTTGGGCGGCCAGACCTCGCCGGCGGGGAACAGGGCGGCGTTGAAGAAGGCCCAGAAGAAGCCGAAGAAGAACATCACCTCGGTGACGATGAACAGCGCCATGCCGTAGCGGATGCCGATGCGCACGATGGGGTTGTGGGATTTGCCGTCCTGCGCCTCACGGATGACGTCGCGCCACCAGCGGAACAGGACGAATCCGACCGCGGCGACGCCGGCCAAGAAGACCCAGGGGCCGGCGCCATGCATGAAAAGGATGCCGCCGACCGCCAGCACCAGCGCCGCCCCCGCCCCCAAGACGGGCCACGGGCTGGGTTCGACCATATGATAGGGATGGTTCTGATCCTGATGCGTATCGGCCATTAATCCTTACCCTTCAGGCTGCGTGTGGTTGGCGCCGTCGGCGCGCCGCGTCCGAGCGCCGCACGCCGCAGGGCGAGATCGTCGCCATCGGCCCCGGGCGCCTGGAAAAACGTATAGGACAGCGCGATGTCGGTGACGTCGTCGAGTTTGCGGTCCTTGGCCAGTTCGGGATCGACGAAGAAGCTGACCGGCATGTCGACGCTCTCGCCGGGGGCGAGGGTCTGTTCGGTGAAGCAGAAGCACTCGACCTTGGCGAAATAAGGCCCCGCCTTGTGCGGCGTGACATTGAAGGTGGCGACCCCGGTGACCGGCCGGTCGCCGAGGTTGGTCGCGCGGTAGTAGACCAGGGCATTCTCGCCGAGGCGCAGGGAAACTTTTCGTTTGACCGGCACGAATGACCAGGGCAGACGGGAATTGACGTTGCCGACGAGGGACACGGTGATCACGCGGCTGTCGACGGCGACGCGCGCGGCCAGGTCCCGGGATGCGACTTGGGTAGTGCCGCCGAAACCCGTCACCTGGCAGAAGATGCGGTAGAGCGGCACCGCGGCGAAGCTGGCGCCGACCATCAGGACCGCGGCCAGGGCCGCCGCCAGGCCGGTCATCCGGTTCGCCTTCGCCCCGCGCGCCATCAGCCGCCCCCGCTCATCTTGACGATGGTGATGACGTAGAACAGCGCCGCAAGACCGCCGAGGACCGCCAGCATCGCCAGGTTGCGGCCCCTCTGGCGGCGGGCGCGCCGTTCGCCCGCCTCCTCGGCTGCTCTCGGCCGCTTGGGCGTCATGCCGCCCCCCGCGCGCCTGGGACCAGCGCGTCCACCATCAACGTCAGGAACAGCAGGAACAGATAAAGGATCGAATAGGCGAACAGG
>JAWWBR010000072.1:0-17582 GCA_033720855.1 Alphaproteobacteria bacterium
ACCGGGCAAGCCTTTCGTGACCGACGCCGGATATTTTCATGACGTGTTGATTCTCGGCGGCGGGGCCGGCGGGTTGGGGGTTGCCCTCGGCCTGCCGGAGAGCGCGCGCATCGGGGTGCTTTCCAAGGGCACCCTCGACCAGGGCGCAACCAACTGGGCCCAGGGCGGGATCGCAGCCGCCATCGGCCCCGACGATTCCTTCGCGTCCCACTGCGAAGACACCATCGCTGCGGGGGCGGGACTGAACGATCCGGAGGTCGTCCGTTACGCCGTCGAGCGCGGCCCCGAGATCATCTCCTGGCTGGAAACGCTGGACATGGACATGACCCGGGAGGCGAGCGGACCGCGAAAGGGTGCGCCGCATCTCACCCAGGAAGGGGGGCACAGCCACCGCCGGGTGGTTCATGCCGCCGACGCGACCGGGCGCGCCGTGCAGGCCTGCCTCGAGCGCGCCGTGCGCGCGCGGCGCGACACCGATCTCTTCGAAAATCATGTGGCCATCGACTGCATCGTCCGGCCCGATCCGGAGACCGGCCGGCCCCGCTGCGTCGGCGTCTATGCGCTCGACTGCGGGGACGGCCACGTGAAGCTGTTTCGCGCGCGCGTCGTGCTTCTCGCCACCGGCGGCGCCAGCCGCGTCTATCTCCACACCACCAATCCCCCGGGCGCCACCGGGGACGGCATCGCCATGGCCTGGCGCGCGGGATGCCGGGTCGCCAATATGGAGTTCACCCAGTTCCATCCCTCGTGCCTGATTTCCGATTCGCGCACCGTGTTTCTCATCAGCGAGGCGGTCCGCGGCGAGGGCGGGCGGCTGTTGCTGCCCGACGGATCACGATTCATGGACCGGTTCGACGACAGGGGCGAGCTCGCCCCGCGCGATATCGTGGCCCGCGCCATCGACCACGAGATGAAGCGTCTCGGCATCGAGCACGTGGACCTCGATATCTCCCACCGCGGGGCCGCGTTCGTCACCGCCCATTTCCCGACCCTGCACGCGCGTTGCCTGGAGTTCGGCTACGACATGACCCAGGGGCCGGTGCCGGTGGTGCCGGCGGCCCATTACACCTGCGGCGGCGTCATGACCGACATGCGCGGGCGCACCAGCGTCGAGGGTCTTTATGCGGTTGGGGAATGCACCTTTACCGGGCTCCACGGCGCCAATCGCCTGGCCTCGAACTCGCTGTTGGAATGCTTGGTCTTCGCCAGGGCGGCGGGGGAGGATATCGCCGAAATGCTCGGCGAAATCCCCGAGCCCACGGATATCGCGCCTTGGGACGAGAGCTGGGTGCGTGATTCCGACGAGGAAGTGGTGCTGACCCACAACTGGAACGAGCTTCGGCGCTTCATGTGGGACTATGTCGGTATCGTGCGCAGCACCAAACGGCTGGAGCGGGCGCGGCGCCGGGTCGATCTCTTGCAGGGCGAAATCAACGACTACTACGCCCATTTCCGGGTCAGCCGGCCGCTGCTCGAACTGCGCAACATGGCCGATTGCAGCGATCTGATCGTGCGCTCCGCCCTGTTGCGGCACGAAAGCCGGGGGCTTCATTACTCCCTCGATTACCCTGAGCCCGTCGATGCCGAGGCCCATGACACGATTCTCGATCCCGCTGGAGCCGCCCCAGGGTGACAGGGGCCGACACGGATACTCGGATCCGGCCGGTGTCGCCGGGGCGGCCTCCTTTGGGCGTTTTGGGGTGCGCCATTGCATAGCGCAACCCCCGGTATTACATACTAGACACGGCGGGCCCTTTGCCCAGATCCCGCAAGGGAGAGGACCACGCAAGGGCCGCCGATAAAGGATGCCGACGTGAAAGGCGAATGCGGCATGAAAATCCTGAAGCCTGCGATGGTTCTCCTCCTCGCCGTCCTGTGTTGGACACCGGCGGCGGCTCAGGATCGCCAGTTCCTGCGTATCGGCACTGGGTCCATATCGGGCATCTATTTCCCCGTCGGCGGGCTGATCGCCAGCGCCATTTCCCATCCCCCCGGCGCCAGCCTGTGCGGCGAGGGCGGCTCATGCGGTGTGCCCGGGCTGGTCGCGGTGGCCCAGGCCTCGCGCGGCTCGGTGGTCAATATCCGCAATATCGCTCTCGGGCGCATCGAATCGGCCTTGGTTCAGGCGGACATGGCCTATTTTGCGGTCAAGGGGCAGGGCGTTTTCGCCGGCAAGGCGGTGACCGGCCTGAGGGCGATCGCCAACCTCTATCTCGAGGCCGTCCACGTGATCGTGCGCCAGGACTCCGATATCCGCTCGATCCGGGGGCTCAAGGGCAAACGGGTGTCCCTCGATCTCAAGGGATCGGGAACCCGAACCGTGGCGACGCTTCTGCTCAAGCGCTACGGCATCGATCCGCAAACCTTGAGGCGCCGCAATTCACAGGTGGGCCCGGCCGTCGACCGCCTCAGGACCGGGGGGATCGATGCGTTCTTCTTCGTCGGCGGGTTTCCCGCGCCGTCCATTGCCCGGCTTGCGGCCGACGTGCCTTTACGGTTGCTGCCGGTCGCCGGCGCCGAGGCGGCGGCGATCCGCGAGGCGGACCCCTTCCTCACCGCGGTGAACATTCCCGCATCGGCCTATCCCGGCGTACCGGAAACCTCGACCCTGGCCGTGGGCGCCCAGTGGGTGATCTCCGACAAGGTGAGCAAGGACTTGGTCTACGGCATCACCGAGGCGTTGTGGCATCCGACGACCCGCGCCATCCTGGATCAGGGGCCGAGGGTCACCAAACAGATGCGACTGGAAAACGCCCTCAAGGGGGTGGCCATCCCGCTCCACGAAGGGGCCTCTCAATTTTATCGGGAGCAGGGCCTGATCAACGCGCCGGCCCCGGACGCCAAGGGTGAAAAGCCCCCCGCCGCCAAGCCCGGCGCGCCGGCCAAAGCGAAACCCGACGCCGCCGGCCGGCCCGATTCGAAATCGTGAATACGAAACCGGCCCTGCCGCGCAGGCCCGTCATCAATCGGCGGCGCCGTCGAATTCGAATTCCGGGATGATCCAGGGCTCCGTCATTGCCGCATCCCGCCATTCGGCCATGAAGGGATGGGCGAGGACAGCATCGACGTAGTCCCGGGCGTGGGACTCCAGATCGATCCCATAGGTGTCGAAGCGGCTTGCCACCGGCGCGAACATGGCATCGATCGCCGAAAACCCACCCATCAGGAACGGTCCTTCACCACAGGCATCGGCGAAGCGGCGCCCGGCATCGCGCCATATCGCCTGAATGCGGTTGACCTCGGCCTGGATATCGTCGTCGAAGCTGGCGTCGGGAAAGCTGTGCCGCATGTTCATGGGCATCGCCCGGCGTAGGGCGAGGAAGCCGCCGTGCATCTCGTTGGCCGCGGCGCGCGCCTGGGCGCGGGCGGCCCGGTCCGCGGGCCACAGCCCGGCCTCGGGGAACTTCTCGGCCAGGTATTCGATGATGGCGAGGGACTCCCAAACCGCCAGCTCGCCATCGATCAGCGCCGGCAGTTTCGCCGACGGCGAGTATTTCAGGATCTCCGCCCGCGTCTCCGCCTGACGCAAGGGGATGACCACCTCCCGGAACGGCGCGCCCGTCAGCTTGAGCCCGAGCCAGCCCCGCAGCGACCAGGACGAGTAGGCCTTGTTGGCAATGGCGAGAACGAGTTCGGCCATGGTTGATTTTCCCCGAAAATGGTCGGATGACGGGCAACTGATACGTGAGCCCGCCGCCCGGTGCAAGGGCCGACGAAGGCCGCCCCGTCCAGCTTTGCGCTTTGCATGGAGGCCGCGGCGGGCGATGATCGGGCGGAGAGGCAACCAATTTGCAGAGGGAGAACGGCAAGACATGGCGATCGATGGACTGACGGCACGGGCCGGCAAGACTGCGGTGCCCGTCCTAACGGTGGCCGAAGATGATTTCGAGGCCTGGTGCGCGCGGCAATCCGCACGGACCAGGAATTGGGTGCGGGCCAGCGGCTTTCGGGCGCGGCCGGGCTCGATCAGTCTGATGGCGGCGGATGACGGCGGTTTGGAACGCGTGCTTCTTGGCCTGCCCACCCGAAAGGACCAATCCCAAGGTGCTGAAGGCGGCGCCGTCTGGGCCTTCGCGGCGTGTCCCGCAGGCTTGCCCGAAGGCAGGTATCGCCTCGCCGGCCGCCCCGGTGCCGGCCTGTCCGACGATGCGGCTTTGGGCTGGGCGCTGGGCAGCTACCGCTTTACCCGCTACCGCAAGAGCGATCGGGCGCCGGCGCTGCTGGTATGGCCCGCCGCGGCCGACCGCAAGAGGGTCGAAAATGCCGCCCTCGCGACCTTTCTCGTCCGAGACCTCGTCAATACCCCGGCCGGCGACATGGGGCCCGGCGCCCTGGCGGCGGAAGCGCGGCGGCTGGGCCGGGCCTTCGGCGCACGGGTTTCGGTGATCACCGGGGCCAAGCTTCTTGAACGCAACTACCCGGCTATTCACGCCGTCGGTCGTGCCGCCGCCGATGCGCCGCGCCTGATCGACCTCACATGGCAGCCGGCGCCGCGCCGACGGCTGCCGCGGGTGACGATCTGCGGCAAGGGCGTGTGTTTCGATACCGGCGGGCTCGACCTCAAGTCCACCGCCGGCATCAAGCTGATGAAGAAGGACATGGGGGGCGCGGCCCAGGCCTTGGGCCTTGCGCGTATGATCATGGGGGCGCGCCTGCCGGTGCGCCTCAGGGTCTTGATCCCCGCCGTGGAAAACGCGGTCGCGGGCAACGCCTATCATCCCCTCGACGTTCTTCCCACCCGCAAGGGCATCACCGTGGAGGTCGGCAATACCGACGCCGAAGGGCGCATCGTGCTGGCCGACGCGCTCGCCGAAGCCTGCCGCGAAACGCCCGATCTGCTCATCGACATGGCGACACTGACCGGTGCCGCCCGCGTCGCCCTGGGAACCGGCCTGCCGGCGCTCTTCTGCAACGACGATTCGCTGGCCGAGAAGACGTTGGCGGCGGGGCGCAGGGCGGGCGATCCCCTGTGGCGGTTGCCCCTGTGGGCGCCCTACCGCGACAGCCTGGAAAGCCAGGTGGCGGACATCAACAACATCTCGTCGGGCCCCTACGGCGGGGCCATCACCGCCGCCCTGTTCCTGAAGGAGTTCGTCACCGCGGAAACGCCGTGGATCCATTTGGATTTCATGGCCTGGAACCCATCGAGCCGGCCGGGTCGTCCGGAAGGCGGCGAGGCCCAAGGCATGCGGGCGCTGTTCGCGTTGATCGAAAAGGAGTTTACCGGCTAAGCCCGGTGGCAGACGGGGCCGCGGCGCGCGCTCAGATCTCGTGCCCTAATGTTCGGGTGATGGTCTTGGATGGGTCGATTCCCTCGCCCACGGCGACCACGCAGGAGACGCCGTCGTCATCGGTCAGCAGCGCGGTCCAGGTGCCGTCATTGGGCGAGACGTGAAATTCCAGGAGACCCTTGCCCTTGATTTCGCGCACTTCGGCGAGCTGTTCGCCGTAATCGGAGATCAGGGTATCGATCATCAGGGTTCGGTCGAGACAGGGCTTGGTATCGGCGCCGAAGACGGGCGAGACCGGCGCCAGCAGGAGCAATGGCAGGACGAGGGCAAGACCTTTCTTCATAACATCCTCTCTTTTCGGTCTGCCTGCCGTCATCGCTGCCGACAGGAAAACCTAGGCGGTTACCAAGACCATTCCGTCCCCCCTTTCCAAAAAAACTCCCCTGAGTGATCGACAACAGCTTTGCGCCCGATACCTAGGGCGTTTGGCCGTGATGGGCATGTGCCGCCGGTTCTTGGGCCGCATTCCCCAAACAGCGTGACCGAGGCTAGGGAGAATTCCTTTAAATTTATTAAATTTCGAAATTTTTTATGGCGCCGAAATTTTTGGCCCTGAACGGCCTGTCTGCGCGGCGCAATATTTCCGGCGATGCCCACGCGCCGGCGCGTGGAGCAAGACCGATATCGCTTGGGAAAAGTCCAGGTCGGACAAGGCCTTATTGGCTGACGGTGCCCCCCTCGGCGACGGCAAGGTCGAAGGCGGCTGCCATCAGGGCCTTGGTGTAGGGCGTCTGCGGGTCCTCGAAGACGCGTTCGGCGGGGCCGCTTTCGACCATCTTGCCGTCCTTGATGACCAGCACCTCGTCGGCCAGCGCGCGGACCACCTTGAGGTCGTGGCTGATGAACATATAGGCGAGGTCGTGGCGGTCCTGGATCTCCCGCAGGAGGTCGACGATCTGCGCCTGCACCGACATGTCCAGCGCCGAGGTGGGTTCGTCGAGAATGATCAGCCGCGGCTTCAGCACCAGCGCCCGGGCGACCGAGATGCGCTGACGCTGGCCGCCGGAAAACTCGTGGGGGTAGCGGTGCTTGGTGCCGGGATCGATGCCCACCTCTTCGAGGGCGGCATCGATCAGGTCGTCGCGCTCGGCGGGGCTGGGCGCGATATCGTGGATCTTCAGCCCCTCGCCGACGATCTGACCGATCGACATGCGCGGCGACAGCGAGGAATAGGGGTCCTGGAAGACGATCTGCATCTCCCGGCGGAGCGGCCTGAGCCCTCTCTCGCCCTTATCGTCGAGGCGATCGGAGCCGAACCTGATGCGGCCTTGCGCCTGCTCCAGGCGCAGAAGCGCGAGCCCAAGGGTGGTCTTGCCCGACCCCGACTCGCCGACCACGCCGAGGGTGCGCCCCGCGCGCAGGCTGACCGAGATGCCGTCGACCGCCTTGATGTGCCCGACGGTGCGCTGGAAGACCCCGCGCTTGATCGGGAACCAGACCTTGACGTCGTCCGCTTCCATGATGACCGGAGCGGTCTCGAGCGGGCGCGCCGGCGCGCCCTTGGGCTCGGCGGCGAGGAGCTTGCGGGTGTAATCGTGCTGGGGCCGCTCGAAGATATCTTCCACGGCGCCCGATTCGACGACCTCGCCGCCGGTCATCACCGCGACCCTGTCGGCCATGTGGCGGACGATGCCGAGATCGTGGGTGATCAGCAGAAGCGCCATGCCGAGCTTGTCCTTGAGCTCCCTGAGGAGGGTGAGGATCTGGGCCTGGACGGTGACGTCCAGCGCCGTGGTCGGTTCGTCGGCGATCAGGAGGTCCGGTTCGTTGGCCAGCGCCATGGCGATCATCACCCGTTGGCGCTGGCCGCCCGACAGCTGATGGGGGTAGGCGTTGAGCCGCCGCTCGGCCTCCTGAAGCCCGACCATATTGAGCAATTCCAGCGCCTTTTCCCGCGCCGCGATGCGGTTGAGACGCTTGTGCAGGATCAGCGTCTCGGAAATCTGGCGCTCGATCGTGTGCAGCGGATTGAGCGAGGTCATCGGCTCCTGGAACACCATGGAGATGCGCTCGCCGCGGATCCTGGTCATGGTCTCGGCATCGGCACCGATGATCTCCTCGCCGTCCACCAGGATCGAGCCCGTCGGGTGGCTCGCCATGGGGTAGGGCAGCAGCTGCATGATCGAAAGCGCGGTGACCGATTTCCCCGAGCCCGATTCGCCCACCAGCGCCACGGTTTCGCCGCGGTCGATGTCGAGATCGAGGTTCCTGACGGCATCGACATCGCCGCCCGTGGTGGAAAACCTGACGCCGAGGTCGCGGATGGTGATGAAGGGGGCTCCTGGCACGGTTCCGTCCTAGACCTGGGTCTTGCGCGGGTCGAAGGCGTCGCGCACGGCTTCGCCGATGAAGATCAGCAGGCTCAGCATGATGGCGATCGAGAAAACCGCGGAAAACCCGAGCCAGGGGGCATGGAGATTGCCCTTGCCCTGAGCCAGCAATTCGCCCAGCGACGGCGATCCCGGCGGCATGCCGAGGCCGAGGAAGTCGAGGGCGGTGAGCGCGGTGATCGATCCGTTGAGGATGAAGGGCAGGAAGGTGATGGTCGCGACCATGGCGTTGGGCAGGACATGGCGGAACATGATGGTGGCGTTGCCGACGCCAAGCGC
Organism: Alphaproteobacteria bacterium; assembly: GCA_033720855.1. GTDB lineage: Bacteria > Pseudomonadota > Alphaproteobacteria > SMXQ01 > SMXQ01 > SMXQ01. The sequence goes on from JAWWBR010000072.1 coordinate 7,901, forward strand.
GCGCGCGGCGCGGACGTAATCGAAGTTTCGCCCACGCAGGAATTCCGCACGCACGACCCCGGTCAGCGCGGTCCAGGAAAACAGCAAGAGGATCCCCAACAGCGTCCAGAACCCGGGCACCAGGATGCTGGCGAGGATGATGAGGACATAGAGGCTGGGAATGCCTTCCCAGATCTCGATCAGGCGCTGGCCGGTGAGGTCGACCCAGCCGACGAAATAGCCCTGGATGGCGCCGGCGGCGACGCCGATGACCGACGCACAGAGGGTCAGCACCAGCCCGAACAGGACGGAGATGCGGAAACCGTAGATCAGCCGGGCGACCACGTCGCGGGCCTGGTCGTCGGTGCCGAGCCAGTTGTCGGCCGAGGGCGGCGCCGGCGAGGGCGTGGTCAGGAAGTAGTTGGGGGTATTGAAGCTGTAGCGCACCGGCGGCCAGACCATCCAGCCCTTCTCCGCGATCAGGGCCTGAACATGGGGGTCGCGGTAATCGGTCTCGGTCGGGAACGCGCCGCCGAAGGCGGTTTCGGGATAGAATTTGAAGATCGGCATGTGGTAGGCGCCGTCGAATTTGACCAGGATCGGTTTGTCGTTGGCGAGGAATTCGGCGAACAGGCTGAACACGAACAGGCCGAGGAAGACCCACAGCGACCAATAGCCCCGGCGATTGCGCTTGAAGCTCTCGAACCGCCGCCGCGTCAGCGGCGTCACGGGCAGGCCCAGGATGCGGTCCTTGCCGTCCATCTCAGCCCTGGCCCTCGTAACTGATGCGGGGATCGACGAAGACATAGGTGATGTCGCGGATCAGGCCGATCACGAGGCCGATCAGGGAAAAGAAGAAGACGCTGGCGAAGACGATGGGATAGTCGCGATTGATCACCGCCTCGTAGCCGAGGCGCCCGAGTCCGTCCAGGGAGAAGATCACCTCGATCAGGAGCGCGCCGGTGAACAGGATGCCGATCAAGGCCGCCGGGAACCCGGCGATGACGATCAGCATGGCGTTGCGGAAGACGTGACCGTAGAGCACACGCTTTTCCGAAAGCCCCTTGGCCCGGGCGGTCAGGACGTATTGCTTGTTGATTTCCTCCAGGAACGAGTTCTTGGTCAGCATCGTCAGCGACGCGAAGCCGCCCATCACCAGCGCCGCCAAGGGCAACACCAGATGCCAGAAATAATCGGCGACGCAGGCCAGATTGGTGGCGCAGGCGGCGAAACCGAGGCTCGAGAATTCCGGGGACAGCAGCCCGCGCAAGGGGAACCAGTCGTAGTATTTGCCGCCGGCGAACACCACGATCAGGAAGATCGCGAAAATGAAGGCCGGGATGGCGTTGCCGATGATCACCAGCACCGAGGTCCAGATGTCGAACCTCTGGCCGTCACGCACCGCCTTGGCGACGCCCAAGGGGATGCACACCAGGTAGATGATCAATGTCGACCACAGGCCGAGCGATATGGACACCGGCATCTTCTCGAGCACCAGATCGACGACGCTGCGGTCGCGGAAGAAGCTCTTGCCGAAATCGAACTGCACGTAATCGGCCAGCATCTGGAAGAAGCGCTCATGGGCCGGTTTGTCGAAGCCGTAGCGCTTTTCCAGATCCTTGATGAACTGGGGATCGAGCCCCTGGGAGCCGCGATAGCGGCTCGTCTGCGCGTCGCCGGCGGCGGCTTGCCGCGTCTGCGCGGTGACCTCGCTGCCGGCGGTCCCGCCGATGCGCGCGGTGGCCGCCACGTCGGTACCGGTCAGTTGGGCGATGACCTGTTCGACCGGGCCGCCCGGGGCGAACTGGATGATGGCGAAGTTGATGACCATGATGCCGAGAAGGGTGGGGACGATCAGCAAAAGGCGGCGAATGATATAGGCGATCATTGCGCGCCCTCCTCCGCCGCCGACGGCCCCAGTCCCCGCAACCGGCGCTTTCCCTCTTCCACCGCCTCCGCCTTGGCGGCGTCCAGCCACCAGGTGCTGACGCTGGTGCCGCGCAGCGGAATGGTCTTGGGCCGGCCGAACTTGTCCCAAAAGGCGAACCGGTCCCCCTTGATATGCCAGTTGGGGATCACGTAATGGCCCCAGAGCAGCACCCGGTCGAGCGCCCGGGTGCGCGCCACCAGCGCCTTGCGATCGGGCGCGGCGATCAGTTTCTCGACCAGTTCGTCGACCACCGGATCCTTGATACCGGGGGTGTTGCGCCCGCCGTCGATGTCGGCGTTCTTCGAGTTCCAGTAGCTGCGCTGTTCGTTGCCGGGCGACAGCGACTGCCCCCAGCCGCCGACGATCATGTCGAAATCGAACGCCCGCACCCGGTTCTGGTATTGCGAGGTGTCGACGGTGCGCATGCGCGCGGCGATGCCGAGGCGCCGCAGATTGTAGATGAAGGGACCGACGATGCGCTCGAAGGCGGGACTGACCAACAACACCTCGAAGCGCATCTGACGGCCGGTCTTGGCGTTGATCAGCTTGCCCTCACGCACCACCCAGCCGGCCCCTTTCAGGAGCTCGAGCGCCTTCAGGAGATTGGCCCTGAGCCGCGCATTGCTCCCGCCTTCCGGGGGCTGGTATTCCTTGGTGAAGACTTCGTCCGGGATGCGGCCGCGATAGGGCTCGAGGATCGCCAGCTCCTCGGGGCTCGGCAGGCCGCGGGAGGCGAGCTCGGAATTGGAAAAATAGCTCTTGGTGCGCGAATAGGCCCCGTAGAAGAGGTTGCGGTTAGACCATTCGAAGTCGAAGGCATGGGCCAGCGCCCAGCGCACCTGGCGGTCGCGGAAGATCGACCGGCGGGTATTGAAAACGAAGGCCTGCATGCCGGTGGGGTTCTGGTTGGGAAACAGGCGCTTGATCAGCAGCCCGGCGCGCACCGCCGGGGAATCGTAGGCCGTCGCCCAGGCCTTGGAGTTGTTTTCCTGCCTCAGGTCGAACTCGCCCTTGATCAGGGCTTCGATGGCCACCGTGTCGTCGAGGTAGTAGTCGTAGCGGATGGTGTCGAAGTTGTTCTGGCCCTTGTTCACCGGCAGGTCGGCCGCCCAATAGTCCCTGACCCGCTCGAAGGTGATGGAGCGGCCCGCTTCCAGCGTCTTGACCTTGTAGGCACCGCTTCCCAGCGGCGGGGTCAGGGTGGTCTTGGCGAAGTCCTTGTCTTTCCAGTAATGGGCGGGCAGCAGGGGCAATTCGCCGAGGATCAGCGGCAGCTCGCGATTGTCGCCCTTTTTGAAGCTGAACTTGATCTTCAGCCGGCCGAGCCTTTCGACCTTGGCGACGGAACCGAAATAGAAGCGGTAGAACGGATGTCCCTTCTTGACCAGGGTGTGGAAGGTGAATTCGACGTCTTCGGCGGTGATCGGATGGCCGTCATGGAAGCGCGCTTCGGGCCTCAGGGTAAAGATCACCCAGGAGCGGTCCGGCGGCGTCTCGATGGTCTCGGCCACCTGCCCGTATTGGGAAAACGGTTCGTCGTTGGAAATCGTCGCCAGGGTGTCGAAGACCCGGCCCATCCCCGACGCGGTGGCGCCTTTGAGGATGAAGGGATTGAGGTTGTCGAAGGTGCCGGTATCGGCGAGGCGCAGGGGGCCGCCCTTCGGCGCGGTGGGATTGACGTAGTCGAAATGCTTGAAGTCGGGGCCGTATTTCAGATCCCCGTGCATGGCCAGGCCATGGGCCGGTTGCGATGCCGTGCCCGCCGGGTCGCTGGCCAGGGCCGCGCCCGAGGTGACCGTGAGCCAGGCCAAAAGGGCGGCGGATGTGAGGTCTGCGGCCCGCATCGTCCCCGACCCTATGCCCCTTGCAAGAGATCGAGCGCCCGGGCGTGAATGGCGGCGTCGCCGGCCGCGATCACGCGCCCATCGGAGGCGATGGTCAGGGGCGCCCCGGCCCAGTCGGTGATGACCCCGCCCGCACCCTCCACCACCGGCACCAGTGCGGCGTAGTCGTAGGGTTGCAGGCTCGCTTCGACCACCAGGTCGGCATGGCCCGAAGCCAAAAGCCCATAGGCGTAGCAATCGGCGCCGTAGAGCGGATGGCGCACCTCGTCCCGAACCCGCGCGAAGGCTTCGGCATCGGCCCCTTCGAACATATGGGGGCTGGTGGCATAGAGAATGGCCTCGCCGAGGCTGGGGCAGGACCGCACGCGGATGGGTTCGTCGTTGAAGGTGGCGGGCGTGCCGGCGATGCCGCGCCATCGTTCGCCCAGCACCGGCTGGTTGATGACGCCGAGGATCGGCCGGCCCGCCTGGGTCAGCGAGATCAAGGTGCCGAACAGCGGCTTGCCGGTGATGAAGGACTTGGTGCCGTCGATGGGGTCGAGCACCCAGACGAACTCGGCCTCGGGATTGACCGGGGGGAACTCCTCGCCGAGGATGCCGTGATCGGGGTAGGCGTCCTCGATCAGTGCCCGCATGGCGATCTCCGCGTCCCGGTCGGCCTTGGTGACGGGGCTTTCGTCGCCCTTGGCCTCGACCGCAAGGGGCGTGCGGAAATAGTGGCTCAGCACCTCTCCGGCGGCGTCGGCCATGAGGTCGGCCAGGCCCATGAAACCGTTCAGGACGCTGATGTCGAGGGGTTGGGACATGGATCGCGGCCTGTCGCCCCCGGCGGCTTTAGGGCAAGGGTGGGGGATTGTCGGAAAGGCTGCGCAAATAGAGGATCAGCGCCGCCCGCTCGGTGTCGTTCTTGAGTCCCGCGAAAGCCATCTTGTTGCCCGGCGCGTATCCCTTGGGATCGGCCAGGAACGCGTTCAGCGCCTCATAGTCCCAGTTGCCGCCAAGGCCCTTGAGGGCGCTGGAATAGCGGAACGATCCTTCCGCCTTTTTGGCGCCGACGATGCCCCACAGCGCCGGGCCGAGCTTGTCCTTGCCGCCCTTGTCGAGGCTGTGGCAGGTCACGCATTTGCGGGCGACGGATTTGCCGGCGTCGGCGCTGGCGGATGCCAACAGCGGCCCGATCGCCGCGGGTTTGGCAGGGGCGGCTTGCTGCGCCGTCTCTGCGGGCTGGGCGGCGGGCGCGCCTTCCACCAGGTAGGCGGGCTTGGCCAGAGGCTGCGGCTGGCCCATGGCGCCGCCCAGCAGGTCGGAGACCTTGATGACGATCAGCGTCGCCAGGACGGCGCCGACTACTCTGTTAATTTCTCTCGCGGTCATTCCGTGCTCCGGTGGTTGATCCGGCCTCGCCCGGCGACGAGGCGCCGGCGGCGGCCGCGGCGCGCCGTGCCCGGCAGCGGCTGGAGATTACCTTTTCACCCCGGCCCTGTCCAATCCGGATTGGGCCCGGCCGGTTAGCGCTGGCCCATCGGGCGGGTTCCGGAGTAACGTGTAAAAAGCATTGAAATTTAGGGCCTTATCATCATCGCGGCGCCCGGCGCCGGAGAATTCGTGAGAGCCATGTCCCGACCCGCCAACCCGGTCATCCTGATTCCCGCCCGTATGGCCTCGACCCGCCTGCCGGGCAAACCTCTGGCCGAGATCTGCGGGGTGCCGATGATCGTCCAGGTGTGGCGGCGGGCCATCGAGGCGGATCTCGGTCCGGTCGTCGTCGCCGCCGGCGAGCCGGAGATCGCCGAGGCGATAACGGCGGCGGGCGGCGAGGCGGTTCTGACCGCGCCGGACCATCCCTCAGGCTCGGACCGCATTTTCGAGGCGCTCAACGTCGCCGATCCCGACGGGCGCTTCGATGCCGTCGTCAATCTGCAGGGCGATCTGCCGACCCTCGATCCCGCCCTGCCCGGCCGCGCGCTTGAGCTGCTGGGCCAGGATGGCGTCGATATCGGGACCTTGGCCGCGCGCATCACTGATCCCCGCGAAAAGGGCGACCCCAATGTCGTCAAGGCGGTGGTCGCCCTGTCCGACGGGGGCGAGCGGGGCCGGGCGCTCTATTTCAGCCGCGCGACAGTCCCGGCGGGCGAAGGGCCGCTCTGGCATCATATCGGGCTCTACGCGTGGCGCCGTGCCGCCCTTGCGCGCTTCGTCGGTCTGCCGCCGAGCCCGTTGGAGCGGCGCGAGCGGCTGGAACAGCTCCGCGCCCTGGAGGACGGCATGCGCATCGACGTGGCCTTCGTTGACACCGTTCCCCTTGGTGTCGATACTCCCGCCGACCTCGAGCGCGCCCGCGGGATTCTGTGCGGCGATAGCGGGACGGAAAGGCAATGACGAGAGGGGACACGGAGCGAAGCGGCGGGACCGAGGCGGGCGAGATCATCGCCTTCCAGGGGCTGCCCGGGGCGTATTCGGATCTCGCCTGCCGGCAGGTCCACCCGAACATGACGAGTCTGCCCTGCCAGACCTTCGAAGAGGTCTTCGCAGCGGTGGAGAACGGCACCGCGCGGCTTGCCATGATCCCCATCGAAAACTCGGTCGCCGGACGCGTCGCCGACATCCACCAGTTGATGCCCCATGCCCGGCTGCATATCGTCGCCGAACACTTCCAGCGCGTGAACCACCATCTGCTGGCACCGTCCGGCGCGACCATCGAAGGGCTGAAACACGTCCACAGCCACGTTCACGCCTTGTCCCAGTGCCGGCAGTTCCTCCACAGCCACGGCCTCATACCCGTGGTCCATGCCGATACCGCCGGCGCCGCCGAGGAGGTGGCCGCCCGAGGGGATGCCGGCGAGGCCGCCATCGCCTCGGAACTGGCGGCGGAGATCTATGGGCTCGAGTCGTTGGCGGCGAATATCGAGGACGCCGCCCACAACACGACGCGCTTCGTCGTGTTGTCGCGGGACATGGAGGATCCGGGCGCGGAGGCCAAACCGGTCATGACCGCGTTTCTGTTCCGGGTGCGCAACATTCCGGCGGCGCTCTACAAGGCGTTGGGCGGCTTCGCCACCAACGGCGTCAACATGAGCAAGCTCGAGAGCTACATGGTCGACGGCAATTTCGCGTCGACCGAGTTCTACGCCGAGATCGACGGCCACCCCGAGGACAGGCTGGTGAAGCTGGCGCTGGAGGAGCTCCAGTTCTTTTCCGAAAGGGTCCGGATCATCGGCATCTTCCCGGCCCACCCCTACCGCAAGGAGACCCAGGGCGCGGCGAACGGCGCCGGCTGAGCGCTCAGGGCGCGCGGCCCTCCAGCCATTCCGAGATCAGGCGCCGGGCGATCGAGACCGGCCGCGGCAGGTGCAGTGCGCCGCCCAGGCGCTCGGCTTCGTTCCGGTCGCGCACCGCCATCAGCTCGGCGACGTCGTCGCGGGTGAACCAGCGCGCATCGGCCAGTTCATCGGGATTGAGCCGGATGTCCGTGGTGCCGGCATCGGCATAGAAGCCGAGCATGAGATTGGCCGGGAACGGCCAGGGCTGGGAATGGGCGTAGCGGATGTTGGTTGCGACGATCCCGGTTTCCTCCATGACCTCGCGGGCGACGGCCTCTTCCAGGGACTCGCCGGGTTCGACGAAGCCCGCCAGGGTCGAATACATGAAGTTTTGCCGCCCCGGCCGCCGCCCCAGCAGGCAGCGATCGCCGTCGGTCACCAGCATGATCACCGCCGGGTCGGTGCGGGGGAAATGGGTGGTGCCGCATGGGGGATTGGTGCAAACGCGCACATGCCCGGCCTCCCCCGACAGGGTCGGCGCTCCGCAGACGCCGCAATAGGCATGGCGACGGTGCCAATAGAACAGGGCCCGGGCCAAGACCATAAGTTGGGCATCGGCGCGCGACAGCAGCGAGCCGACGTCGCGGATGTCGACGAAATCGCCGCGGCCCGAAAGCTCGGGCCGGTCGAGGGGCGCGTCGATATGGGAGATGTCGAAGGCGAACACGGCCTGCTCCCCCACCAGGCCGAGAAGCGCCACCTGTTCGTCTTCGGCCGCCAGCGGCGGCACTTCATGGGGGGCGAGGTAGACCGGTTCGGGCTCCTGCTTGATCAGGATCAGGTGCTGGTCGCGCCAGACCGGGATCATGCGCGTGGTCGGATCCTGCCTCAGGCGTGCGATATACCCTTCGTCCTTGCGCCGCAGGCCGGCACGGTCGAAGGCGCCGCCGGAGAAGAAGTTGGGCTCCTTCAAGGCTCTGCTCCGGGCCCCGCCTCCGGTCGAGGATCGCCGAGGCGGAACAGGACGAGGGAGAACCACTGCCGCTCATCGGACCATATGGCGACCTGCCCGAGGCCGATGGCTGCGAACTCGCGGGCCAACTCGACGGGGTCGAATTTCTTCGAGATCTCCGTCCGGATCGCCTCGCCGGCGTCGAAATCCACGGAAAGACCGAGGTCACGCAGCTCCGCGCCGTGCGCCACCCGGCATCGGAGCCGCATCTCGATCTGGTGACGCGCCGTATCGTAGGCCGCCTGATGGGCGAAATGGGACACCTCGATATCGCCGTGGAAGCGCCGGTTGAGATGTCTCAACATGTTCAGGTTGAACCGCGCGGTCAGGCCCTCGGCGTCGTTATAGGCCGCCTCTATGATGTCGGGGTCCTTGCGGCGGTCGATGCCCAGAAGGAAATATTCTCCGGGCTCCATCGCGCGGCACACCCGCGTCATGAATGCGATCCGCTCGGCGGTCGAGAAATTGCCGATGGTGGACCCCAGGAAGACGAACATGCGGGCCGGTGCCGGCGCCGGATGCAGGGCCGCCAGGGCTTGCTCGTAGGTGCCGGAGAAGCCGCGGATGGAGAGGTCGTCATATCGCTCGACCAAATCCCGCGAGCTTTCCCTGAGGATGCTCTCGGACACGTCGATCGGCGCGAAATGCAACTCGCCGCCATGATCGGAATAGGCTTCCAGCAGGAGCCGCGTTTTGCTGGCCGATCCGCTGCCCAATTCGACGATCTCGCACGGCCCCGTCAGCGCCGCGATGTCGCCGGCGTAGCGGGCGAGGATGCCGCGCTCGGTCCTGGTCGGATAGTATTCGGGGGTCTCGCAGATCCGCTCGAACAGGGCGGAGCCCTCGGCGTCGTAAAAATACTTGCAGGGCAGAACCTTGGGCGTCGCCAAGAGGCCCGCGGCGACATCGGCGCCGTCTTCCTCGGGCTCGGCGGGCGCGAGGCGGGTGAATTGAAAACCTTGACTGTCCTTGACGAGTTCCATGTGTCCTTCCGGAGCGAACGCCGCCCGTGATGGCGGTGCGGGCCAGATGATACCGGAGCCTCGGTCCCATGGCAAAACCGGACCGGGCGCGTTAGTCTAGCGCTCCCGCCGCCGGAGCCGAAGGCCGGCGGTGCGACGGTGATACGGTACATGGCGGAATTGAGGATGGCTCGGCCAATGACGGCGAAGAAGAAAAGGGGATACCGCGATCTCCACGAACACATAGACGCGCTGCGCGCGGCCGGCCTGCTGGTCGAGGTCGATCGCCCCATCAACAAGGATACCGAGATGCATCCCCTGGTGCGCTGGCAGTACCGCGGCGGCATCCAGGAGAAAGACCGCAAGGCCTTCCTGTTCACCAACGTCATCGACAGCAAGGGCCGCAAGTTCGACATTCCGGTGCTGATTTGCGGTCTCGGCGGCAACCCCGCGATCTACGAGGTCGGCATCGGCTATCCCCTGGATCAGGTCCGCGAGCAGTGGAACCGGGCGCTGAGCAATCCGCTGCCGCCGGAAATCGTCGACCCCGCCGATGCGCCCTGCCAGGAACTGGTCTACCAGGGGGCCGATCTCCTGAACGGCCATGGCCTCGACGATATCCCGGTGCCGATCTCGACCCCGGGCTGGGACAACGCGCCCTATACCTCATCGTCCCATTTCATCACCAAGGACCC
>JAWWBR010000073.1:0-17160 GCA_033720855.1 Alphaproteobacteria bacterium
CGTGATCCCACGCGCCTTCTCCTCCGGCGCCTTGTCGATCTCGTCATAGGCCGTGAACGACGCACCGCCGGCTTCCGCCAGGATCTTCGTGATCGCCGCCGTCAGCGTCGTCTTGCCGTGATCGACATGCCCGATCGTGCCGATGTTGCAGTGCGGCTTCGTCCGCTCAAACTTCGCCTTCGCCATGGTCTGCGTTTTCCTTGTCTTCTTCGCTACCGCCTGTCGCGGCCCGGCCGGCCTTTCCCGACGCGCCGCCGTGACGGCAAGGCCGAATCTGGAGCGGGTGATGGGAATCGAACCCACGTAACCAGCTTGGAAGGCTGGGGCTCTACCATTGAGCTACACCCGCCGATGACCATGAATTCCCTTGTGCCCTCTTTTCCGTCCTGCGCTCTCCGGTCCGCTCGTCCCACCCCGCCCGAGACAGGAATGGTGGAGGGGGTAGGATTCGAACCTACGTAGACATACGTCGGCAGATTTACAGTCTGCTGCCTTTAACCACTCGGCCACCCCTCCAAACGACCAACCCGGGCGTCACGCCATCGCCACGAAAGACGCGGTCTGCAGGCAGCCGGAAAAGCGGAGTGCGCACTATGGAAATTTCTAGCCCAATGTCAATTGATAAAACGACTCGCAGCCAACTTCGCCGCCGTCTTCCATGGAAGACGGCGCCAAAGCCGGTTGGCTATTGATATTGCAGCGAAAATATAAGACCAATTGGCGTCTGGCGCAACCCCCGTCGGGCAGGAACGATCTGGGAACAGGCTAGCAACCGATTCGATGCGCAAGAGCAGGCCAAAATCACCCCCGCGCGGGCGCCGCCGCCCCGGCTCCCGGCACGACAGCGAGGGGCCGCGAACGATCTGGATTTACGGCCGTCACGCCCTCGCCGCGGCGCTGGCCAACCCCGAGCGGCGGGTGCACCGCCTGGTCCTCACGCCCGAGGCCCACGCCGCGCTCGGCGACCGGGCCCGAGACAAGGGTCTGGATGCCGAGGTCGCAAGCGCCGGCGAGATCGCTGCCCTGCTGCCCCAGGGGGCCGTCCACCAGGGCTCGGCCGCCCTGGTCGCACCGTTGCCCGACGTCGCGCTGGGCGATCTTCTGGACGATCTGGAGGGAACCCCCCGGGCCTGCGTTCTGGTCCTCGACCAGGTGACGGATCCGCGCAATACAGGCGCCATCCTGCGCTCCGCAGCCGCCTTCGGCGCCGCCGCGGTGATCGTGCCCGACCGCCGCAGCCCGCGCGAAACCGCGGTCCTGGCCAAGGCCGCCTCGGGCGCGCTGGAACTGGTCAAGATCGTCCGCGTGACCAACGTCGCCCGTGCGCTCGAGACCCTCAAAGCCGCGGGATTCTGGTGTATCGGCCTCGATGCCGCCGCCCCGCAGGCGCTGTCTGAGACCGATCTCAGCGGCCGCATCGCCCTGGTGCTCGGTGCCGAAGGCGGGGGGCTTCGACGCCTGGTCGCCAAGGGCTGCGACGCCCTTGCCGCGTTGCCGATGCCGGGCGCGATGGAGAGCCTCAACGTCTCCGCCGCCGCCGCCATCGCCCTTTACGAAGCGGCCCGTGTTGTGGGAACCGGGCCCGAGGCCGGCGACTGACGTCCGGGTGATTTTACTAAAATTCTAGCAACTTATTGAATTATTGAGATAATTTCCGTTGACCGCAGGCCCTGGTCGGGCCAAATTGCTGCCATGCTGAGCACCGGATCGATCGCCATAAGCGGTCTCAACGCCGCCGCCACGCGCCTCGGTGTTGCCGCCAACAACCTCGTCAACGCGCGCTCGAGCGCGCCCGCCACGGTTGAGGGCACGGTGCTGGGGGCGGTCTACCAGCCGCAGCAGGTGACGCAATCGTCGTTGCCCACGGGCGGCGTCATGACGACCCTGGTGCCGGTGACGCCCGGCTATTTCATCGCCAGCGACGCCAACAGCCCGACCGGCTTCTCCGCCTATCCCAACGTCGATGTCGGCGCCGAGCTGGTCAATCTCTCGATCGCCGCATCGAGCTACAAGGCCGCCGCCCGGGTGCTCTCGGTCGAGGCCTCGCTCGGCGACAGCCTGATCGACATCCTCTCCTGATCGGTGGACTGCGCGCCCGCGCTGGGCGCCGCCTCTCCCCTTGCCGCGCCCGCGGACCGTCGCTATCTTCCCCGGAACGAGAAGGGGCTGCCGGCGTAGCTCAGTTGGTAGAGCAACTGATTTGTAATCAGTAGGTCCGCGGTTCGAGTCCGTGCGCCGGCACCATTCACCAACATCATCGCCGATATGGCCGATAGGCGCGCACCGCCCGGCCGAAGGCGCGCCGATCCGCGGATCCCGAGGGACGAGATCAATAGCGCTTGCCTGTGTTGCGGATGTTCCTGGGCGGGCCGTGCCGCTACCAGTAGCGCACGCGGCCGACGTCCAGATGCACGAAGCCGGAGCGGGGATAGAACCCTACGCCCCCCGCCTTCATCGCCCGCGCCGTAGTCCGAAGCCGCTTCAGGGAACAGCCCGGCAGACGAACGTCGACGGCCATCCCACGCATGTGCAGGCTCCTGCGCGCAACGCCCGAGCTGGCCGCCGCCAAGCGGGAGTTGGTCCTCGGCGACCGGTACCCGGAAATCACCTCGAACGGCGCCGCAGCGTCCAGGCGACGGTGCAAGTCATGGAGAAGGTCGAGAAGTTCGACGGAGATCGGCGCGACGTCACCGGTGCGATGGTCGCGCAACAGACGGTCGATTTGCCGGCATCCATCGGACAGGTAGCGTCCGCCGGACCAGTAAGTCGCGGTCAGGCGCTCGCCGGTGTGCAGATTGCGGAAGGAAAGCGCGCGTCCGGCGCCCGCCATGGCAGGCACGGCCGGCACCACGAGGCCGGCCGCGGCGGCCATGCCGATGCCGAGGAAGCGCCGCCGATCAAGATCACCGAGAGACACGGAAAACTCGCCTTTATCGTATGAACAACCGATCCTTCTTGCCATGTCTTGACCGTGTCCTCAAGTCTGCGGTGGGTGAACGGGGCAGGCCGAGGCCATGCGGACCCTCTGGGGCGTCCCGTGCGGGCGGCGGAGCGCTGCCATCATGCGCCGGTCGTGACCGTAAAGGTCGTTGCGGAAATGGACGGCGCCATCGCCGGCGACGAAGGCCGTCCAATACAGCATGAAGACGGGCAGCGGCGCGGAGACCGGCACGGTCTGCGTCGGCCACGGCCCCGGATCATCCGCCGAAGTTAGTTGCGGCAGCGCGTCACGCCCGTGGAACAGGTAGGGCAGCAAAGCGTCGGGCTTTTCGAGACGGATGCAGCCGTGGCTGAGCGCCCGCCGGGGTCGCAGAAACGCCTCGCGCCCGGGCGTGTCGTGGAGGTAGACGTCGAAGCGGTTGGGCAGATGAAATTTCACCCGCCCCAGCGCATTGGAAGGCCCAGGCGATTGCTGGATGCGGATGCCGGCAGGCGCGTGCCGCAGCGCCGGCCAGTCGATCTCCTGCCCGAACGGATCGTGGGCGCGGCCGATGATCCGCATGTTGCGGCTCGCCAGATACCCGGGATCCCGGCGCAGCGCCGGGAAAATCTCCCGGCGCCAGATGGAATCCGGCACGTTCCAGGGCGGATTGATCACCACATCGCGGATGGCGCTACTAAACACCGGCGTCGGATGGCGGGGGCTGCCGACAACGACACGCATGCCGACCGCCCGGCGGCCGCCGTCGACGACCCGTAACGTCGCCGCCGCGATATTGACCTCGACCCGCCGCGGCGGCAGCGCCCTGGGCAGCCAACGCCAGCGCTCTAGGTTGGTAATGATCTGGGCGATACGGTGCTCAACCGATAGCTTGAGCTCGGCCAGGGTCCTGGGGCCGACGATCCCATCGGGCGCCAGGCCGTGGCGGCGCTGGAACCTGACCACCGCGCGTTCGAGCTCGACGTCAAAGGCCTCCTCGTCGATCTTGGAGGCCGGCATGTCGCCCTCGGCGACAAGGCGCCGGCGCAGCACGCGGACGCGCGCGTCACTGCCGCCTCTCTTGAGCAAGGCGCCGCCCGGGACCGCCGGCCAGCCGCCCTTTGCCGCAAGCGCGCGGTAGTGCGCCAGCGCGTCGACCAGCCGGGCATAACCGGGATGTGGCGGCGGCAGCGAATCGAGGGCGGCATCCAAACCGCGGGCACCAAGGAGTGCGAGCGCGGCCTCTCGGTCGAAGCCCGGTCTTGCGATGTCCCAGATCATGCCTGCCGCCGCCGGCGCTATCTGGCCGTGAGCCACGGCCTCGGCGTAACGGCTATAGAGATCGATGACCGCCGCGCGGGAGCGCTGGGCGGTTGCCGGCACCGCGCCGCCATCGAGCCAAACGCCGTGCCGATGGGCATGAGAGCGGATCGCAACCAGGGCCCGCGTTTGCGCGCGCGCCGCCGGTGCGCCGTCATACGCCGCGACGAGAGGGTCAACCGCATCCGCCGCCTTGGGGATACCGGCAGGGAGGGCGACCAACAGCGCGGCGGCGATGGCGGCCGCCGCCGGAATGGCCGCAGGACCCCAGGTACGATCGCGGCGCGGCCCGTCCTCCTGTGTCATTGCCGTGGCGCGATGGCGATGGCGGGAAGCAGCGCGATGGCGCACCGGAAGACGCGAAGAACCACGAAAGAACTTTTGATTCACGTGTTGAAGCAACGCTCCCTACCGTGTCCCGCTGCCGTGGCGGCGCGGGCAAGTACATCGAATTATGGTCAGCGCCGCTGGCGCCGCCAACGGTCGACGATGGTGTCGACGTAACCGTCCAGGCCCTCGCTGGTCTTCCACGCCTTGGAGAACTCGGCGGTGGCGCTGCGCGGGCGCTGATCCTCGGGAAGCAGGTCGAAATAGACCCGCACCGGCAGAGAGACGCCCTCGCCCACGGCGACCGCCTCGCCGGTCCTGAGCGAGGGCAGCGCGTCGGTGAGGCCAAGCGCCGATTCGGACAGGGTGCCCTGGACGAATTCCTGGTCCCGCAGGTTGCTCATGCGCATGGCGAAGATGGTGTTGCACTGGGACAGGATGCCCATGTCCAGTTCCGAGGGGCGCTGGCTGACGATACCGAGCGACACCCCGTGCTTTCGGCCCTCGTTGACGATCCGCGACAGCGCCCGTCTGATCAGCCGGTACGACGAATCCTCGTCGAGCTGGTTGGCGTAGCGATGGGCCTCCTCGCAGACCAGCAGCACCGGCGTCTCCCGGTTGGCCCAAAAGGCGAAATCGAAAGTGAGGCGGCAGATCAGGGAGATCACCACCTTCATCACGTCGCTCGGCACCTCGGAGAGGTCGAGGACGGTGATCGGCTTGCCTTGGGCCGGCACGCGGTAGAGCTGCGCCAGGATCTCGGCCATGGTGTCGGCGACGGTGAAACGTTCCTCGAACATGAACTCGAAACGCTTGTCCGCGGTCAGCCTGGTGAGCCGGTTGATGAGGCGCAGATAGGGCGCGGAATCCGTGGGCTTGTCGAGACGGCCGAGGGATTCGTTGAGATACCTGATCAATTCCGAAAGCCGGTAGGGGACCGGCGAATCGGCCCCCAACAGGTTGACCCGCTCGTCGTCCTCGTTGAAGGCGCGCTTGGCATGCACCACGCTGTCCCTGAGGATGCTGCGATCGACCTCCTCATCCTCGGATTTCTCGACGACGATCTCCTCGAGCTCCTCGGAACTGAGCATCCAATAGGGCAGCTTCAGCCGATCGCCACCGATCAGTTCGGCGCAGTCCTTGAACGCATGGCTGTACTCGTCGTGGAGGTCGAGCAGCACCACGTGCCCCTCGGCGTGCTGATCGAGAATCGCCCGCAGCATCGTTGCCATGGCGCAGGACTTGCCGCAGCCGGTGGTGCCGAGGACCGCGAAATGCTTGCCGATCAGGTCATCGACCGAGACGAAAGCGGGTAGCGTCTGATCCTGATAGATGGTGCCGATCTTGGCCGATGCGACGTTGGGCTGCGCGTAGACCCGCATGAGGTCGTCCTGGCTGACGGCGAAAACCGAATCCCCCAAGGTCGGGCAGAACGACACGCCGCGGCGGAACACGATGGTGCCGTCCTCGGGCCCGGGCACGCCCTCGCCGACGAACTCGATCTCCATGACACGAAGCTTACCGTCGTCCTCGGCCTCGGCGTAGTCGGGCATGGTGAGGCTCTTGACCATGCCGAAGGCCAGGGTCTCATGGGTGCGCATCTTCACCAGGGCACCGATTTGCAGCGCATCGGCGCCGCCCGGCTCGGCGGCGTCGGCGTCAAGCCGGACCACGGCCCGCGATCCGGACACCGAGACCACCTGCCCGATACGCTCCGCCGGGAGGGCCGAAGCGGCGGTTCCTTCGCCGGCTTGCGCCGCGTTCCGCGGTGCGGAGGCCGTGGGCCCGTTGACATCTTCGCGATAAACCATGGCTCAATCAGTCAGTGGAAACGATACTCTCGACCGGCGCAAACACCTTGAACCCACTTTGCCCGACACCACCCCTCGCCGCCGGAAAAGGCGAAGGCGCGACGCCAGCGCGCCTCATCGTATTTTCTCTCCAAGGTATTGTCCACTTTAACGAAATTCCCCCGCTACAGCGTATGGCGCTCAACCCTGCTCAAGCCCCGCCGCTGCCGGACCGGGCGAAAAGCTTCCCCTTGCGCGGCGAATGAAGTCACGCGAAACTTCACCCTTAACCCAAAGAAATGAACGGGAAATGAAGAAAAACACCGCGCCATGCCAAGGGCGGCCACGACCATCACCGTTAGCGCCGTGGCCCCTTGCCGGGCGCCCATCGTGGTCCGAGGCCGCGGTCGCGCGTTAATCATCCGAAGAAGGAGGTCCCATGAAGATCGACGCCGATGCCCATGTGATCGAAACGCCGCACACCTGGGACTATTTGGACGAAAGCGAGCAGGACTTCCGTCCCCAGATCTTCGTCCGCGACCCCCATGACGGCGCCCCTTATGGCGCCAATCAGCGTAACGAGTACTGGAAGATCGGGGACCATTTCCAGACCAAGACCAATGTCAGCCGGGACCTGCCAGAAGACGTTCGCGACATGGAGGACATCGCCGGGCGCCTCGGCCATATGGACGAGACCGATGTCGATGTCCAGGTCTTGTACCCGACCCTGTTCCTGCGCCCGGTGACCCACGAACACGACCGCGAGATGGCGCTGGTGCGGTCCTACAACCGCTGGCTCGCCGACATCTGGAAGACCTCCGCGGGGCGCCTGCGCTGGGTCGCCCTGCCGCCGATCTGTTCCCTGGTCGATGCCGGCCGGGTCCGCGACGAGCTCGAGTATTGTAAAGCCAACGGCGCCTGCGGCATCTTCATGCGCGGCTTCGAGACCGAGCGCTTCACCAACGACCGCTATTTCTTCCCCCTGTTCGAGATCGCCCAGGATCTCGGCCTCGCGATTTGCTATCACGCGGGCAACAACAGCTTCGTCAATCACGATTCGTTCAACCGCGATCTCGGCGTCATGATCTTCAAGTTCCCCGTCATGGGCGCGTTCCTGTATCTGCTCGGCGACGAGATTCCCAAGCGCTTCCCAGGGGTGCGGTGGGCCTTCGTCGAGGCCAGCGCCAACTGGGTACCCTACATGCGCAACGAGGCTCAGGTGCGGCTCCGGGCCAAGGGCGTGCCGGTCAATGACGCCCTGCTGACCGAGAACAATTTCTATATCACCACCCAGAAGACCGACGACCTCAACTGGCTGTTGGAGACCATCGGCGACGACAACCTCATCGTCGGCACCGATTACGGGCACAACGACGCGTCGGTGGAGATCGAGATTATCCAGCGCATGTGCGGCGACGGCTCGATCCCCGTGTCGTCCGCCAAGAAAATCCTCGAGACCAATCCCGGGACGCTCTACGGCATCGCCTGACCGTCAATCGGTATCGTCGCCCTTGGCGATCTCGCTCCCGGCCATGGCCTCCATCCAGCGCACGATCTCGGCGCTGGTCTTGCCCGTGGTGTCGCCCATCCAGATGTTGGCCGCCTGGTTGAGCTCGAAGGCGAGCGCGCTCAGCGGCACCGAGGTGTTGGTGCGATGAGCCAGCTCCATGGCGATCTTGAAATCCTTGAATTTGAGGTCCCAGGCGAAGCCGC
Source organism: Alphaproteobacteria bacterium (assembly GCA_033720855.1). Lineage (GTDB taxonomy): Bacteria > Pseudomonadota > Alphaproteobacteria > SMXQ01 > SMXQ01 > SMXQ01. The sequence goes on from JAWWBR010000073.1 coordinate 8,071, forward strand.
CGCCGAATTTGCGGCTGATCACCTGCTGCTTCATGGTGCGCACGATGGCCCCGTTCATGCCGGTCGACTTGCTGATGACGTCGACCATGGTGTCGGGATCGAGGCCGAAGCGGGTGCCGATCAGCATCGCCTCGGTCGCCGCCATGGTGTTGAGGCCGCTCAGCATGTTGTTCAGCGTCTTGAGCGCATGACCCGATCCGCTGGCACCGGCGTAGTAGATGTTCCCCGCCATCGGCTCGAGCACCGGCCGGCAGCGCTCGACCACCTCGGGGTCGCCGCCCACCATCAGCGTCAGCGTCCCCGCCTCGGCGCCGTCGATGCCGCCGGAGACGGGCGCCTCGATCATGGCGATGCCGCGGGCCGACAGTGCTTCGGCCAACTCCACCGTCATCCACGGCTGTGACGAGCTCATGTCGATCACCACGCCGCCGTCGCCGAAGCCCTCGGCCAGTCCGTCGGCGCCAAGGGCGCTCAGGCGCACGTCGGGGCCCGCCGGCAACATGGTGACGACGGCATCGGACGCCGCCGCCACCGCCTTGGCGCTCTTCTCCACGACGATCCCGTTGTGGGCGCGGGCGACCGCCTCGGCCGCCTCGTCTTTGAGATCGAAGACATGAACGGGAAACCCCGCGCTGGCGATATGGGGCGCCATGCGGCTCCCCATCTTACCCATTCCGACGAACCCCACCGTGCTGATGGTCATTGCGGCACCTCCCTCATATCAAGGGGCCTTCGATCAAGCCCCCCGGATCAGCGGGAAAGTCTAGTTTCCCGCCTCCGCCGCCACAAGGCGGCGGGCCGGCCCCAAACCGCGGGGCAAGACAAGCGGTCAGGAGCAGCCCCTCCGGGGATGGCATTTCGGCCCCTTGCCGCCGCCGCTCTCGGTCACCGTGACCTCGGCCCAACCCGTCCAGTCGGAAGTGCCGAAGCCGTTCACGGCGCGGACGCGGTACCGGAATGTGCCCTTGCCGCTGGCATCTGTATGGGACTCGCTGTCGGCCCCGAGTTCGATCATCGTAGCGCCGCCCCAGCCGTGCTTCTTGTGCTGCTTCTCGCGTTCCAACTGGAAGCCGGTTTCGTCATCGCTGTTGTCTCGAAACGTGATCAGGACGGCCCCGGCGCCGTTATCGGCGACGGCGAGATTGTCGGGGGCCGCCGGCGCTTCGCCGACTGGCGGCGGGCCCGCGGACAGGTTGGGCCGAAGAATGAACAAACCCTGCTCGATGCCGCTGACCACCACGGTGCCGCTCGGAAAATACGGGTACGTGCTCCAGGCTCCGTTGAAGCTGGCATTGTCGTTGGCCGGGTAGATGTCGAAATAGGCGACCTCCGAAAGGTCGGCGGTCTCGGCGCCGATGATCTTCAAGATCCTCAGACCGGACGTGTAATTGGCCTGAAAAACGTGATCGCCGAGGACGTACTGGTTGTGGTCGATGGCCGCCGTCGCGTTGTCGAAGGAGCCCGCGACCTGGGGCGAGTCGAGGTCGCTCAGATCGAACACCCGGGTCCGCGTGTCGTGCCCGAAGGACTGCTCGTCGAGCTCGTCATCGAGCAGGAAATGGCGATGGTCGGGGGTCAGCCAGCCCTGATGGGTATAGGCGTCACCGGGATAGCTCGTGCGCGAGATCAGCGCCGGGCTCGCCTTGTTGGTGACGTCGACGATGGTCAGCGTATCCTCGTTGGAGGCGAAGCAGATTTCCTTGCCCTGATGCGCAATATCCGGTCCGCCATAGACCACGCACTGGGCGTCGTGGGTGTAGCCGTCGCCGCTGTAGCAGCCGGCGAAGGTGGGCACGGTCGGCGTCGAGATGTCGACCATGTGGAGGCCGCCGGAACAAGTGCCGGTGCCCACCCCATAGGCGAAGGCGCTGTCTTCATTGATGACGATATTGTGGGCGTTGCCAAAACCGTTGTATTGCGCATCGGCGGCCAAGGTGTAGGGCGCACCGGCGGGATCGAGGGCAAGCAGTGCTGTGAGGTCGAAAACCTGGATACCGTGACCCGATGCCTCGCTGACGATAAAGGCGTGATCGGCGTAGGTCTTGATGTCACGCCAGGTGGAGCTGCTGGCATGGGTCGGCAGCTTACCGAGATAGACCGGGTTTGCCGGGTCGGTGATCTCCACGAAGGCGGTGCCGTCGTGGCGGCCGAGCAGGGCGAACTCGCGGCCCGAGTCGGAATCGGTCCAGCCCCAGACATCATTGGCGGAACTGAGCGGGCCGGCACCGCCGACATCTGCCAAGGGCAGAAACGCGAGCAGATCGACATTATGACAGGGATAGCCGTCGGCCACGCCGCCCAGGCAGTTCACGTTGCTGGCCTGGGGGAGCGACTGGGCCGCGTGCTGGTCCGCCTTGAGGGCCCGCATGACGGCCGTGGGGTTCGCCGGCAAGCCCTTGAAATGGGGACGGCCGTGGATGTCATCATGGGCCAACGCAACCGCCGCCAGCAGCACGGGCACCGCCGCGCAAATGGCGAGGGCTGCGGTCGCACGCGCCCCTCCGATCACGCGGCCAAGCATCGCCTTCGTCATCTCGTCCTCCCTGATCCGGGCGCTTGGCAGCAAGCCTAACCCCTGGTTTTGGTTAATGACAAAGGAAAAGCGCGCCCGCCGGGCCACGCAATCGGGCCCGACATCCTGACGGCGACTTTAGGTGAGGCGCTTCGCGGGAAGCTATGATAGATGGTTGTTCGGATCACCTTGAGCGAGGACACCCCGATGCATGAAGCGCCCAGGATCTTTGTCTGGCTGTTGATCGCGGGCCTGATCTCATTAGGGGCAGGCGCCCACGCCTTCGATAAGGAGCAACTGCGGAGGCTCAAGCAAACCCGCGCTTGCGGCGGCTGCGACCTCAGCTATGCCTATCTCAAGCAACGGGACCTGCGCGGCGCCAAGCTGGCCGGCGCCAATCTGCGGGAAGCGGAACTCAAGGCCGCCGATCTGAGCGGCGCGGATCTGCGATCCGTCGACCTGCGCCGGGCGGAACTGGAAAAGGCCATCCTCAACGGCGCCGTTCTCTCCCGTGGCCAGTTGCGCGGCGCCGACTTCGAGAGTGCGACCCTGATCGGCGCCGACCTGGAGAGGGCGGACATGCGCGACGCGGATTTCGACAATGCGGATTTGACCGGCGCGAAGCTCGATCGCGCCGACCTTCGGGATACGGACCTCAAGCGCGCCAAACTCAACTTCGCGAAACTGGCCGGGGCCGACCTCAGGCGGGGGAACCTCGAACGGGCGGAGTTTTACCGCGCCGTGCTCGACGGCACCAGGCTGATCGCAGCGGAAATGGGGCGGATCAACCTGCAGGAGGCCGCGCTGCGTGGCGCCGACCTCAGTTTCGCCAAGCTCCCTCGGGCCAACCTGGTCAAGGCCAATCTCGAGGGCGCCAATCTCCGGGGCGCGCTTTTGCGCTGGGCCGATTTGCGCGGCGCCAATCTCCGGGGCGTGAGGGGGCTGACCCAAACGCAACTGGAACGGGCCTGCGGCGACAAGGATACGGTCCTTCCGGCCAAGCTCACCCTCAAGACCTGCGACCCGCGGTGATCCTTCCCCGGGATCGGGCCGCGGCATCGGGACCCCAGGTGCCCCCATGGTAAAGCGCCCCGGCGCGCGGCCATGGGCGGCGGCTGCGTCCTTGTTGCGCCTTGGCGGCGCGGTTATCGTCGACCCCGGCCAAACCCGGCGAGCCCCTGCCTTTTCGAGGGGCAAGGGGGACGAGGGCCGGGAGATGCGATGACGGACGGAAATGAGGGCCGCGAGCGCGTGGTCGGGGCGGAACCCTCGCGATCGGGCGAGGGCGAGGGGCCGCCGATTACCGAGCCGTTGACGCGAAAGCGTCTGATCGCGCTGATCGCGGGACCGGCGCTCGCCCTCCTGGTGCTTTTGCTGCCGGCGCCAGAGGCCATGAACCCCGAGGCCTGGCGCCTGGTGGCGCTGGCCATTTGGATGGTGATCTGGTGGCTCGGCGAGGCGGTGCCGATCCCGGCCACGGCGCTGCTGCCGATCCCGATGATGCCGCTCTTGGGCATCGCCGAGATGGCGCCGGTCGCCTCCAGTTACGCGCACCCCCTGATCTTCCTTTTCCTGGGCGGCTTTCTGCTGGCGGCGGCGATGCAGCGCTGGCGTCTGCACCGGCGCATCGCGCTGAAGATCGTGAGCGTCGTCGGCACCAGTCCCGGCGGCATCATCGCCGGGTTCATGCTGGCGACCGCCTTCCTGTCGATGTGGATATCCAACACCGCGACCACGATCATGATGTTCGCCGTGGGCCTCTCGGTGATCGCCTTCGTTGGGAGGAAGGCCCGGGACCCGGCGATGGTGCGGAACTTCGGCGTCGCCTTGATGCTGGGAATCGCCTACGCCGCCTCCATCGGCGGCGTCGGGACGCTGATCGGCACGCCGCCCAATGCCTTGTTGGCGAGCTTCCTGCAAAGCAATTACAACATCCAAATCGACTTCTTCACCTGGATGCTGCTGGGGGTGCCGGTCGTCATCGTCATGCTGCCCGCCGCCTGGATATTGCTGACCAAGGTCGTCTTCCCGGTGCGGGCGCTCGGGATCGGAGATGCCGAGGCGGTGATCCACTCGGAACTGGCCGGGCTCGGCGCGATGTCGAAGGGGGAAAAGGCGGTCGCCGTCGTCTTCGTCTTGGCGGCGCTGGGCTGGATTCTGCGCCAGCAGCTCGCGGGGTTCAGCGGCCTGCCCATCAACGACACCACCGTCGCCCTGATCGCCGCATTGGCCCTGTTCGCCTGGCCCCTCTCGCGCGAGAGGGGCCAGTTCGCCGTCGACTGGGAGGCGGCGCGGCATATCCCCTGGGGGGTTCTGCTGTTGTTCGGCGGCGGCCTGGCGCTGGCCGGCGCGTTCAAGACCACCGAGCTCGCCGCCTGGATCGGCGCCGGCGTCTCGGGATTCGACGTTGGCACCTGGGTGCTGGTGTTCCTCGTCACCGCGGCCATCGTCTACCTGACCGAGATCACCTCCAACACCGCCTCGACGGCCACCTTCCTGCCCATCCTCGGCGCCGTCGCCGTCGGCCTCGGCCTCGATCCCAGGCTGCTGGCGATCCCGGTGGCGCTGGGTGCCTCGATGGCCTTCATGATGCCGGTGGCAACCCCACCCAACGCGATCGTCTTCTCCTACGAGGAGCTGCGCCTGGCCGACATGGTGCGGGCCGGGTTCTGGCTCAACATCATCGCCATCGTCGTCTGCTTCGGTGCGATCTACCTGCTCGCTCCCCTGGTTTTCGGCCTCTAGAAGAAACCGGGCGGGCGTGGGCTCAGATGGCGTTCACGCGCACGGCCAAGAGCCTCAGCCAGCGCCGCAGCCGCCTGCGATTGGTGCCGAGGTCCCAGTAGCCGACGCGCGAGGCGGAATAGGCGGCGAGGGTCGCGCGCGCCGGCCCGAGGGCGATCAACTGCACGCAGATATCGTCCGTGAAGCGCAAGAGCGGCGTTTCGTCGACGAAGCAAACGAGCTCGCCCTCCCGGCGCACCTCGCGCACGCTGCCGAGTGCCGCCGTCGCCTCCTCGAGCGCGCGGCGGAGCACATCGACCGGCACCGCGAAAACCGGCGCCGGCTCATCGGCTTCGCCGGGAAAGCCCTCCGGGGCCACCAGCCAGGAATTTGGCGAAGGGGGACGCGCGAGGCCGAGAAAGAAGGGATGCGGCGTGATGCTCTCGTCCATGACACGAGCCGGATCCGATCAGGCCGCTTCGATCGGTGCAACGTCGAGCCAGACGCCGGAATCGGGCCGCACCGTCATCAGCATGGTCGGCACCGGCAGCGGCCGCGGGCCGAGGGTGAAGCGGAACCGCGCGAGCAAGGTGGCGAGGATGATATGCGCCTGCATCATGGCAAAATTGGCGCCGACGCAGACCCGGGGCCCGGCGCCGAAGGGCAGGTAGAGGAAGCGATCGCGCGCGGCGACGGCTTCGGGTGAGAAGTTCTCTGGCGCAAAGGTATCCGGCCGCTCCCACCACAGCTGATGGCGGTGAAGCGCATAGATCGGAAGGAAGACCACGTCCCTCGGCCGCACCTCGCGGCCGACCAGGACGTCGCGTTGGCGTGGTGTTCGGGCCAGAAGCCCGACCGGAGGATAGAGCCGCATCGCCTCCTCGATCACCTGCCGGACATAGGGCATGGCGTCGAGATGCTCGGCGCCGGCGGCATCCGTGCCGAGCACATTGCGCGCCTCCCTGGCCGCACGCGCCTGGGCATCGGGATGCATGGCGAGCAGCATCAGCGACCAGGCGAGCGCCAGGGCCGTTGTCTCGTGTCCGGCGACGATGAAGAACTGCATATTGTGCAGCAGATCCGTCGGCGTCATGCGCCGCCCGGTCTCCGGGTCCGCGGCCCTGAGCATGTGGTCGAGCAGGTCGTCGACCCCGCCTTCGGCCTGGCGGCGGCGCGCCTCGATGGCCCGCGATACCATCGCATGCATGGTGCGCACCGCGCCGCGGCCGAGAACGGCGCCGGGCCGCGGCACCCAGTCCGGCACCTGCAGGAAGTCGAGCAGGGACGCCTTACCGGCGGTCTCGAAATAGCGAATGATGGCGGCACTGTAGGCATCGGCATCGAAGTGCTCGCGCCCCGACAGCGCCACTTCGCAGATCACGTCGAAAGTCGCCGACAGCATCTCGCCGACCATCTCCGCAGTGGGGCGTTTCTCCATAAGCCGCGTCGATGCCCGTTCCGCGGTGGCCGTCATCAGGGGCGCGAGATCGACGACGTGGCGTTGGGCGAAGACCGGGGCGACGGTGCGCCGTTGCCAGCGCCAGGCCTCCCCGTCCGAGGTGAATAGGCTGTCGCCCACCGCCGGTCGCAGCATGCGGATCATGATCTCCGCCTTGGGGTAATTTCCGACATTGTCGAGGAAGATCCGCCTGAGCCCACCCGGATCCTGCACCATGTGCCAGCGGGCCCCAAGCCGTCCCGACACCATGCCCTGGCGATAGGCGATCGCCGGGATCAGCTCGAGCACGTTGCGCCGCGACGCCGCGATGGTCTGCAGGATCGAAAGCGGCTGGCCGGGCGGCGGCACGGTGGGGGGCACGGGATCAGTGCGGTGATCATCCATATCTGATACCGGCATCTCCTGGGGGACATCGGACTTGGGTCCCCTGCCGGCCTTGGGCGTCACACCCCTTCGACGATGCAGACCAGCCGGTTTGCCGCGTCTTTCTGAAACGCCCAGGCCTCCTGGTAGTCAGCCGAGTTGTAGCAGGCCACGGCCTGATCCATGGAGGGAAATTCGATCAGCACGTTTCTCGGGAATTCCTCGCCCTCCACGGTGATGCAGGTTCCGCCGCGGGCGAGGAACCGGCCGCCGTGCTTTTCGATCGCCGGGCCCGCCCGTTTGGCGTATTCGCCGTAGGCATCCGCGTCGGTGACCTGAACGCGCGCAATCCAATATGCCGTCATCTGGTTTCTCCGTTTCCGTCACGAGGCGCGCAGACGCGCCCCCGTCACCAGCCAAAGGCCGCCGGTCGCGGCGCGAATGCCCGGCGCCGCGAATACCTTGATACAAACCGCCGGCCATCGGCGATCACTGTGCCCGCCCCGGGCGAAACGCCTAACAAAGGTGCAGGATGATCCGATTCTCACCACCGCCGTGCCAGGGGGCTCAGCGCGAGAACTGCTCCATGACCCAAATGACGAGGCGGCCGGACACGCCGACCAGGATCAGGAACGCCCCCAAGGACGCGAGAAATATGCCGATTGTCATGTGTTCCCCCGTTTTCGGGCACGGCCTGCCACCGCCGTACCGTTTCGATCCCGCGCCTCGATGTGGCGTCAGCGCGGCGCGTCCCGTTGCACAAAGCAAAACCCGGGCCAATGCACCAATGGTAGCGAAAATTATGGCGTGAAGATGATGCCGCGAGAGGCGTGACGATAATCCCGCGGTCCCATAGCCGGGGCCGCCGAGCTCGGCCCGCCTAGTCCCACCAGAAACGCGTGTTCGCGCGAATGGTGGCGACCCGGTCCTTCGCCGACCAGCGGAGGCGGAGGGGGCCGGAGTCCTCGCCCTCCGGGATCATCGCGTGGGTGTTCCCGTCCGCCGCCGCGAACGCGACCGTAAGCCCCTCATAGGCTTTGGAAAGCCGGACGCGGCGGGCTGCCGACCAGCCGATGGAGAACGGATCCTTGGTCACCAGAACGCGCTCTTGATGGGGCGCAAGGCATCTCTGCTGGCCCCCGATCTCGGCCGCGGCGAGCGCCCTGACGCCCCGCAACAGCGGCCGCGCGACCAACGCGACACAGGCCTTCTCGGCGGTCCATTGCCCCTTGTCGACCTCGAACCGTTTTTCAAGGCAGCTTTGGGTCTGCGGCGCCTTGAACCCGCCCGGCACCCGAACGCGCGGGCACATGCCCTGGGGGTTTCCCCGGGGACGGCTGAAGGGCAGCGGCTGGTCGCAGACGGTGTCGCAATATTCGGTTTCGTAATAGGCGTTCCAACCGGTGATCCGGTAGCGGACCGAGGCCCGATCGATCTCGCAGCCGCTGTCGGCGGTGACGCAGATCAGCGCCTCGCGGGTTTCACTCACGGAGGTCAGGGTGCGAACGTCCTTTTTCAGGTCCCTGACGGCGGTGCGTTTCAAGGACATGCGTGTGCCGTATAGCCGCGCAAGGCCGATGCGGTCGGGCAACAGGGTCAGGACGATGGGTACCGCCCGCCGTTTGACATCGGTGCCGATCAAACGCTCGAACCTGTTGGGATTGTTGGGTGCGAACAGCTTCTCCAAGCGCTCGCGGACGGACAACCCCTCCTCGATGATCAGGGTGGCCGGGGCGAAGGCGATCCCGCCTGCCGCGCGCGGCAATCCGGCGCGTACGACCTCGAATTCGAAGGCCTCGGCCACTTTGCGGGCCGGCGCGAGGACCTCCCCGCCGAGCAAGAGGGAAACGCTGGCGTCATCGGGCCGAATTCCGGAAACCCGCAGGCGGAACCTGCCGCCCGGATAGGCGGGCTTGACCGCACGGGGGGCCACCGTTGGGACCGAGGTGTCGTCCCCGCCCATGAGGGCGCTATCGACCGCCGCCCTGAGCATGGCGGTCGCGCGGTCGGCGGTGATCGCCGGCGCGCCCGC
>JAWWBR010000074.1:0-17068 GCA_033720855.1 Alphaproteobacteria bacterium
CGATCCAGCGGTGTCCGTGCTTGGGCATCTCGGCCGCGACGCCGGGCCAATCGTTGCCGACATATTCATCCTGGGTCGCCAGGGTGCAGACGTTGCAGTTGGTGCACTCGCCGACGTCGATGATGAGGTTCCACTTTTCCATGATCAGGATCCCTTGCCCGCGGTCGAGCCGGCCAGCGGCACCTCGCTGGCCCGCGCCGCCTCGTAGGATTCGGAGACGAATTGGGGGTTGCCGTCCCAGGGCTCGATCTCGACCAGGGCGGTGGAGGCCGACATGGCGTGGCCCTTTTTCAGCTGGGAGCGCTTGGGCGAGAGCAGGTTGAGGCAGCCGCCGATGTCGACTGAGCGCCCGGGCTCGCCCATGGGCTGATAGTTGGCCGAGGATTCGTAGCCGTGGGCGATGCCCGCCGCCACCCGGCTGGTGACCTGGGCGGCGCAGATGACGGCGCCGCGCTCGTTAAAGACCTTGACCAGGTCGCCGGTCTTGATCCCCCGCGCCTCGGCGTCGGCGGCGTTCAGGCGGATGATCCAGTAATAGTGGCCGTCGATCAGCATGCGGTGATCGGGGATGTCGAGGAGGAAGCTGTCCTTGCCGTCGCCCTGGGTGTGGAAGGAAAAGCGCGGGTGGGGGGTCAGCAGGTAGAGCGGATACTTGGCGAAGCGCTGGGCATCGTGGTGGCCCTCGAAGGCGGGATCGTAGCGCAGCACCGGCGGGCGCTCGGGGTCTTCGGCGTCGAAGCGCTTCAGGCTCTCGCAGTCGAACTCGAGCAGTCCCGATTGCGTCTGCAGACCTTTCAGGAACTCCTCGGAATAGTCCGACGGCAGGGGATGGGGCTCGGGCACGTCCTTCTTGCGGCCTTCGGCGAACCAGCGGAAGGAGGTCGGCGCGCGCAGCTTCTCTTCCTCCGCCGGCACCACGTAATAGCCCTTGCGGATGAACTCCGACCACGAGATGCGCTTGGGCAGGTCGGTGGCGTCGAACTGGCGCTTGACCCAGTCGAGCTCGGTCATGCCCTCGGAGAAATAGGCGGACAAGCCCAGCCGCTTGCAGATGTCGTTGAAGATCTCGAAGTCCGAGCGCGATTCGCCCAGGGGCTCGATGCACTTGTGCTGGAACACGATGACCCGGTGGTTGAGCTGCATCTGGCCGTGATGGGCGTAGCCGCCGAGCCCCGCCCATTCGGAGATGTCGGGGCGCTCGAAATTGGTGCAGGCGGGCAGGATGATGTCGGCGAACTTGGCCTCGCCCTCCATCCAGATCGACTGGTTGACGACGAACTCCAGGTTGGAAGAGCGGTAGGCGGCGACCCAGCGGTTGGTGTCGGGCATGGTGGCGATGGCCGAGCCGCCGTATTTATAAAGCATCCGGACCATCGCCTGGCCCGGCTTGGGATAGACGATCTTGTTGAACTGGGCCTCGATGGTCTTGCCGTCCCACATGTAGCCCTCGGCCTTGCCCTCGAGGATGGCCTCGGGGAAGAACAGGCGCGGGATCTTCTGGCTGGCCGAATTGATGGTCGGCAGCTGCGGCATGCGCTGGAACAGCTCCACCGCCATCGCCGTGTGCTCCATGTCGCCGGACATGCCGCCCTCGGCGTAGCCGGGGAAGTAGAAGTTGAAGTCGACCGGGGTGCCCCATTGCAGATTGCCGAAATTGACCCCCGGCTTGCCCAGCCCCTGCATCGCCATCAGGCAGACGCAGACCCGGGCCCACTGGATGCCGGTGGCGTTGCGGCACGCCCCGCCGTGGCCGGTGCCCCAGCCGCCGGCGCCGAGATAGGTGCGCTTGGTGCCCCATTCGCGGGCGAGCGCCCGGATCTCGCGGGCCGGCACGCCGGTCTCCTCGGCCGCCCATTCCGGCGTCTTCGGGGTGCCGTCCGCCTCGCCCATGATATAGGCGCGCCATTTCTCGAAGCCCTTGGTGCGGGTGGCGACGTAGTCCTTGTCGTAAAGGCCTTCGGCGATCCAGACATGGGCCAAGGCCATGCCGAGCGCCGGCGAGGTGGTGGGCCGGGGCGCGATCCACTTGCCGCCGAGGAACTGGGCGGTGTCGTTGAAGTAGGGGTCGATGTGGACGATCTTGATGCCTGAGTCCTTCAGCCACTGGCGGCGCACGGTGCCCTCGAACGCCCCGTAGGCGCCCGAGGTGGCCTCGGGATTGGCCGACCAGAAGACGATCATCTCGCAGTTCTGCAGGCAGTCCTCGACGGTGCCGTAGTTCTCGCACTGGCCGACGCGCAAGCTGTAGCCCCAGTGGTGCGAGGCGCCCCAGTACCAGCCCTCCCAGCTGTCGGGGTTGTGGTGCACCTCGGTATGGCCGATGGCGTTCATGAAGCGGAAATTGGCCGATAGGTAGTAGCCGATATTGCCCCAGGTGTGGTGCGAGCCGTGGGACGAGGCGATGGCGCCCGGCCCGTAGTCGCGCTTCATGCGCTTGATCTCTTTGGCGGTGATGTCGAGCGCCTCGTCCCAGGAGATGCGCTCGTAGCCCGACACCCCGCGGTTCTGCTGGTTGCGCTCGCCGTCGGGGTCGAAATCGACGCGCTTCATGGGATAAAGGCAGCGGTCGGGCGAATAGATCACCGATTTGAAGTTCTGGCCGTGGGGGGCGAGCGTCGTCTTGCGCGGCGGCGTGTATTCGCGCCCGCGCGCCTTGATGGTCCACGGCCCGGCGTCGCTATCGTCGAAGGTGATCGGGGTGAGGCGCTGGATCTTGCCGTCCTTGACAAAAACGAAGACCGGCCCGCCGTTGGTCATGGAGGTGTAGCGGGTGCTGCCGTCGTCCTGGGGGATGCCGTATTTCCACCCCACAGTCTGGGTCAGCAAGATTGTGCGGGTGAACCAGCTGGTGAGCTCGTCGGGCCCCTCCATCTTCAGCTTGAAGTCCTTGAGGGCGTCGATCTGCTGCTGCTGGTCGATCGGCGGCATCAGCAGCTCGGCGGCGATGGCCGCGTTCTTGAAGCTGAGCACCACCTCGGCCTCGGGGTCGATGCCGGCGGCCGACGTCACCTTGCCGTCGGCGAAGCGGAACCAGCGCCCCTCGGAGCCGTCGGCGGTCTGGATCTGGGCGGTGAAGGCGACCTCGGCCAGGCGTTCGGCGAAGGCGGGGTAGCGCCAGGCGCAATAGCGCAGCAGCTGCTTGAGGCCCAGCAGGATCAGGGAAAAGCGCGAAAACGTCATGGCAGGTCTCCAAATCCCGGGGTGCGGGATTGCCAGGGTGTCCCCGCCGCCTATTCGGCGACGATGGGGTGGACCAGGGTGCCGATCTTGGAAATCTCGACCTCCACGGTGTCGCCCGGGAACATGAACACCGGGGGCTCGCGCCGGAAGCCGACGCCGCCGGGGGTGCCGGTGGAAATGACGTCGCCGGGACGCAGCTCGGTAAAGGTGGTGATGTATTCGATCTGGGTCGGGATGTCGAAGATCATCAAGTCGGTGGTGGTGTCCTGCATGACCTCGCCGTTGAGCCGCGTCGTCAGCTGCAGCTGGGTCGGGTCGCCGAGCTCGTCGGCGGTCACCATCCACGGCCCGAAGCCGCCGGTCGACGGGAAGTTCTTGCCCGAGGTCCACTGCGTCGTGTGGTTCTGGAAATCGCGCACCGAGCCGTCGTTGTAGATCGCGTAGCCGGCGACGATCGAGGCCCAGTCGGCGGCTTTGACGTGGCGCCCGGGCTTGCCGATGATGACCGCGAGCTCGCCCTCGTAGTCGAGGCAATCGGAGGCGGCGGGCTTGATCATGGGCTGGTTGTGGCCCATCTGGGTGTCGGCGAAGCGGATGAACAGCGCCGGGTTGTCGGTCGGCGCGCGGCCGGTCTCCTCGCGGTGGGCGCGGTAGTTGAGGCCGACGCAGATGATCTTGTCGGGATTGCCGATGACCGGCCGGTAGTCGACCTCATCGAGCCCGTGATCGGGCTCGGCCCCTTCGGCGGCCTCGGCCGCGGCGGCCAGTCCGTCGCCGGCGAGCAGCGCCTTGAGGTCGGGAAATTGCGCGCCGATGCGGGCGCTCAGGTTGACGATGCCGTCGCCGACAACGGCGCCGTAGGCGTCCTCGCCGCCCGCGGAAAAGCTGACCAGTTTCATGGCAAAGGGTTCCCCTTTCTTTATTTAGATTTAGCGTTCAATCCATCGCTGCGCCTGGCCGGGCCGCGCCGGGGCGGTCCCGGCGTCAATTGCGCATCCAGGCCACGCCCCACAGGTTGAGGGTGTGGGGCTCGTGTTTCCACTGCCGCGCCGCCACCTCGCGGTCCATCAGCTCGATCTCCGCCGACAGCTCGACCATGTTGCCGTCGGCGTCGGCGACCATGAAGAACAGGTTGTTGCCGGGCCCGTGCCGGCCCGGGCCCCAGCTCAGCGGTATCCGCATGGACCCCAGGTGATCCGCCCAGTCGCGGATGTCGTTCCACGACGTCGTCTCCATGGAGAAATGGTCGAACTTGGGCTCCCTGGTGTGGAAGAAGGCCTGGGAATGGTGCTCCTCGTTCGAGCGCAGGAAGGCGGCAGTAAGGTTGCCGTCGTCGTCCTTGACCTCGTCCGAGAGGACGAAGCCGAGGCGCAGGCGGAAATCGATCAGCTCCTGCAGATTGGGCGAGCCCACCACCGAATGCTGGAGCCGCCCGGGCAGCCGGTCGACCTTGGCCGGGGTCGGGTCGAGGGGCGTGCCGAAGACCAGGGTGTTGCCGTCGGCATCGTCGACGGCGAAGGCGTCGGCGCCGAACAGCGGCGTCGGCGAGGGCTGGACGTTGATGCCCTGGGCGGTGACGTAGTCCTGCAGGGCCCGGACCCGGTCCGCGTCGTCGATGGCGAAGGCGGAGAATCCCAAGCCGTTGCGCGGCCCCCGGCCGAGGATGAAGGTGCGCTCGCCGCCGGCCAGCAGCCATGCGCCGTCGGTCAGTTCCTTGACCTCCTGCTCGAGCACCCGCTGATAGAAGTCCAGCAGCACCGGCGGCTGGTCCGAGGTGATCTTGATGTGGTGCAGCCGCGCGGGCCAGAGGGGGGATGGGTCGGTCATGGATGGGTTCTCCCGTTGCCAGGGTTTTAACCGTCTCCGCGCGCGTTGGCCAACAACAAAATTCTCATAATATGAGAATCTTGCCAAATTATCATATTTTGGGAATTTGTGAAAAAGGGTTTATTCTGAACACCTTCGCGGGTCGTCCTCGCGAAAACCGGAAAAAAAAGATCGGAGCGCGCCCCGTGTCCAGTCTCGAGAAGATGTTGAAGGTGATCGACGCCTTTTCCGAAGAGGCGCCGGTGAGGACCGTCGACCAGCTGGTCGAGGTGTTGGGGATGTCGCAATCGACCATCTACCGCTATGTCCGGGAGCTGTGCGAGGCCGGGCTGCTGGCGCCGATCGGGCGCGGCGGCTACATCCTGGGGGCGCGCATCGTCGAACTCGACCGCCAGATCCGCCAATGCGATCCACTGCTGACGCTGGGCCGCGAGCTGGTGACCGGGATCCTGCCCCTGGTCGGCGAGGGGATCGTCTTCATCTGCGCCCTGGTCGGCGACGACGTGATCTCGGTCTACCGCCGCGAGAACCCCAATACGCTGGACATCAGCTACGGCCGGGGGCGGCCGATGCCGCTGTTCCGCGGCTCCGCCTCCCGGGTGATCCTGGCCCATTTGCCGGAGCGGCGCTTGAGGAGGTTCTTCCTCTACCACCACCGCGCCATCCGCGACGCGGGGCTGGGCGACGATTGGGATGCGTTTCGCGGCAACCTCAAGGCCATACGCGAGGCGTCCTACCTCACCAGCCGCGCCCAGGTCGACCGCGGCGTGTTCGCCATTTCGGCGCCGGTGTTCGACGGCGACGGCCAGGTCCTGGCCAGCCTGACGCTGGCGATGCCCGAAGCGCGCGCCGATACGGAAGACATCGCGCCGCTGGCCGCGATCATCACCGGCGGCGCCAAGTGCCTGGGCGAATCGATCGCCGATCTGGCGGCCCGCGCCGGCGCGCCCGCGGCCCGGGCGCCGGCGGCGGCGGGTGAGGCCGGTTAGGGCGATGAACGCGGCCCGCCGCCGGGGGCGGCGCGCCCGTTACCTGATATAGGGGTTGCCTCCCCGGCCTGGGCGGGGCACCCTATCAGCCGATAAAGAAAAGCGCTGCAGGCCGGCAACCGGCCGCGAAACCACAGGGAGAGGTATCATGAAAGCTCACATGCTTATGGGCGTCGCCGGCGTAGCCGCGGCCGCGTTGATCGCGGGCCACGGGGCGGCGTCGGCCGCCGACTTCTATAAGGGCAAGCGCGTCACCCTTTACGTCGCTGCCAGCCCCGGCGGCGGCTACGCCACCTATGCCCGGGCCATCGCCCGTCATTGGAACCGGTACATCCCGGGCACGCCGGAATTCATCGTCAAGCACAAGATGGGGGCCCAGGGCCTGGTCGCGGCGAGCTATCTCGCCAACAAGTCGAAGCGTGACGGCACCGAGCTGTTGGCGTCCTACCGCGAGGCGGTGACCACGACGCCGCTCACCACCAAGAAGGGGGTGCGCTTCGATCCGACCAAGCTGTCCTATATCGGCTCCGCCGACCAGGGCTTCGGCGTCTGCATCGCCGCCAAGCGGGTCAACATCAAGTCCCTCGAAGACGCCATGAAGCAGCCGGTGAAGCTGGGCGCCACCCATCACCGTTCGCTCGGCTATTCGTCGGCCTATTTCATGAACAACATGTTCGGCACCCAGTTCGAGGTCTATCACGGCTATCCCGCCGGCACCTTCATCGTGCTGGCGCTGCAGCGCGGCGAGGTCGATGCCCGCTGCGGCTGGTCGGTGTCGTCGATGAAGGCGATGAAGCCGAAATGGTTCGAGGGCGAGGCGGTCAACATCCTGGTGCAGCTGTCGCTGACCTCGCATCCCCAGCTCAAGGGCAAGGTGCCGCTGATCACCGAATACGCCAAGAACGACAAGCAGCGCCAGCTCTTGAAGCTGATCCTGACGCCGCAGTCGGTGGGCCGCCCCTATGTCGGACCTCCGGGCCTGCCCAAGGAGCGGCTCCAGCTGCTGCGCACCAGCTTCGTCGCGACGCTCAAGGACAAGGGCTTCCTCGCCGATGCGGCGAAGCAGCGCATCGACATCAATCCCGTGACCGGCGAGGAGCTTCACGACCTGGTGGTCAACCTGTTCAAGACCCCCAAGCCGCTGATCGAGGAGTATCTCGCGGTCACCACCAAGTCCGACAAGGTCAAGCTGGTCAAGGTCAAGATCCCGTACCAGACCCAGAAGGTGAAGGTGACCGGGGTCAAGCGTGGTGGCCGGCGCGTCAGCTTCAAGCTCAAGGACAAGAAGGTCACGGTGCGCGTGTCCGGCTCCAAGACCAAGGTCACGATCGCCGGCAAGAAGGCGAAACGGAAGGCGATCAAGGCGGGCATGACCTGCGAGATCACCCATCAAGGGAACCGCACCCGGGCCAAGTCGATCATCTGCGACTGATGGCCGGTTCGCGGGAAGGACACTAGCGTAAACGGCGGTCGGGCGCGGGCCCGGCCGCCGCCCGTTTCGCCGGCCGCCGGCGCAAAGAGTGGAGTAGGGCGTATGGCAGGGACACTGGAAGTCAGGAACCTTTCCAAGCATTACACCAGCGAGGACGGCAGCTCCCTGCATGCCCTGGACGACGTGTCGCTGACCGTGAACGAGGGCGAGTTCGTCTCGGTCATCGGGCCGTCGGGCTGCGGCAAATCGACCCTGTTCAACATCATCGGCGGCCTGGTCGGCGACTACGAAGGGGCGGTCACCGTCGACGGCAAGACGGTGGCCGGCAACCATCAGGACATCGGCATGGTGTTCCAGGAGGAATCGACCTTTCCCTGGCGCACGACCCTCGAGAACGTCGCCTTTCCCCTGGAAATCGCCGGCCACCCCAAGGCCGAGCGCGAACGCAAGGCGCGCGACTTCCTCCGCCTGGTCGGCCTCGAGGGCTTCGAGGACCGCTACCCGGCGGAGCTGTCGGGCGGCATGAAGCAGCGCACCGCGATCGCCCGCACGCTCGCCTTCAATCCCAAGATCCTGTTGATGGACGAGCCATTCGGGGCGCTCGACGAGCAGACCCGGATGCTGCTCGGCGACAAGATCCTGCAGATCTGGCGCGAGCTCAGGCAGACCACCTTGCTGATCACCCACAACATCACCGAGGCGGTGCAGCTCTCCGACCGGGTCGTGGTGATGACCTTCCGCCCCGGCCGGATCAAGCAGATCATCGACATCGATTTACCGCGGCCGCGCTCTTCGGAGATCATCTCCACCGATCAGTTCGGCCGTTACGTTGGCGCCATCTGGCAGCTGCTGCGCGAAGAGGCCTCCCTCGGCATGGTCGAGGGGGAGGCGGCGGCCGGGTGACGGCGATGCCACCGGACCGAAAACCGGCCCCAAGGGACGGGATCATACGGGATCATAAAAGGAGGAGGAAAGAGATGAAACACGCACACACCAAACTGGCCCTCGGCGGGGCCCTGGCCCTTGCTGTTGCGGTGTCCGCGGGCGCCGCCCATGCCGCCGACAAGATCACCATCGCGTCCAGCCACAAGGGCTCGTGGAGCACGGCCATGGGCATCTACGCCCAGGAGCAGGGCTTCTTCAAGGCCGAGGGCATCGAGGCCAAGATCATCTGGACCCGCGGCGGCTCCGACGCGCAGCAGGCGATCATCTCCAACGCCGCGCAGATCGCGCCCCAGACCGGCATCCTCGGCGTCGTCTCGGCCTATGCCAAGGGCGCGCCGATCCGCATCATCGGCGCCGCCATGACCGGCTCCGGCGGGCTCTACTGGTACGTCAAGGCCGACAGCAAGCTCAAGTCGCTGAAGGACGCCACCGCGAACCACACGATGGGCTTCTCGCGCCCGGGCTCCTCCACCAACCTGGTGTCGGCGGCGCTCAAGGCGATGTACAAGTCGAAGATCAAGCTGAAGCCCGCAGGCGGCCCCACCGGGACCCTGACCCAGGTGATGTCCGGCCAGCTCGACGTCGGCTGGGCCTCGCCGCCGTTCGGCCTCGACAAGGTGGCCAAAGGCGAGATCCGCATCATTGCCAAGGGCGACGAGGTGCCGTCGGTCAAGGCCCAGACCATCCGCGTCTTCGCCGCCAACGCCAACTGGCTGAAGAACAATCGCGACGTCGCCAAGCGGGCGATGCGGGCGATGTGGAAGGCGACCGAGTGGATCTACAAGGACCCCAAGGCCATCGACGCCTACGTCAAGCTGGCGCGCAAGGTGTCCAAGGCCGACGCCATGCGCGTGCGTGACGAGTTCGTGCCGTTGAAGAGCTACGCCTATGCGCCGATCGGCGATCTCGACACCACCATCAAGCAGGCGCTGCAGTTCAAGCGCCTGAAGAAGCCGCTGACCAAGGCGCAGATCGACGACATGATCCAGATCGTCTACGAGCCCAAGCTGATGTAGGCGGGATCGGGCAGGATCGAAGGAGCCTGAGGCAGGGAAGCAAGGATGCGCACGGGAACGAAAGTCGTCATCGTCGCCTTGGCGTCCCTCGCCGTGCTCACGGGGCTGGCCGAGCTCGCCGTCGCCGCGGGATGGGTCAGCCCCTTCATCCTGGCCCCGCCCAGCCAGATCTGGGAGGCCGCGATCGAGATGGTGGTCGGCGAGAGGCTCGGCGCCGCCTTCATCGACACCATCGGCATCACCCTTCTGGCCATCGCCCTGGCCATCGGCATCGGCCTGCCCTGCGGCTGGGCGCTGTGGCGCTTCGAGCGTTACGGCCGCGCCTACGAGGGCTGGCTGGGGGCGCTCTTCGCCTCGCCCAAGCTGCTGCTCTATCCGCTGTTCCTGGTGCTGCTCGGGCGCAATCTCGGTACCCTGGTGGTGATGGGATTCGTCACCGCCACCATTCCCATCATGCTCAAGACCCGGGAGGGGCTGATGACGGTCTCGCCGACCCTGATCAACGTCGGCAGAAGCTTCAACCTGACCGACCGGCAGATCCTGTGGAAGGTGATGTTCCCCTCCGCCGTGCCGGTCATCTTCACCGGCATCCGGCTCGGCATGATCTACACCCTGATCGCCATCATCGCCCTCGAGTTCCTGCTCGATTTCGAGGGGCTCGGCGGCATGGTGGGGGAGATGTACGACCGCTACAACATTCCCGGCATGTACGCCGCCATCATCTTCGTCGTCGTCATGTGCCTGGTCTATTTCCACATCGTCCAGAGGATTCAGACGTGGCTGAGATCAGCCTAGACAAAGGCGCCGCCGGTGCGCGCTTCCACATCGGAGCCGAGCTCAGGATCCAGATCTTCACCCTGATCGGCATCTGGATGCTGTGGGAGGCGATGGCGCGCTCGGGCCTGTTCTACAAGGACATCGTGCCGTCCTCGCTCGAGGTCTTCGCCTCCCTGGGCCGCCACCTGGTGGACGGCGAGTTCTACGTGCACCTCGGCACCACCGCCTACGAGGTGGTGGTCGGGTTCACCATCGGCGCCCTGATCGGCGTCGGCCTCGGCATCCTGTTCGGCATCCGCCGCTTCCTCGGCCGCGTCATGGACGGCTATATCCTGGCCCTGGCGCCGGCGCCCAAGGTCATCTTCCTGCCGATCCTGATGATCCTGTTCGGCGTCGGCACCGGGTCGAAGATCGCCATGGGGGCGTTGTCGGCGTTCTTCCCGGTGGTGCTGTCGACCGTCGCCGGCATGCTGCTGGTCGACAAGACCCTGGTCAAGGTGGCGGAAAGCTTCAATGCCTCGACCACCCAGATGGTGACCAAGATCTATCTGCCGTCGCTCGTGCTGCCGGTCATCACCGGGCTCAGGATCGGCCTCGGCGTCGCCATCATCGGCACCCTGATCGCCGAGATCAAACTGTCCAACGCGGGGCTCGGGTTCCTGGCGATCCAGTATTACGACCTGTTCCAGATCCCCGACATGTATGCGGTGATCATCGTCATCTTCGCCATCGCCATGGGTGCGAACATGATGATGAGCCGCTTGAACGACCGTCTCGGGCGGCGCGGCATGCCGTCGACGTCGGAGATTTCGGGCGCCGCGTGAGGTTCCGGCCGTACCGCGGCGCGCAATATTGAGGGGAGATGCGGATGGCCAAACCGGCGGCGAAGGAGAAGAGGAGATCGGTGCGGGCGCTCAACCGGCCCAGTTTCGGCATCAAGCTGGCGCGCGAGCAATGCTATGTCTGCTGGATGTCGGCGCCCGACAACCCGCCGCGGCTGCGCAAGTCGCCGACCCGCATGCGCAAGGAACACCACGACTACCTGGTCGATCTCGAGCGCAAGGGCATCCTCTTCGGCGCCGGCCCGTTCATGGACGAGAAAGGCCAACGCGTCGGCGTCGGCATGCTGATCATCCGCGCGTCCTCCACCGCCGCCGCCAGGCGCATCGCCAATGCCGAGCCCTACACCAAGGCCGGCCAGCGGGTGATGACGGTGACGCCCTGGCAGCGCAACGAGGGCTGCATCAACCTCTCGATCAGCTTCGCCGACGGCGAGCTTTCCATCGACAACCGCAGCTGGTCGCTCGTCCCCAAGGACTAGGCCGGGCCGCTTTGGGTTCACATTTCCGGGCGTGGCGCATAACATCGAAAAAAAGATCAACCGGGGACGCCTGAGGAAGGGCCAGGTCATGACCGTGGATGAGGTTGCCAGCACCGGCACGGAGGAGGTGACGCGCGCCGACATCGTCGCCCGCGCCCACGCGCTCGCCCCGCGCCTGCGCGAGCGCGCCGCCGCCGCCGAGGAGGCGCGGCTCTGCCCCGCCGCCACCATCGACGATTACCGCCAGACCGGCCTGATCCGCATGATCCAGCCCCGGCGTTACGGCGGCCAGGAGATGGGCTGGGATGTCTTATGCGAGGTCACCGAGATCCTCGCCGCGGCCTGCGGATCGCAAGCCTGGATCCAGCGCATCTGCACCGGCCACGCCCAGATCCTGGCGACCTTCCTGCCGGAGGCCCAGGAGGACGTGTGGGGGGCGGATCACGACGTGCTGATCTCCGCCGCCTTCGATCCCGTCGGCCGCGCCAGGCCGACCGAGGGCGGCTATATCTTCTCCGGCCGCCACGGCTTTTCCTCAGGCATCGATTACTGCGACTGGCACATCTGCGGCGGCTTCAAGGAGTTGGACGACGGGCTCGACGGGCCGTTCTTCTTTCTCGTGCCGCGCTCCGACGTCGAGATCATCGACGACTGGCGCACCTTCTCCCTGCGCGGCACCGGGTCCAAGAGCTTCCAGGTGACGGACGCCTTCGTCCCCGAGCACCGGACGCTCGACGTGCGCAAGGCGCGCGACGGGCGGGGGCCCGGCACCGTGGTCAACACCGCGCCGGTCTACCGCACGCCGAGGGGCGGCATCACCACCACCGGCTTCGCCGCGCTCACCGTCGGCATGGCCAAGGGGGTGCTCGCCGATTGGCTGGATTACACCCGGCCCAGGAAGTCGCGCGGCGTACCGGTCGGAGCCAAGGACGCGGTGCAGCTCCTGGCCGCCCAGGCCAGCGCCGAGATCGAGGCGGCGCACCTTCTCTATTACACCGTCATCTGCAACGCCCAGCGCAAGCTGGAGGCGGGGGAGACCTTTTCCGAGCTCGAGCTCGGGACCTCTCGGCGCAATGTCGGCTATGCCTGCAAGCTGGCGCTGGAGGCCGGCACTCGGCTGTTCAACGCCGCCGGCGGGCGGGCGCTGTTCGAGGGCCATTCGCTGGAGCGCCAGTACCGCAACCTGATCGGCGCCGCTTCCCATCACGGGGTCAACTGGGAGAATCTGGGCGTCAGTTACGGCAAGATCATCCTTGCCGAGGACCAGGAGGCCGTGACCACGCCTCCGGAATTCGAGTGAGCGGCTTATGGCGACGGCGAAGAAAGAGGCAACGATCCCGACCCGCGAGGAGGTGCTGGAACGCGCCCGCGCCATCGCGCCGCGCTTGCGCGAACGCGCCGAGGCCTGCGATGCGGCGCGCATGGTGCCGGTCGAGACCATCGAGGATTACCGCGAAGCGGGGCTCTTCCGCCTGGCCATGCCGCGGCGCTATTCCGGCTACGAGTTGGGCTGGGACGTGCTCTGCGAGGTGAGCCAGATCCTCGCCGCCGCCTGCGGCTCCCAGGCCTGGATCCAGCGCATCTGCGCCGATCACGCCGAGATGGTCGCGGGCTTCCCGCCGCAAACCCAGGACGAGGTCTGGGGCGAGGATCACGACGTCATCATCTCCGCCGCCTTCGATCCCGTGGGCCGGGCGCGGCCGACCGAGGGCGGCTGGATCTTCTCCGGCCGCCACGGATTCTCCTCCGGCATCGACCACTGCGTCTGGCACATCTGCGGCGGCTATATCGAAGAGGACGACGGCAGCCTCGACGGGCCGCATTTCTTCCTGGTGCCGCGCCAAGACGTCACCATCATCGACGATTGGCACGTGATGGGCCTGGCCGGCACCGGCTCCAAGAGCTTCGAGGTCAAGGAGGCCTTCGTCCCCGCCCACCGCTTCCTCGACGGGCCCAAGGCCAGGCTCGGCATCACCGCCGGCCAGGCCGTCAACAAGGCCGCCGTCTTCCGCACGCCACGCGGCGGCATCACTTCGACCGGGTTCGCCGCGCTCGCCGTCGGCATGGCCCGGGGCGTCATTCAGGACTGGATCGACTACACCCGCCCGCGCAAGTCCCGCGGCACCCCCATCGCCGACAAGCAGAGCACCCAGATCATTGCCGCCCGCTCGGCCGCCGAGCTCGACGCCGCCGAGGCGCTCTATCTCGGCACCATCCGGCGCGCCATGGCCGTGCTGGAAGAGGGCGGGAGCTTAAGCGCCTTCGACCTCGCCACTTCGCGGCGCAACGTCGCCTTCGCCTGCAAGACCGCGCTCAAGGCCGGCACAAGGGTGTTCAACGCCGCCGGCGGGCGGGCGCTCTTTGCCCCGAGCTCGATGGAGCGCCAGTACCGCAACCTCTTGGGCGCGGCCGCCCATCACGGCGTGGTCTGGGACGTCGCCGCCACCGCCTGGGGCAAGCTGGTGATGGAGGGCGAGGACTGGTAGCCGAGGCCGCGCGGGCGCTTCGGTGGCTGGCGGCGGGCTGGATTTGGTGTAAAATCCGGAAATCATTTCACGAAGGGGTTTGCGTCGGCCCGGGCGGCGCGCACGGGTATCCGACGACGATAGAAACGCGACAAGGAGGCTCCCAATGGTCAGTTGCTCCGATCTTTCCGGCATCATGGCGATGATGCCGGCCTTCACCACCGACGATGGCGGCGACATGGACGCCACCGAGACGATCGCCCTCGACCGGCTCGAGGACGGGCTCAACCGGATGATCGGCGACGGCGCCGGCGTCGTCGCCACCTGCGGCAGCTTCGGCGAGTTCCACACGCTCTTGTATGAGGAGTGGCAGACGCTCAACCGCGCCGTGGTCGAGATCGCCGCCAAGCGGGTGCCCATCTTCGTCGGCTGCACCGCGCTCAATTCCCGCGAGGCGGTCAAGCGCATGGCCTTCGCCGAGGAGATCGGCGCCTATGGCGTGCTGATCGGCGTGCCCTTCTACTTCCCGTCTTCGGTGGAGAACGCGGTGCGCTTCTACAAGGAGATCTCGGAGCGCTTCCCCAAGCTCGGCATCATGATCTACCACAACCCGGCGCTGCACAACGTGACCCTGCCGGTGCCGTGCTTCCAGGAACTGGTCAAGTGCCCCAACCTGATCGCCATGAAGGACAGCCACCGCGATTCGATGCAGTTCATGAAGCTGCAGGAGATCATCCGCGGCCATATTTCCGTGTTCTGCAACCAGTTCCAGTTCCATCCCTATTTTGAGCTCGGCGCCGCCGGCTTCTGGTCGATCGACGCCTGGCACGGGCCCGAGCCGCTGCTCGCCCTGCACGAGGCGGTGGTGGCCGGCGACCATGCCCGGGCCAAGGAGATCATGTTCGCGATCTCGCCGGTCACGGTCGACCGCGTGCCCAACCTGTCGTGGCGCGAGACCGCGTCCAAGATCGGCATCCGCTACGCCGGCTACTGCGACCCCGGCCCCTTGCGCCCCCCCTTCATGGAGGTGCCCGAGGCGGTGGACAAGGCGCAGAAGGCCCGGGCCGAGAGATGGAAGGAGCTGCGCAAGACCTACCAGCCCCAGGGCGCGCGAACCGCGGCCGAATAAACCGCGGGCGAGCGAAAAGGGGAGGGCACCTTGGCCATCGACATGACCGGGGACATGCAGGTGATCGACACCGCCGGTGCCGACGGCGTGGTCTGCCTGCTGGGCACCGCGACCAGCGACGGCGCGCCGCAGATCAGCCCCAAGGGCTCGATGATGGTGTTCGACGCGACCCGGCTCGCCTATTGGGAGCGGGCCGGGCGCACGGCGCTCCGCAACCTCGGGGAAAACAACAAGGTGGTGGTCTATTACCGCAACTCGGCCAAGACCGAGCGGTTCCCCAACGGCGCCGTGTGGCGCTTCTACGGCACCGCCGAGGTCCTGACCGAGGGCGAGTTGCGCGACCAGGTCTATGACCGCACCGTGCCCAACGAGCAGGAGAAGGATCCGGATAAGGCCGGGGCCGCGGTGATCATCCATGTCGGACGCATCACCGATCTCGGCGGCAACGTCATCCAGGACTGAAGGACGTGGGGCTCAGGGGCCGGGCCCGGCGTCGCCAGCACCGATAAGGGAGAGCAGCATGGCAGAGGCCGGCAACGGCAAGTTCGACGTGGGCGGGGTGATGATGGACCACCCCTTCAAGATCCGCCGCTTGGGCCATTTCGGCATGAACACCCAGGACCAGGCGGCGATGATCAAGTTCTACACCGATATCCTCGGCTTCAAGATCGTCGACCTGCGCGATCCCTTCAAGGGCGAACCCAACCCGCCCGAATTCGCCGACATGGGCGATTGCACGGGCTATTTCACGCGCTATGCCTCGGACCATCATGCGCTGGTGTTCTACAACCACCGCTTCCGCATGGCCGGCGACCCGGAGCGGAAGCGCTTCTGGCCCGGCAACACCATCAACCAGATCACCTGGCAGGTGGGCAGCCTGCAAGAGGTGGTCAACGGCCACAAATGGCTCGAGGCCGAGGGCTGCAACATGGTGCGCACCGGGCGCGACATGCCCGGCTCCAACTGGCACACCTATCTCAAGGACCCCGACGGCCACGTCAATGAGCTCTATTACGGCATCGAGCAGATCGGCTGGACCGGGCATTCCAAGCCCCACGACATGTTCTACCGCGAGTTCCACGACGTGCCCGATCTGCCGCAGATGAGCGAGTACCAGGAGGTCGAGGAGGCGCTCGAGAAGGGCATCGACCTGATGAGCGGCTACCGCTACAACGAGGACCATCTCGAGTTCAAATACGATGTCGACGGCATCCTCATGCCGCGGCCGTTCAAGGTGGTGAAGATCGGCCCGGTGGGGCTGTTCTGCAACGACCTCGGGGCGTCGGTCGACTTCTATGCCTCGCGCCTCGGCTTCATCGTCACCGAAGAGACGGCGTGCGAGGGCGAGCGCGTGGTCTTCCTGCGCAACAACACCGAGCACCATTCGCTGGTGCTCGCACCCATCGCGCTCCGGGCCAAGCTGGGCCTGTCCGACCACACCTCGACCCTGACCTTCGGCCTGCAGCTCGCCAATTACCGCCAGCTTCGCGACGCGATCGATTTCCTGAAACAGAACGGCTTCGAGTTGCGCGAACTGCCGCCGGAGATGAGCCCCGGTCAGGACCACAACATCTTCGTGTTCGATCCCGACGGCCAGGCCCTCCAGCTCTATTTCCACATGGAGCAGGTGGGCTGGGACGGCAAGCCGCGCACGGCGTCCGAGCGCCGGCCGGTGGCCAAGGGCAACTGGCCCGAGAGCCTGGAGGCGCTGCCCGATAGTTACGCCGGCGAGCCCTATCTCGGCCCCTGGAACTGAGCCCGCGCCGGTCCCCGATGAGGCTTAGGCGCGTCCCGACCTGAGCCGATGGGCCGTCGCGGCGAGGCGCCTTCTCAGCGCCGCAGGCAGCAGCGCCGCGAGCTTCGCCCGCCGGCTCGCCACGGCGATGTCGTTGGTATGGGGGAAGGGCCGGGCGGGGACCGGCCGGCGGAGGAAGGGACAGAGCTTCTCCCAGCCGTCGCCATCGCAGATATCCATGACCAGGAGGTC
>JAWWBR010000075.1:0-16923 GCA_033720855.1 Alphaproteobacteria bacterium
GCGCGCCGAGCTCAAGGCCATCAACGAAAAACTCTGGGAGATCGAGGACGACATCCGCGACTGCGAACGCCACGGCGATTTCGGTGAGAAATTCATCGCATTGGCGCGCTCGGTCTACCGCACCAACGACCAGCGCGTCGCAGTCAAGCGCCGGATCAACGAGGCACTGGGCTCGGACCTTATGGACGAAAAATCCTACGCACCATACTGAGAGCTTCGTGACGCTCAGATCTTCTTGAGGTTTTCCTCGGAAAGCCCCTCGCTCTCCATTTCCTCCTGCGCCAAAGCCGCGCCGAGGTCCTGGGCCAGCGTCTCCTTCAGCTGGGCCGCCTCCTGCTGGCGCGTCCACATCGCGGCATAGGGGCCGCCGGCGTCGAGCAGCGCCTGATGGGCGCCGCGCTCGACGATGGCCCCGTGGTCGAGGACGATGATCTCATCGGCGTCGACCACGGTCGACAGCCGATGGGCGATCACCAGGGTGGTGTGATCCACCGAGACCGCGCGCAGGGCCTCCTGGATTTCCTTTTCGGTGTGCGAATCGAGGGCGCTGGTGGCCTCGTCGAAGACCAGGATGGTGGGGCGCTTGAGCATAGTCCGGGCGATGGCGACGCGCTGCTTTTCGCCGCCAGACAGCTTCAGGCCGCGCTCGCCCACCCGGGTCTGATAGCCGTCGGGAGTGGAGACGATGAAATCGTGAATCGCGGCAAGCCGGGCGGCGGCCTCGATCTCCGCGTCGGATGCGCCGGGCCGGCCGTAGGCGATGTTGTAGTGAATGGTGTCGTTGAACAGCACCGTGTCCTGGGGGACGATGCCGATGGCCCCGCGCAAAGAGTCCTGGGTCACGTCGCGGACATCCTGGCCATCGATGGCGACGCGGCCCTCGTCGACGTCGTAGAAACGGAACAGCAGCCTGGAAATGGTCGATTTTCCCGCCCCCGAGGGGCCGACGATGGCGACCTTCTTGCCCGCCGGCACGCGGAAGGAGACGTGTTTGAGGATCGGCCGGTCCGGGCGGTAGCCGAAGGTGACGCCGTCGAAGACGACCTCTCCACCGCTCAGCCGAAGCGGCTGGGCGCCGGGCCGATCGGTGACATCGGCCGGGACGTGGACCAGGTTGAACATCGCCTCCATGTCGGTGAGGGACTGCTTGACCTCGCGATAGACGTAACCGAGGAAGCCAAGCGGCAGGTAGAGCTGCATCAGGTAGGTCACCACCAGGACGAAGTCGCCCAGTGTCATGGTCCCGCCGACGACGTGCACGCCGGCCATGATCATCACACCGGTGAGGCCGCCGGAAATGATCGCCGCCTGGCCGATATTCAACAACGATAGCGACGTCTTGTTCTTTACCGCCGCCGTCTCATAGCGCGCCAGGGCGCGGTCGTAGCGCTGCGCCTCATGGCCTTCGTTGCCGAAATACTTCACCGTCTCGAAATTCAGAAGCGAGTCGATGGCGCGGGTATTGGCCTGCTGGTCCCGGGCGTTCATCTCCCGCCGGAAGCGCAGCCGCCATTCGGTGATCATCAGGGTGAACAGGATGTAGGAGCCGATGGTGAGGAACGTCACCAGCGCGAACCAGACATTGTAGAGGGTCCACAGGATGACGCAGACGACCAGAATCTCGACGATCGTCGGGATGATGGAAAACAGCATGAAGGCCAGGGTGAACTCGATGCCCTTG
Organism: Alphaproteobacteria bacterium; assembly: GCA_033720855.1. Classification (GTDB taxonomy): domain Bacteria; phylum Pseudomonadota; class Alphaproteobacteria; order SMXQ01; family SMXQ01; genus SMXQ01. The sequence continues at coordinate 1,682 of JAWWBR010000075.1, forward strand.
GTGCCCCGTTCGATGGCGCGGGACAAGCCCCCGGTCTGGCGGTCGAGGTGAAAACGCAAACTCAGCCCGTGCAGGTGTTCGAAAACCCGCAAGGCCACTGTGCGGATCGCGCGTTGGGTCACCTTGGCGAAGACGGCGTCGCGGATCTCGCCCGAGGCCACCGACAGGAGCCGCAAGAGGCCGTAGGCGCCGATCATCGCCAGGGGCAAGGTCAGCACCACGTCCCGGCCCGGGGTCAGCGCGTCCACCGCCTCCTTGTAGACGATCGGCACGCCGACATTGGCGGCGATGGAGACCAACAGCATCGCCAGCGCGATCACCACCCGCGCCTTGAGCTCGAAGCTGTTGGCCGTCCACAGGAAGGGAAGCAAGGACCGGATCACGCGCACGTCGAGCCTGCCGGCGAAGGTCTTGTATTCGCTGGTCTCGGCCGGCTGCTTGTTGCTGTGGCTCTCCGCGGTCATTGAGGGAACTTAGGGACGCCCGGGCGCCGCGGCAAGGACCGATGGGAGCGCGGCCTCAGGCCGAGCCCTCGGCCCAAACCACATGGACAGGCTTGGGCGGCCATGGCTTAAATGGCGAAGGGGCAAGAGCCAAGAAGGAGAACCAATGGCCATGTACAATCTGCTCAACCACGCCGGCGCCGATGGCGCGCCCCGTGCCGCCATCGCCGTCGACGGCTGGGTGTTCGATCTCGAGCCCGCGCTTGGGCCCGTAACCACCATCGACCTTGTCGCGGATTGGGCGGAGAGCGCCCCCCGGCTCGAGGGGCTCGCCCGCGACGCCGCCGCCGGCCGGTTGGACGCGGCCAAGGCGGGGGCCGTCGCCGAGGCGCGGCTGCTCGCGCCGCTTCTCCTTCCATCGGCGCTGATCTGCGCCGGCGCCAACTACGCCAAACACGTCAAGGAAATGACCGGCAGCGAATTCGATAAATCGACCCGGCGGCCCTATTTCTTCCTCAAACTGCCGAGGCAATGCGTGATCGGCCCGGATGCGCCGATCCCCCTGCCCCATACCTCGGAGCAGGTGGACTGGGAGGTCGAGCTGGCGGTGGTGATCGGCCGGACGGCGCGCAACGTCACGGCGGCCGAGGCGCTCGATTACGTGGCCGGCTATACCATCATGAACGACGTTTCCGCACGGGATCTCGGCCGCAGGCCCGACTGGCCCAATTGGGGCATGGATTGGCTCGGCCACAAGACCTTCGATGGTGCGGCGCCCATGGGACCGTGGATGACGCCGGCCGGCGCCATATCCGACCCTCATGCGCTGGACATCAAGCTGTGGCTCAACGACGAGCTGCAGCAGGACTCCAACACTTCCGACCTGATCTTCGATGTCACCGAGCAGATCGAATACCTGTCCGAGCATTTCACCCTTCATCCCGGCGACGTGATCTCGACCGGGACGCCGTCGGGCGTCGGCCGGCCGCGCGGCATTTTCCTCAAGCCCGGCGATGTCGTGCGCATGGAGATCGAGGGAATCGGCGAGATGTCCAACCCGGTCGTCGCCGGTCGATGAGGATCACCCTCCGATGAATCGCGGAGACCGTCCCGTAACTCGTTTGTAACGCACTGAAAAAACCGGATTTAACGGTTTTTATACCGAAGTCGGCGATACTTCGCGGGAGACACCAACGACTTTCGCGGATCGATCATGGCCTCCGTACTTGCAAAGGAAATCGAAGCGGCCCTCGCCCAATGGGACCCCGCCGTCAAACTCGGCGACAAGCTCTACGTCTCGGAAGTCTCGGACGCGGCCACCGCCACCCGCCACCACTTCGCCGGCGAGGTGACGGGGCTATCGGGAGACGTCGCCAAACTGGACGGCTATGACTTCGTCTACGACGCTACGTCCGGGAATTTCACGCGCAAGCCTTGGCGCTCGGAACGGATACTGCGCATCGACAACGCGCTGGTGATCTACGTCCTCCCCGACACCTGCGATCTCGACGCTCTGCGCCATGAGTGCGACGGGGCGGAACTCGTTATCACCGACGGCGCCGCCTTCAGGTTGGCCGACACCAGATACAGCGGCAGATAAGCGCCAACATCCCGAAACTGCCCCGAAACCGAAATGTCAGACGTCCAAAACATAACCTTCGATTTCGAAAATCGCGTGTTTACCGTGGAGGGCGCCGTTTTCCGCAAGACCAGCGGAGGCGACGCCGTCGCCCTTCACGTTCCCATGGGCGAAACCATCGCCGCGGTGACCATCAAGCAGCTGAAGTCGGGTTTCGATATCGCCCCCGATTCCCGGGACGACGAGCTTCTCAGATATGTCACCGAGGCGTTGGAATACGTCCGCGAAGTCTACCCCGGCGATTCGATCCCCTCGGAGGTGATTTCCGGACAGGCGTCGTGGTTGGTCGATGAGCGTTACCTCGCCGCCGCCCAGGCCCGCGTCACCATGCAGTTGGTGGCGTGGATCACCGGCGAGGACTTTAGCACCGCGAACCTGCGCGACATCCTCATCCGCGCCGAAGACCCGGAAACCAAAAAGGTCGTGCAGGAGGCCTTCAATGACATCGCCGAAAAACTGGGCATCGGCAAGGATAACCGCGAAGACGTCGTGCAAATGGTCGACCGCTTCGCCCATGAACTCTCCTATATCGAAGCTTTGCGCAGCGAACTGGGCCGAATTCCGCAACTCCTGGTCAAATTGAAGAAACTTCACAAATCGCTTCGTGGCGATTCCGCGCTCAGTGAATCGCTGCTCAGGTGCAACACCCTGCTGGACAAGCCGGTCAAGGAAATATCCAGGAAATTCAGCCATTTCGATTTAAGCGTGGGGGAGATCCTCAACACCCTTCGCCAGTACGACGAAAAGGTCGAATACGTGCGCAAGACACGGGATGAATTCCGCAAGGTCTATCTCTTGTGGGATGAGCTTTTGCGGATGTGGGAGCAGTGCGATCTATCCGAGGAAGCCGAGCGCGATAACGCCATCCGCGAGACCTACCGCTTCGCCGCCCAGCATTTCGTGCAAAGCGACGACTGGTCGCTGTCGGCATAAAACGGCCCTGCCGGGGGCGGGCGCACCGCCCCGGGGCCCTCTCCACTCTCTTACCGCCGGAACCCGCTTACGACCCCCCCCCCGGGGCCGTATTTTCTTGGCCGTGGAATGCGGCAACGCTAGACTCGCGCCATCGATCCGGGGAGCGCTGACATGGCAATGGACAGAACCGAACTGATTGCGGCGATCAATCTCTTGGCACAACGTCTCGAACACGAGCCCGACGACCTTCACGAAGTGCATTTCAAGGTCAAGGAACTGTTGGACGAAATGCGCGCGACGGGCATGCCGCTCCCGGAAGACCTGGTCGAGTTCGAGCGCGAACTCGAACAACGCGTCGAAGGCCCAGACCAAGACAAATAACGGGGCTGGGCGAGGCCCGGATCACGGGCCGCAACGCGGCGGACGCCCATCGCCAAACCCGAGCCCGGCACCGGCAGAATTCTAAAGGCCGTAGAACGCCTTGGGGTTGGTCTCCAGGATTTTTGCGGCCTGGGCCTCGCTGATCCTTCCCTCCTCGACCCAGGCACGGACCCCGTCCAGTGCGCTCAGGTTGGCGGAAATGTCGGTATGGCTGTAGTCGGTCCCGATCATCAGGCTGTCTTCGGTTCCGAATCTGAGTAGCGTCTCGATGTCGTCGATGAGGTCGACGGTCACGTAGGCGCGGTTCTCGCGGAACAAATCCGGCGCCAGTTCATAGAGGTCAGGCAAGCGGGCGTTTTGGCCACGTTCGGCCGCGCGTCGCTGCGCCCCCACCTGCGAAATCACGTAAGGGATCCAGGATGCTCCCGCCTCGATGAAACCGAAGCGAAGATTTGGGAATTTTTCCGGGATTTTGGCACCGACCACGTCGCTGAAGGCGGACATGACGGGAAACCCCCTGTCCCATTCGTGGCCGGGCGGCGGATGGCCGGTGTGGACGCAGAGCGGCAGGTCGAGCGCGCTGGCCTCCTCATAGACCGGAAAGAAATACGGGTCGGCGACCGGGCGGCCCAAGTCGAAGCCCCGCTTGAAGATGCCGCAGGCGCCATGCGCTTTGGCCCAGCGCAATTCCTCGACGGCGGCATCGGGCCGCAAAAACGGCAGAACCGCCGCCCATTGAAGGCGGCCGTTCGTCGGCGCGCATTTCTCGGCGAGCCAGCGATTGTAGGTGGTGGTGAGCGCCCATTCCGCTTCCGCGTTGTCGGTGGCATAGCGGATGAAGAAGGTGGGAAAGATGACCTGGACATCGACGCCCATTTCGTCCATTTGGGCGATGCGGCCGGCGACGTCCTCGAGCTCGCGCCGGACCCTGAGCGGATGATTGACCTCGTCGCGCACGGCGCGGTTCTGGAGCCTGTCCTCGACCACCCATTTGCGCGTGGTCCGTCCGCGAAAACCGGCGCGATCGGCCACCTCGGGCGGCAGCTCGACGGTCGCCGGCAGGTATTTCTCGAAAGCCGTCCCCTCGAGCTTGGCCCAGGTGCTCTCGGACTCATCGACATGGGTATCGGCGTCAATCACCGGCATGGCAAAACCTCCTAAGAGCACCCCCTAAAGGCACCGCGGCACAACCCGGCTAACGTCCTCACCGCGGACGATCCTTGGTTAGGGGCCATTTTGCAGCAACCAACTTTGTAGCAACCAAAGGCGCCCCCGCCCAGTCCGATTCTGCCTGCCCGGGAAGAGGGGCCAACGTCGCGGCGGTTCCGTGACCGACGCAATACCGTCACATTAAGGCGGACGATTCGCGCGCTTCGGTGGAAACGGCCGGATGCCCGTAACGCTCTAACGATCATCGGAAATTGGCGCGCCCGGGAGGATTCGAACCCCCAACCTCCTGATCCGTAGTCAGAAATCTTCAACCCACACCAAAGCACATATCAGATGGCGCCCTCCTTGTAACTGCCTATTTTACAGTATATTATTTCCACACAGAGCCACAGGCTAACACACCAGACCAATGCTGTTATTGTTAGCCTAATGTTAGCCAAGGATGCGCCATGGCAAGAAACCTCACGGATCGTTTTTGCGAGACCGTCAAACCTGACAAGGAGAAGCGGCTGCATATCTTCGACAGTCAAGTTCCGGGGCTGTGTCTGCGGATCAGCTCGAAAGGCAAAAAGACATTCACCATTGTTGCTCGCGGACCGAACAAGAAGCAGATTTGGCGGGAAGTGGGTCAACAGGGCGTGATGTCTCTCGCGGACGCCCGAGAACTGGCGAGAGAGGGCATCAGGAGGGCCAAAAACGGGCTGGAGCCCTTCCCCAAGCCAGACCCTGATGATGGTCCCCGCACCTATCTCACGGTACGGGACGACTTCATAGAAAAATATGCAAAGCCGAAACAGCGAACCTGGAAAGAAACCGAGCGCATACTGAAGTCGGTAGGCTGGGATAAGCGGGTGTTCGCGGAAATCACCAAATCTGATGCCTATGATCTCTTGGACGGCTTTATCGCAGAAGGTAAGACCGCGAAAGCCCGTGTTACCTTGGCGTGGCTCAAGACGCTCTGGCGTTGGGCCTGGAAACGCGATTACGTCGCTACCCCCCTCATGGACGCCGTGGAGATCGAGCTTGAGCGCAAGGTGCGCACCCGCATCTACGACGATGAGGAAATAAAGGCCCTTTGGGAGGCACAGGAAGGGCTGGCCACGCAGGAACGCGCATTCATCAAGTTGCTTACCCTTTTGGGTGTCCGCAAAAACGAGCTTGCCAAGATGCGGCGCGAGGAAATAGACAACCCCGACAAGCCCACGTTGTGGACCGTCCCCCACGGGCGGACAAAGAGTAAAAAGAGCACCGCAAGAGAACGGGTCTATCTGGTTCCCCTTCCGCCCTTGGCTCAACGCATTCTCAAGCCTCTATTGAAGGGCGAGGATGATCTAGTCTTCCCCGGTAGGCACGATGGCAAGGCGTTCGACCCAGGGACACCGTTCATGCGGAAGATTCGTGTCGCCAGCGGAATAGAGGATTGGTATCCCCATGCCCACAGGGACACCGTATCGACGTGGATGCAGAACCAAGGCGCGACCGAATACGAGCGAGGCCTGATCCTCAATCATGCGGGCAGTGGCAGCGTGACGGGCGATTACTCCCACGGTTATCCCCTGGATTTGAAGCGGAAATGGTTCAAGCGGTGGGCCGATCATGTAGGCAAGGTCGTCGCATCCGAAGACGTGGAACTGCTGGCGTGACCGAGGAAAGCATAAATTGGCTACAGGTCCACTGGAATACTGGTGTCATTTTGTGTGGAAAATGTCGCGAACTCCGAACTGCTGAAGATTTAAAAGAATGGGCGGCAGAAGCGGAAGGGGCTTGGCTGGAAATCCTCCTGGCGGGCCTCAAAAAGTGCAGTCCCGGCGATGAACACCGGATCGATCCTCTGCATAAACTCGTTTTTCCTGACCCACCTCTGGCCGAATGGCACCTCTGGCACGAGCCCACGGCTGCCTGGCCGCGCACCTCCGCAACCGGCGAAGGTTGTCCCGCAGACAACCCTTTTAACCGTCACTACACACGCCTTGAAAAGGTAAAGGAAATATTGGACGAATGGCGAGCAACCCGTCCGAGAGACCTCCGCCCTCTCAAAATTCGGATACCGGAAGCCTTGGCGAGAGCCAAAACGAAGTACCCAGACTTTAGCGAAACCAAGATCAGAAACCTGGTGGCACAGGAGCTTGGTTGCGACGAGAGTCGGGTCCGGCAGGTCATCAAGGAACAAGGGTTATAGCGGTGGAATCTTCCGGGAAATTTCCACTCTACCGCCATTGAATTTCATTCATTAGATGTGTGGCTCCGTTTTTCCACAAGGAGCTACAAATGCGAATATACCGACGCCGCCATATCCGCGAAATCATCCCCTTGAGCGATGAACACATCCGCCGCCAAGAGCGTGCAGGAAAGTTTCCTCGTCGCTTCAAGCTCGTCCCCGGCTCCGGTCGGAACGGTGCAGTCGGCTGGGATGCCGACGAAGTTGACATGCATGTCGAGGAACTTGCAGCTGCCAACTCAGAGACTGCAAGCCAGACCGGCAATCGGACGGCAGAATCTGACAATGAGTGAACTCGGATCTGCCCCAGACTCCCAACTGCCACCTTTTGACGTGACCCATAAATTTCGTTGTCCCGACCATCCTAGGTTGGGCCCGCCAACAGCCTTCTGGAGGTATTACGACGACACTACAGAACTAATCGGCTTTGCCGTCCGCTTCGATGATCCAGGCGGCGCAAAGCAAGTCGTCCCCTACACCCTCAATGGCCTCAAGTGGGGCTGGCAGGCTTTCCCCGAGCCCCGTCCACTATTCAATCTCGATCAACTGGCCGCTAAGCCGCATGCACCAGTCATTGTCACCGAAGGCGAGAAGGCCGCCGAGGCTGCAAATCGGTTGTTGCCAGTCTACGTGGCGACGACATCGCCTATGGGCTCGGAAGCGGCGGCGAAAGCTGACTGGTCCCCCCTCAAGGGGCGCGATGTGGTGATCTGGCCCGATGCTGACGAGCCCGGTGCAAAATACGCAGAAGACGTGGCACGGCTTGCCAAAGAGGCTGGAGCGACTGTCCGCATTATTGCCCCGCCAGGGGGCGTAGAAAGGGGCTGGGACGCTGCCGATGCTCTATCTGAGGGATGGAGTCAAGAAAGGGTGGCTGCGCTTGTAGAGGCCGCTAACGATGGGAGACGGCTAACAGCGCTCACCTTGCAGGACTTCCTCACCTGCAACCTGCCGCCACGAGAAAACATCCTCGGACCGTGGCTGCCCAAAGCTGGGCTGGCAATGATCTATGCCAAGCGCGGTCTAGGAAAGACCTACATCGCCCTTGGCATTGCCCATGCCGTTGCTGCTGGTGGGAAGTTTCTCCACTGGCAGGCCCCTAAGCCCCGCAAAGTGCTCTACCTCGACGGCGAAATGGTGGCCTCCACCATGCAGCAGCGTCTAAGGGAGATCGATTTTGGAGCCACCACGCGACTGCCCGATCCCAGCTACCTCCAAATTATCACCCCCGACCTGCAGAGTATGGGCATTCCCGATCTTGCGACACAGGAAGGGCAGGATGCGGTCGAAGAATGGCTCGACGGGGTAGAACTCGTGATCGTCGACAACCTCTCGACTCTGTGCCGCTTTGGAAAAGAGAACGAAGCGGAATCCTGGCTGCCGGTACAGGACTGGGCACTGCAACTCAGACGCCGGGGGATCACAGTCCTATTCATCCATCACGCGGGCAAAGGCGGACAGCAGCGCGGCACCTCCAGGCGAGAAGATGTGCTGGACACTGTGATCGCCCTCCGTCCCCCGCCGGAATACCACGCCGACCAGGGGCTTTGCGTTGAATGCCATTTTGAAAAGGCACGCACGCTTACAGGAAGCGACGTTGCCCCCTTTGAGATCACCTACGAAGTCCTGGACAGGAGGGGCAACTGGATGACCAAGGGATTGGAGGACAGCCGCAAACAGATGGTGGCCAATCTCTACAAAGATGGGATTCACAATCAGCGTCAGATTGCCGAGGAGATGCGTGCCGACGGAGTGGAGATCAGCGCCTCCACCATCAATCGCATTATCAAGGAATTGAAGGAGGTGGGGATCATCTGAGGCGCCTGTTTCACTGTTTCATTCCTAGGCCGTGAAACGATGAAACAGCCGATCTGGCTTGTTAACCTCATGTCCGCTTTTAGCCAAAAGCGGCCATTGGCTCTAAACCCAAATTACCTATTAATCGGGGACACCGGCCTTGCGCAAACCCTCCAACAGGTGCTCGTTAGGGGCGGGGTCCTGATAAAGCTGCCACCATCTGCACAACGTGATGTCGCCAATTCGAATATTGCGATATTCGTCCAGGCCATCGAGCGCAGCCCTAGCCTCCTCAGAATGCCCTAAGTGCCCCAAAGCCGAGGCCAGAATCAAGTTTTCATCCAGATAGACCGCGCCCGCCTGAATGGACTGGCGCGCCTGGTCCGCAGCGGCTTCATACCGATGCATATCCAGATACGCACGGGCAAGGTTGGCGCGGTATATAGAAATGCGTGGGTTACGTGGGCTGAGAATGAAACTCTTTTCATGAAGCGCCGCACCTTCTTCCGGACGACCGGCGATGATCAACGTTGAGCCAAGTCGACTATACGAATTCCAATCCCTAGGGTTGAGTTCGATAGCCAGTTTTCCCTCCGTGATCGCTTCCGCAATCCGCCCGTTCCACAGATAGGCAAAACAGAGTTGGTAATGCGCGTCTGCACTCGACCCGTCGAGCGATACGGCCCTTAGCCCCGCATTTAGGAGTTTCTTCTTAATTTGGTCGGGGTTGTCGGTGAAACCTGCTACGAGGTCGCGATGGCATGTGTGGGCGATGCCACACCACGCGTCGACGAGGTTCCGATCACTTTCAAGGGCTCTCTCGAAAAGTTCTCTCGCACCTGAGCAGCCGGCGCGAGACAAATCGTTCATCATGAACTTACCGCGCTGGCAATAGTCCCATGCATCCAGGCTTTCCGGCCTTTTCGCACTTGACCGCTCCGACTCCGCCTTCACGAGTTCCGGTGCCACGACGGCAGCGATCTTCATCGTGATCTCGTCCTGCAGGTCGAAGATATCCTCAAGCTCCCGGTCGAAGCGTTCCCCCCAGACATGGTGCCCCGTTTCCGCATTGATCAGCTGCGCCGTTACACGGATCCGATCGCCCGCCTTGCGCACGCTGCCTTCGATGACGTAGCGGGCGCCAAGTTCTTCTCCGACCTGGCGGACGTCGGGTGATTTGCCTTTGTAGGCGAAGGTCGAGTTGCGGGCGATCACGGGGAAGAAACGCCAGGATAAAAGGGCGGTGATGATGTCCTCAGTTAGGCCATCGGCGAAATACTCCTGCTCGGGATCGCCACTGATGTTTTCGAACGGTAAAACCGCGACCGCGGGGCGGTGCAACAGGGAGCTTGAAACACCTAAGTCCTCTACCCCGAGCCCTTTGTAGACCGGGGAGATTGAATACACGTGCACAGGTTCGGCGATGTTCTTGAGCGACTGGTCGCCAAGGTCATCGAAGGTGATGTCCAGTTTGCCACGGACGCCGGCACGCACCATTGCCGATACACAGATCTTGCCGGGCTCCGCCAATGCTTCCAGGCGCGCGGCAATGTTGACGCCATCGCCGTAGATTTCGTCACCGTCGACAATCACGTCACCCAGATTGATCCCCATGCGGAACTGGACGCGCCGGTCTTCTGGTAGTGGTTCATTGCTTCGAGCCAGCGACTGTTGGGTGTCGATGGCATATTCCAGAGCATCCACTGCACTCAGAAATTCGATCAGCAACCCATCGCCGGCAGTGTTCACCAAGCGACCACCATATTCTTTCAGCTTGGGTTCGAGAACTTCACCTCGAAAGGATTTGAGTTGCGCAAGTGTACCGCTCTCATCCTCGCCCATCAGGCGCGAGTATCCCACCACATCGGCAGCAAGAATGGCTGCGAGCCTGCGCTGGACGCGTTGCTCAGCCATGGCAGGCAGGGAACCTCCTCGATGTTTATTCTAGGACGATAGTAGGTGCGAATAAACGGAGAGTCTATCGCATGCCTGATGTCCGCTCTGGGTCAGAAGCAGACAAGAGGTTGGCGTCTGCTATCAGCCAAAAGTGGGCATTCGACGGTTGTATACCTTCAGCGTTTTGGACGACGGCCCCAGACGACAAACATTGTAAAGTCGGTAAACCTGAAAGTTGGGTCCAACAGAATATCCAGGCGTTCCTCCCAGGCTTCTCGAGTGTATACCTTGTTTTCAATAAACGAACTTTCGTTATGTCTGAAGGTCATGTTCCAGAGCTTGCCCGCTGCATCGCCCCCGTATCGTAGCCAGGTCGTGCCCTCGTTTTCTATGTCTTTGAGCTCTAGTCTCGCGAAAAGGTCCGGCAGCTTGCGTCCGATATGCAAGTCCATAATATTCCACTCTCGCAGGTAATCACATCTGTCCTCGATCCATTTATCGAAGGCCTCGTTTCCTGGATGGCCGTCAGCCGCACCACGCATGGAGCTGAAGTCCGAGTCTTCGATCACGAGCCAACCCCCGGGTTTTGTCGCCTGGACCATTTTGGCCACGGCAGCTTCCGACTCGGGAAGATGCTGGAGCATAAGCCGTGCGTATACGAGGTCGTAGCAGCCGTCTTCGATGTCGTCTTTCAGAATGCTCCCTTCCCGCACCTCGACGTTGGGCAGGTCTATATCGTTCAGAAACCGACAGTCTATGTCTAAGGCAACGACCAACCCGCTTGGCTTTGTTTGTGAACTCAGCCAGCGCGTAAGGGATCCACCTCCTGCTCCAACCTCGAGACATTTCCACCCACTGCCAATGCCTGTCTTCGACAAGTTGCGGTGAGAGTTCGGATCGTAAAGCTTTTCTATGAGGGCAAGGCGGGCTCCCTCATCCTCGAAATCCGCGTGGTCAGCTAGATAACGATCCTCGGACATTTCATTCCTCGTGCGAGTCCATACAATTTCTTTGTCACCTGCCCACTAAAGGTGCCCTTGATGGATTCCCGGCAACAAATAAACCAAATAGATGCCGGACCATGAGCATCCCTCGTTTGTTCGGTCAAATCATCAGGGCAAACAGCATTGCGCCGTAAATGCACCAGCCCATCAGGGCATCCCCAAAGCCGAATACACGATTGCACCCGTCGAGTCTTTCGATCCATTCATATTCGTTGGTCATCTCTCGGCCCTTTCCGTAATCGTGGTTCGGAACTTGGACTACGCGTGAGACGGACTGACGATGCCATAAGGGAAAATTCCCCGATGTGGGATTTGTCACATTGCAGAAAAAAAGTTTATGACCGTTTCGGATCAAAACCGGTCATTGGGTTAATGCGCTGGGTCTACCGAGGTGTCGGCGCTACTTGTCTGGGACCAGCACAGAGCCCTCCATCAGGCGGCGCTGGGTTCGAAAGACGGTGATCGCGCGAACGAACCAATCTCCGTTATCCTCCCGCGACACATCAGCATCCACAGGCACAACACCGGAGGGGCTGCCGATCCGGATCGGCGCATGGTCTTTGGCTAGGCGATGCGCAATGGTTCCTTCGATCCGTGCAGCCGCTGCTATGCACATGCCGATCGTGCCTGGAAGTGCGCGATGGACGTTTTCCATAGAGATTACCCGGACCGAGAGGTCCATGGAGTCCTTCGTGTAGTTCGTCCGGTCGAGCGCCGTAAAATCCTTAGGGCGCGCGACAATGCCGACTTTGGGTGAAGCCGGAGGCACGTCATCCAGGCGATTGGCCATGCCCATCAAAACAGCGCCCTTTCGGCGTGCCTCTTCCATCCGCGACATGAATGTCGCATCCGCGTCGAGTGCTTCCGGGTGCTCGGTCGCCTCGTACCCCATATCGGCGGCATCAACGAACACCATCGCGTTGGTGGCATCGACGAGCGACACCTCTATTTCGCCAAGCCCCTCGATTTCCATCCGATCCCGCACACGGCCCGTCGGCAGAAGTGCGCCGGTGATCGCGCCCCCAGGGTCCAGGTAATCCAGCGTAATCTTGGCCCCGGTGCCGCTGACACCTGGCATGACGTAATCGCCATTTTCAACCGTCATGCCGTCCTTGACGGAAAAACGCGCTTCATAGACCTTGCCGGTATTCGTCATGTGGACACGAACAAACGCTTCGCCGTCCGGGACCTGTATCAGTCCTTCATCCACGGCGAAAGCTCCAACCGAGGCCGACAGATTCCCGCAGGCGCCACGGTAGGCAACCACGGGCTCATCAACTGACACCTGAGCGAACGTGTAATCCACATCTGCGTCCGGGTGCTCTGATTTAGCGACAATCACGGCTTTGGACAGTGAGGAAAGTCCACCTCCCATGCCATTGAGTTGGCGCTTATAGGGATCAGGGCTTCCAAGCGCGTGGAGAAGGATCCTATCGCGCTCTGCTTTGTCGCTGGGGAGATCGGATTCGTGGAAAAAGACCCCTTTGCTTGTGCCGCCACGTACGAACACTGCTGGAATTTTCTTCCGCGCCATGCCTGCGCCCCCCTGCAATGGCCCCTTACAGTTCACCGACTGATGAGAAGCCTATACCCGGGATTGGGAACTGGCTAGCGACCTGCTTATGTCCTGTGTGGATGGCTCCCGCGTTGCAAGGATTTTTTGACGGCATGGCGGCCGAGTCAGGAACTGTCTTGTGTCCGGCCTGTTGACACGGTGCATTTGAACCACTGGCCCTGATGGTGTCCGTGGATCGGGTCCCAATCTGCTTTGCGGGCTCGCACACCCAGGACATAAGTCGGGTTTGCCCCATCCCCGGTCTGACCGGTTCGCCATCACGTCTGCTTTGGGTCAAAAGGAGACATCCGGTTAACGTCCGCCTTTGGCCAGAGCCCGACATTCGCCAACTGCCATTTCAGCGGGGGAATAGGGCGGTGCGGATTATGAAAACCCTTGAGCCATAGAAACCGATAGTACCGAGCCCTGCGGCGTACACGAGCTCAGGGCGCGATGCGCGGCCATCTCCCTGCGGCATACCCGATTTCTGATCTAATATCGGGGCTTGTGAAAATTTAATTATCTGTATCCTGTTATGCAACAAACGAACACATATTATTAACGATCATAATATCGGTTTTTTTACATTAATTTATTTTATAACTCCTACGATTGTACTGCTGTTTGACCTCCCGCCTTTGTATGCTGTGATTTCATTTCATCTTTAGGGAGGGGTCCCTATGTACATTCATGCGTTGAATTGGCTGAAGTCCTTCATTGAGAAGGACGAGGGCGTCACCGCCATCGAGTATGGTCTGATCGCCGCCCTCATCGCAGTTGTCATTATTGCCGCTGTTACTCTGGTGGGCGCCGAGCTGCAGAACACTTTCACAACGATCGGAAATGCGCTGCAGAACTCAGGCTCAAGCTAAAGACGTTCACCGCATCTATCCATTAGTCCCTGATAAAGGTAGTACCCTGCGCCTCCCTCCCCAGAGGGAGGCGCTTTTATGCGTTCGCGAGAACAGGGGGACGGATCAGGAATCCAGCCGAGGCATTGTAGACCGAATAATCCCATTCTTCATTTCATACCCTGTGCCGGATATTCGAATGCCCGGCGGATGCCTCATTTCAATTGATGCCTGCCTTACATCCGCTTTGAGGCAGAGTTAGGCATTGGGTTATATCGCCATACGCCTAAAATCCATCCAGGCTGCAAACGCTACCGAGCCGCCCAGCCAGGGGCGACGACGTGAGCTTGATTAGGCTGTCAGATTCTCCGAAAAGTTGAGGATGGAAATCTAGGTTCAGCCCATATCTTTGGCGAGCCAAAATACGCCGGGCACGGCCGAGAGCTTGGTTCTCCTCCATCGAAAACTAACGTGCAAGCCAATGAGACTGCGATTAACAGAAAGGTAATATGGATACATATAATCGGAATGGACTCCTTAATCCCATCAGTCCCACGTGGGCGCAAAGGAGCAGGAAGCCCGGGGTTCCCCAATTTGATCACACCGCCCCGGGCTTCCCACTTTCTCAATTTAGACCGTTCATGGGCTCTTCGTAGCCACCCAATGAGCAACCTCTATTCGAATGCGCTTATGACCGCTTTGGGTCAGAACCGGACATCAGGTTAACGCCCCACACCGTTTCAACCCATGCGAAGCCGCCAAAGAAAAACCGCGCCGATCGAAAGGGAACGGCGCGGTCGGAGTTAGGCTTGGATTGCCATACGCAAGAATCACTTATTCGCGAAAGTACTTTATCAATTCCGCCAGTCCTGCGCACACAAAAATGCCGCCCCGCCAGGTGGAGCGGAGCGGCTCGAGGGGATTTTAAGATGCATTTCCGAGATACCAAAGAAAGCGTAATTGAAGATCGTGCCTGCCGCAACGCAATCCTCCCGCCTCTGGGTAGGCGGCGGGAGGCTGCATAGACGCTTCCTGATCAAGAGGGATCTGAATCTAATTACTATCGCCGATACCCATGCCAGGCGAGTCCAAACTCGCAGCGCCTCCTCTGGCCGACAAAGAAAAAACCACCCCAAGAGGTCTCGTGGGGCGGCTAAGTTCGTTCTTAGGCTTCCTCGATTCAATGCTGTGCATGAAAATATCAAGACCGCTGATTATCCACAAGCCTCAAATCCCTGCCCCAAACCAGCGACCGAGATACATCCCTCTTTACGTCCGCTTTGAGTCAGAAGCGGGTATGAAATCAACGCTCAAAAATGAGAAGAACACCGAGGGAGGTTGCATAGGCGCGCCCCCCTCGGTGCCCTACTAAA